>JBGTIS010000057.1:0-42153 GCA_041745535.1 Cyclobacteriaceae bacterium | reverse complement strand
ATCATAAAACTGAAGGTTAATTCCCCAGCGAAAATTAATATTCCGGGCCGACTTGGGATTAATAGTATTTACAAAATTATCGGAAACGGCAAAAATCTGAAACTTCTTAAAATTAAAAACCGTCGATAATCCCACATTATTGTAAGTTTTATTTTTAACGGAATAAGAAACTCCCAGCGAAAAAAAGTCGGCAAACTGGTTTGACACAAAAAATGAATAAGCAGGCAGAAAGGTATTGGTCCATTCACCAAAAACCAGTGCCCCCGCCTTCATATTTGCATTCGGATAATAAAAAATGGAAAAATAAGATTGGGGAACCAGCCGGCTGCGATAAGCAGTTTCGGTTTTGGTAGGAGAAAAAGTTGCCTCCAGGGTGTCCAGCAACCCTTTAAAGGATACATTACCCGATTGCAAATAGTTATCTAATTCCAGTCCGTCGTAGGTGTATACCTTGGTATTGGCGTAATTAATCACATTATTTTTCCAGTTAATAAATCCCAGATTATTAAAGCTGGCATTAACCTTCCATTTCTCTAACTCAAAAGAAGCCCCCGCGTCTACCGCAAACCCCAGATTTTTAAAACTCAGCGCGTTTACCAGCGGATCATCTAAGAAATTAGGTATTTCTGAAGTGTTAATCAGGTAGTCGGTATATAGGGTAATGGCATAATCATCTTCATTGGTATACACCAGCGCATTTCCTTTGGTGGTGGTTAAATCCGCCAGGCCTTCCAGCACGTTTCCTCTAAGCCCTAATTTTAATCTGCCAAAATCATAACCCACCCCTACTCCAATTTCTCTGAAATATACCGCCCGCAGGTCAGGCGCCAGTTTCACGGTTTTTCCAATATACCCTGCATTACCATTCCAGAAAAAATCGATAAGCTCTTTGTCATAATTAAATTTTACGCTCAGGTTTTCGCTTAGCGAAGCGGTAAGAAAGACATTTCCTATTTTGATCTGATACCGCAGTAAATCTACATTCAGCTGGTTTTGTAATATATTATCTTTGTTGCCGAGTTTATTCAGCACATAATCGATGTCCGCGAAGTTAGCTCCCCGGATATTTTTCCCAATCAAATCGTTATAAGCAAAGGCATTGTTACCATAATTAAAAGCAAAGGAAGGCAGGCTTAACATCCATTTTTTATCTGTTAAAAAAGCCGGATTGGTTACATTGGTTTGTGGAATATTTTCCAGAAAATGAAGCATAAGCTCCTGCTGTGCCCAGGCAGTGCGGCACAAAAGCATAAAAGTTAGTATTGAAGCGGTTATTAGCTGCTTCATTGATAAGAGAGATTGGTAACTACCCCCAGTTGCATGTCTATGCCATAGGTAGTCAGGAATTGAACTGTGGATTCGCCATTGTTGGTTGACAGCAAATGTGCTTTTACAATAATTTTTCGGGCATCATAAATATTTCTCAGGTTTTCGTGGTTAACTGTAATCAAGGTTTCGTTCCGGGAAGGATTGATAACTACCCCATCTTCGTTCACTTCTCCGGAAACCAGCAAATTTTCAGAAGTGGTGAACAGCGAATCCAGCACATAATAACTTTCAGTAGCAAAATACACCTGAATCCGGGCATTTAAAGGAAAGCTATTTTCGGTAACCAGCTTAAATTTCGCGTAATCTACTTCCTCTATGTTATCAATTTTCAGGTCGAAAGTATCCCGCAAACTCAAATTATCAATCCGGAGTTGAAATGGAAGTTCCAATTTTATATCCACCGACAACCTACTTTCGTCGGAAATCCGGTTAATCAGTACCAGGCTATCCAGAACAGGGGTAGTACCAAACGATAATCCGTAAGTGAGTTTATCAGGTGCGATGGTCAGCACATTTTCCAGGTTGGAGTTCTCACCATCTACAATTATGTGGGTAGTATCAGCATTAAGGCGCAGGCTGTCGTCAGGGAAATTAACGTATACGCTGTCGGCAAAAATCTCACCGGTTACAGGCACGGTAATCAGTTCGTTGGCCGCGTTGAAATTAGTTAAAAAAAGTGAAAAAGGAAGTCCATAATTATTTTTTACTGTGATCTCAATATTCGGATCTTCCATCGAAACGGACCCATCCAGCCAGTTTTTCAGAAACCCCAGTTTGAGGGTATCTATTTTGAACTTGAAATCTTTTAACGCAAACAGCCCTTCCGCATAAGAAAACTTCAGATGCTCCCAGATACCGACAAATTTCTTTACCGGCACTTTTTCGCCTGTCGAATTAAGTACCGCTTCGTATTCGATAGCCAGCGATACGATGGTATCGCCTATCTGGGTCAAATCTAAAATATATCCGGCCAGGTCAATGGTGTCGGTAGTTTGTATCGGATTGATACCAGCATATATCAAATTGATAATTTTCTCAAAAGGTTTACCGGCTTTGGTAGCGTCCGGAATGGTAATGGTAACCTGCACATCTTCCAGCTGATCTACTTCCAGGTCGTATACAAACTGTCCTTCGGAAAGTTCAAGCTTATCAAGAATATCTCCGGACGACAAAGTAAAATTGAGCAGGGTACTGTTGTCGGTAGCCAGAAAACTGAGGTCGGGAATCTTCAGAAAGTCCTCGGCTGGAATAGAAACCACATTTTTCTTGGCATACACGAAGGAAACCAGGCCCGTACTATCTACATCCACATTGTTCCGGTCGGGCAGGTTATCGATAATATCAGTAGCCAAAAAACGGGTTTGCACCAAAGGAATAGCGATGTCCGGATTCCAGTTGGGCATGGTTAAATCTTTCAGATCGTCTCTGAAACAGGCTGTCGCGCTAACTAAAAATAGAGCTACAATTAATATATACAGGTGTGTTTTATTCATGGTTATGTATACCTTAGCGGTATCATCTACTATTCTATTAGCATTTTCTATGCAACCTTTTTCTGAAAATCATTTAATGTTTGGTTTTCTATAGATAAATTACCTCAAAAAAATTTTGTTTAAAATTAAACGCACTGAAGCATAAAGTGAATACTTTTCTAATAATTTAATTAGTTAGTTATCAATTCTTTACCTTTTCGTTTAGTTTTTTGAATATTTTTAATATTAATTTTTTTTAGATAAAATGTAAGTAGCCGTATGGCAAAAACGCGAAAGTTCGGAACCTTTAGCGGAGTTTTCACTCCTTCTATTCTTACCATTCTGGGTGTAATTATGTATTTGCGTTTGCCCTGGATTGTAGGGCAGGCAGGTTTGTATTCTACCCTGATTATTATCATAATCGCGCACATTATTTCTTCTACCACCGGCCTCAGCGTGGCTTCTATCGCTACTGATAAAAAAGTTAAAACCGGTGGCACTTATTATATGATTTCGCGCAGCCTGGGTTTGCCCATTGGCGGTACCCTGGGGCTGGCTTTGTTTGTGGGGCTATCGCTGAGTGTAAGCCTGTACCTAATTGGTTTCGCGGAAAGCTTTCTCAGTTATCTGGAACTTGAAAATAACATCAATACTATCCGGATTACGGGTAGCATTGCCCTTATTCTGGTTACCACCATCACATTTATCAGCACTTCGCTGGCCATTAAGTCGCAGTATTTTATTATGCTGGCCATTGTGTTGTCGCTGGTCTCTATTTTTTTTGGAAAACATGAATTCGCGCCTGCCGCGCCCATGCTGGATTCTATTTCCAATGCGGCCCCTTTTATGGTGTTGTTTGGCATTTTCTTTCCGGCGGTAACGGGTTTTGAGGCAGGCGTTTCCATGTCGGGCGACCTGGCAGATCCGAAGAAATCGCTGCCGATAGGTACCATTATGGGTATTGTGATCGGGTTTGTGGCTTACATTGGTCTGGCCTTTTTCTTTTCGTATACCGTAAGTTCCGATGTACTGGTAAACGATCCGAAAGTACTTTTTAAAATATCGTGGGTTCCCCAGTTGGTGATTGCCGGCATTTGGGGAGCCACCTTATCATCGGCTTTGGGCAGCATTTTAGGTGCTCCCCGCATTTTACAGGCCACTGCCATCGATAAAATTACACCCCGGATTTTTGCCAAAGGCGTGGGCGCTTCCAATGAACCGCGCAATGCCTTATTATTAACTTTCGTGATTGCGGAAACTGGCATCCTGATTGGCGAACTGGACGTAATTGCCCGTATTGTTTCTATGTTCTTTATCACTACCTATGGTTTTCTGAACTTAAGTTGCACCATTGAAAGCTGGGCCAGTTCCGACTTCCGGCCCGAATTTAAAATTCCACGGCTGGTTAGCATTATCGGTTTCCTGGCCTGCTTTATTGTGATGATTCAGCTCGACTTTGTAGCGCTGATTGGCGCTACGGTAATCCTCGGACTGGTGTTTTTGTACCTGAAACGCAAAGAACTTACCCTGGACACGGGCGATACCTGGGGTAGCGTGTGGAGTTCGCTGGTGCGTACCGGCCTGGGAAAACTGGGCAACAGCCAGCAAAGTACCCGAAACTGGAGACCCAACATCATTTTATTCAGCGGCGGAAGTTCCCGGCCCTATCTGCTGGATCTGGGAAAAGCTTTGGTAGGAAAACTGGGTATTTTATCCAATTTTGAATTGATAGAAGACCCGTCGTCCAAATCGGTGATTAGGAAAGGAGAAGCACCGGAAGCCCCTTTGAAAGAGTTACAGGAAGAAGGCATATTCACCAGAAAACACACCTGCAAAAACCTGTATGATGGTATAGATATTATCGCTACTACTTATGGCTTTTCTGGCATAGAACCGAATACCATCCTGATGGGCTGGGGGCGTAATACCAAAGATACGGAACGCTATGCCCAGCTTCTGAAGAAATTTTATGAACTGAACTACAATTCCGTATTTCTGAGTTTCGATAAAGAACAGGGTTTTGGTAGCAGAAAAAAAATAGACATCTGGTGGAATGCCGAAGACAATAACCTGCCTTTTGCTTTGGCGCTTTCCCGTTTTATTAGTTCCAGCAATGAGTGGCGCACGGCTACCATCCGCATACTGGTGATTACTGAATTTAGTACGCTTTCGGGCAAAATTCATAATAGCTTGAACCAGGTACTCGATAACTACCGGATTAGCGCTGCGGTAAAAGTAATTAATAATGCCATTGATAAACGACCGGTAAAAGACATCATCAAAGCCGAATCGCAGGAGGCTGACCTTATTTTTCTGGGAATATCGGAAAATATTTACCGGCAACCAGAAACTTATACCCAAAGGATAAATGAACTGACCGACAGTTTGCGGGGCAGTATTTTACTCATCGATGCCTCTTCATTTTTTGAAACGCCTTTTGTAGGTATTGATCGAAAAATAACCAAGCAAGAAGAAACAGAGCAGGTAGTTTCCGATTTGCCTCAGCTTGTTTTGCCAAAAAATGGGGTAGCGGCCCGGCAGGTTGAAAAAATAGATGCTGACCTGTTGAACCTGATCAACGAATCGTACGGCTACACTTTAGGGGCTGTACTGGCACACAATCAGGCATTTTTCGAAAATTTATCGTACCTGGTAAAGCATAACCTCACTAATTTGAAAAAGCAGACCGCCGGTATGGATGCTTACCGGCGCAACCGCTCTATTCTGAGGGCGCATAACGACCTGCTGTTTCAGTCGCGCCGTTTGCTCAAAGAATTTACCCAACAGGTATTGACCAACGAGAAAGAAATACTTGCGGCGGGCATCAGAAAATTTGAAACCAAGTTGAAAGGCTACCTGAACAATATTCCCAAGACCATTACACTTTTTTATCCGGAAGAAAATTTTAAAGTAAAGAAAGGCGATGCTTTTGGTTTACAGTGGTTTAAACTCAGAAAAAGATTTGTAGCTTATTTGCAGCGGGAAGACGTGGCTTTGCAGGTAGAGTTCCGGGCTTTAGCCGGTTACCATATCGGATCGCGCCGGTATCTGGCCTTAAAACAAATGCTGGAAAGGTTCGGCCTGAACAGTACCCGTACCCTTACCCGCCTGAAAGAACTGTTGCTGGTTATTAACGAAAGTTATGAAAAAATTAAGCAGGAGGCTACACAGTCTGGTTTTACGGAAGAAAGCATAGAAGCAGAGAAAATAAAAATTACGGATAAACTAACCGAATTACAGAACCTGGAAACCAGATCTTTCAACGATTATAAAACGCGAACCCAGGAAAGGTTCAGGCGTGATATCCAGAATATGTCGGACGAACTTAACCGGATTACCGTAAACCGGCAAATTCGTAAAAAGCGCAAAATTCAAAAGCTGGATAAGCGTGTGCTGGCTTATAATGCTGAATTTCCACAAATATGGTATAATAACCTGATACATTTTGCCAATACCATTTACCTGGATATGGTTGTGCTTTCGTTACAAAACCGCATCAAAGTAAATACCCAGAAAGCCAATGCGGAAATATTATCAACCATAGATTACTTCCTGATAGACGACATTGACGAACTGGTAAACAACGTGGAGCATCACCTGGCCAATGGGCAGCATGAGGGAACGTTTCGGCCGGATTTTGATGGAAAAGAAGACCTTACCCTCACTCCCATTTTTGAAAGTGCTTATGGCGATATGCGGGAAATTCTGGATGAGTTTCCGGAAACACTCGACATTGTGGGCGAATCGTTTTCTAATGCCGTAGATGCAGGGAAATTTGATGAGGGTGAATACCTTACGGTTCCTTTAAAGCGAATTGCTGAATACCAGATTGATGTGGATTTTATTACCCCTGTGCATGCCAACCTGGAAAGGCTTACCGCTCATCTGAAAACCGCTAATATTACCATCAGAGATCAGGTAAGTGTTACCAACTTCAATCTGGATAATACCGATAGCCTCTACAACGTGAATGATGTAAAAACCTATACCCGCGACACGTTACAAAATTTACTCACACGCCTCAGGCAGGAACGGGAAAAGACTTTAAATCAGTTGCAGCAATTGAAAGAAGAGCTTTTTAAAAGTCTGAACCGGGCCTTTGAGCCTTTAAACTCCTATGCGATTATCCGTTCGTCGGGTGAGCTAAGTTCCAACCTTCGGGATAGGGAAGGGAAAAAAGCCATTTCCCGAATCAAAATGTTGAAAGACAGAATTAACAAAAATGTAGAATCGCAGTTTATCCGGCTGTTGTACACCAAAAGCGAAGGCGTGTTGCTGGCCAATAAAATTCAGGCCGCGGAAAACTTGCAAACAGCACAGGCTTTTCATATTCTTAATCTGGTAGAAAGTATATCGCCCAAACCTGAAATACTGGAACGGCTACCCTTTTATTACAGTAATTTATTTATTGGCAAATCCAGCATTGGCGACGATTTCTGGGTAAATCGTGAAAAAGAAATTACAAGAGCCGACAAGTCGATAAAAAGGTATAAAAGTGGATATCTGGGTGGTATACTAGTCATTGGAGAAAGAAAAGCCGGAAAAACAGCGCTTACGCATAAAATCGCGCATGAGCATTATAAAAAAGAAAGAATTTATACCTTGAACGCATCCCGAGCGGGTTCGGCCGACCTGGCTGTGTTTACCGAAGCTGTAAAAAAAATAACCGGACAGCGTACCGATAACCTCGACAGAATTTTCAACACTTTACCCTCCGACAGTGTATTTGTGATCAACGACCTGGAACTTTGGTGGGAGCGGAGCAAGGAAGGTTACCGCGTTATTAATACTATTACGCAATTGATTTCCCAGCATAGCCATCAATGCCTGTTTGTTGTAAATTGTAATTCCTATGCTTATCATTTTATCAACAACCTACAGAAAATTGAAGACCACTTTATTGCTGTTATCGAGTGCGAACCCTTTGATGCCGAAGCTTTAAAAGATGTGATTATGCTCAGGCACCGGTCCAGTGGATTGAGGCTGGTAAACAAGTCGTCAGAGGAAGAGATAACCACCTGGAAACTGGCCAGTTTGTTCAATAAGTATTTCGATTATGCCAGGGGCAATGTAGGGGTTGCCATGGAAGCCTGGATCAACCACATCCGCGGCATGCCTGATAGCAATACCATCAGCATCGTATCACCATCGATGCCCGATCGCGAAATTCTGGATAGCCTGGATGAGGACTGGATTGTGTACATCGTTCAATTTATGCTCCACAGGGCCTTTACCTTTGATAAGCTGGTCCGGGTTATGCGAATTCCGGAAGCTGAGGTAACCCGTTTTTTACATTCGCTGATGCGGGCCGGTATTGTACAGGAAAATCTGAAAGATGTGTATCAGTTAAATCCTTATATAGAGCCGCACCTGGCGCTTAAATTCAGAGAACTGGAAATATTATAACTATGCTGATTACAGACCTGATCATCGGACTCTTGTTGTTTATTTGCCTGCGTGTGGCTGTCAGGCTTATCAAAATTGTGCCCTCCGATAAGCCATATGCCAAAACCTTGTTGTATTTGTTTCCGGTGCTTGAATTTGTATTATGGACTCTGTTTCTGTTCTGGGTACTTTTCCACCTGTTCAAAGGGCAGTTCTATTACCCGGCACTGATCACGTCCCTGATTCTGGTATTGGTAGCGTTTATTTCGTGGTTTGTAATTAAAGATTTTATAGCTGGCTTAATTTTTAAGGCTGAAAACACATTCAGGGTAAATAATGTGATTAAAATAGCCCATGCCGAAGGCACCATTAAAAGGTTGGGCTATTTGTCGCTGGACCTGATCAACGAAAACGGCGAACTGGAAAAAGTCCGGTACAGCAGCTTAAGCGGACAAAAAATAGTTAAGCCTAACCCCAGTGAGGCACTTAAAAAATTTACTTTTATCATTGATTACAATAGCCCGTTATCCGAATCCAAAACCAGCCAGATTATTCGCGCCCATGTGCTAAATGCCCCCTGGTCGTCTACCAGTAAAAACCCAGTAATCCAGACACTGCAAAAAAACCAAAACTCCTATCAGTTTGAAGTAACCGTGTATACCCTGAATGCTGTTCATGCTGATGCCATCGAAGAGTACCTTACCGCCCAGCTTTCTTTTATCAATTCTCGTATGGATGAACCATAAATACCCGTACCTGCTTTTTATTTTTTATGAAAGCCTGCCCTTCCTCTTCGCCAAGCACACTAATGGCCGAAGCATAGGCATCTGCCAGGGTACCCGTAGGCGCTATTACGGTAACTTTGAGTTGGGTGGTTAAGCCAATGCCGGTTGCGGGATCAACCAGGTGAGAATAGCGTTTGCCAGTTATTTCCAGATGCTGATAGGTGTCGCCTGAGCTGGCAATCGCCGCGTTTCGCAGCCAGATTACTTCTGTGGTTGGACTACCCTGCGCATCCGTTTTTTCTATTTCAATGCGCCACCCTTTTTCACCAGGCGGCGGGTTGCTTACGGCAATATCGCCACCACCATCTGCCAGTGCGGATGTAATACCCTGTTGTTGCAGCACTTTCAGCGCTTCGTCCAGGGCATATCCTTTGGCAATGCCACCCAGGTCGAGCAGCATATCGGGTGATGTAAGCTGAACGGTCTGCCGAGCAGCATCCAGCCGGATTTTAGTAAAACCTACTGCTTTTTCTGCTTTGGCCAGTAAAACAGAATCGGGCAACGCTTTTTGCCTGCGTGCCCGGCGCCAGAGTTTTACGTACGGCCCTACCGTAATATCAAAAGCACCCTTACTTTCTTCTGAAACCTGGTAAGCGGAGGTTAAAACCTGCCACAAATCATCGCTTACCCGAATCTTTTTCCCACTACCCGATGAAGCCGACAAACGACTGAGTTCGCTGGTTCGCTGGTAATCGGACAGAATGTTATTTAAAGTATCAATCCGGGCAAAAGCGGCATTGGACGCTGCTATGGCCTGAATGCTATCTCCCGCATATAACACAAAGCGAAACAGGGTTCCCATTTTCCCCTGGCTAAATTCATAGCGTTTTAATAAATTATCCGTGGTTATAGGACTTTGGCAGCTGGGATTGACTGAAAAAGCGGATAAAACTAGAAAGCGGAAAATAAGATGATGAAAACTTCGGGTCAATTTATTGTAACTAAAGCAGCTTTATTAAAAATTATCTCGTACCGTAAATCTAAAGAGAATTACCTTTTTTGACTAAAAAAATGCGCAATGCAACTTCATAAAATAATGTCTTACATTACAGGCTATATATAATAAAAAAGATTTGTGAGGTTAGTATCACAAATCTTTGCTGTAAAATTCTAAAATAAATTCTTGTAAATTAACTGTTATTTTAATAAAGTTAATTACTTGCTGGAATTACAGGGTTATTAAATACTCATTCCTTCAAACAAACGGGTATCTTCCAGGCTTTGGGCATTGCCATAAAAATAAAGGCGATTGCCCCAGTTGTCGGAAAAAGTAGCGCTGGCATAACCATTACTGGATATGTTCATACTGAGGCGGCCTGAGCCCACCACACTGCTGGTTACCAGCGCTGTAATGGATATGGATTTATTATCTTTTCCGCCTACTACCTCATAGTCGGCAAGTCTTCCGTCGATAGTAATACCGCCCAAACCATTGTAGCCAAAACGAGCGGGAAATGAGGTTTGTAATACTACCCGGTCGCCGTCCAGCATAATAAAGTTGTTGGCGGTTACATTCACCCGGTTCCCGTATTTATCGGCCAACGCATTGGCTTCCAGCACCAGCGACTGATCTTTGGCCAAAGCCAGGAATTTTTCTTTCATTTCCTGCTTCTCTAAAGCTTTCTGTTGCTTTCTTTCCAAGCGATCTTCCTTACTGGTACGGTCTGCACCTGATTGTGCGTTTGATATATGGATCGATGTTACCATTAGCATGGCAATCATCGCTATGATTAACTTTTTCATATGTATTAAATTTAAGTTTTATTTACTATAAAAGAATCAATTGTGGTGCCAGGATGGCTATTTTCGCGGGTAAATATAGAAATTGGCGATATAGGTTAATTTTAGAAGTAGTTACTGATAATAACGAAAATAATAGACATATTGACATATTTATTAAGAAATATTTTATTTTTCCCAAATAACATACGCCATTATGGCATTATGGCATTAAATTACTGGTATTTCTATTAATAGATATACATGTAACGTTTACTATATAAGAAAACGAAAATGATAGGAAGGATAGTGCGTTTCCTGCCTAAAAAAACTTCCCTATGGGTACCTGATCGTTCCCACCCATGTTTATAGAAAACTCTGCTGCTTTTTACAGCTTTTGAAATGCGCAAACAAAAAAGCCTGGTAGTTGTGACCAGGCTTTTTTGATATTTTTACAAGTAGTTATTTACTGTCCTACTACTTCATTCAGCTCTACATTACAGGTAAATTCAATATCTTTTCCTACTACCAGTCCGCCGGTTTCAATGGCTTTATCCCATTTCAGGCCATAATCGAACCGGTCTACCGTACCGGTAACTTTAAAACCAGCTTTTTTACCTTTGTTCCCTGGAATTTGTCCGTTGTATTTCACCGGAAATTTCACTGGTTTGGTTACATCTCGCAAGGTAAAATCGCCCACCAGATAGTAATCGCTGCCTTCTTTTTCCAGATTCCCTTTAAAGGTAACATCAGGATAGGTTTCGGCATTAAAAAAATCGTCTGATTTCAGGTGACCATCTCTGCGTTCGTTGTCGGTATCAATAGAGGCCACTTTGGCCGTAAATTCTACTTCACTGCCATCGAAATCATCGCTATAGCTGGTAACCGAACCATCAAACTCATTAAATTCACCTTCTACTTCTGAAATCATCATGTGGGTAGCGGCAAACCTGATGCCGGTATGAGCCTTATCCAGTTCCCATTTGGTTTGCGCGAAAGCTGCGTTAACAAGTAAAATAAGCAATAATGTGTTCAATATTTTCATAGTGATCTGTGTTTTTTCCTTAAATTAAAAAACTTTACCTTAAATTAAAAAACTTTATTTTAAAATACACTATTTTATATGCTATTATATGTTGCGAATACCATCATCGCATTGGTTATCTTCTGCATTTTTATGGGGGCTGGTTACTACAGTTTCCTCATCCCATACCTTTTGTAGTACTTCCAGCAATAAATCGGCAGGTTGCGCGCCAGACACCGAGTACTTCCGGTTAAATAAAAAGAAAGGAACGCCCCTGATGCCCAGTTGCTGTGCTTCACGTTCATCGGCACGCACTTCGTTGGTGTAAGTTTTACCTTCCAGCATGGCGCTCACTTCGGCAGTGTCCAGCCCCATATCAGCAGCGATCTGCCGTAAAGTGCCGAGGTTGCCAATATCCTTGCCTTCCACCAAATAGGCCGAGAACAATTTTTCCTCTGCTTCATCCTGCAATTTATGGGCATTTGCCAGGTGAATAAGGCGATGCGCATCGAAGGAATTCGCGTAAATAACCCGATCCATGTCAAAGGCAAGCCCGACAGAGGCCGCGTAACTTACTATTCTGTTCGTATTTGCTTCAGCCCACTCCCGGGTTTTACCATATTTGGTGGCCAGCCTTTCCAGCATATCCGTGCCAGGCTCCGGCCGGGCATTCAGATCAAGCTCAAAGCTGTGCCATACTATTTCAACTTTATCTTTATACTCAAATTGCTGTAACGCGTTTTCAAGATTTCGTTTGCCAATGTAACAAAACGGACAAACCACATCAGACCAAATTTCTGTTTTCATCAACTACTAATTTTATTGGTTATCGATATGTAGGAGTGTACGGCATATCGGGTATTACGTTTAATAAGCAAGCATTGTTCAGGATGAAAGAAACGCAACGGTAACGGAGGACTGAAGCCAGAAAATTTTTCTTATTATACCGATACTTTTCCGAAAATCTTTAGAACCTGCCGGATTAAATTTTTCAAAATTCTTTTAAATCCCCGCTAAATTCCCTTTCTTGAAAACTTTTGAAATTTCAACTACTTATCCCTAGAATTTCCTGTCAAACTCAGGATATACGAACCGCCATGACTGATATAAATTCCACCAAAAAGATCTCTGTTGTCCGTGAATTACTAAGGTTACCCGTTATGGTAGCCGCTTTAGGTTACCTGGTTGATATGTATGATCTTTTTCTATTCAGCATCGTGCGGGTGCCCAGTCTGCTGGACCTGGGCCTTGCGGGCGATCAGTTGCTGGAAGATGGCGTACTGCTGCTCAATATGCAAATGGCCGGCTTGCTGATTGGCGGTATATTCTGGGGAATATTGGGTGATAAAAAAGGTCGTTTGTCGGTGTTGTTTGGCTCTATTCTGATTTATTCTATAGCCAATATCGGGAATGGTTTCGCGCAAACGGTTACCCAATATGCCATTCTGCGATTTGTAGCCGGTATCGGATTGGCCGGGGAATTGGGTGCCGGTATCACGCTGGTGAGCGAAGTGTTACCCAAAAAGATCAGAGGATATGGCACTACCCTGGTAGCCACGCTGGGTGTATTCGGTGCCATTCTGGCTTATTTTGTAGCGGATATATTCGAGTGGCGGGCTTCTTACTTTATTGGTGGCGGACTGGGCCTTTTATTACTGATCATGCGGGTGCGGGTATTTGAATCGGGCATATTTCTGAAGTCGAAAGATACCCATGTACAACGCGGTAATGTATGGATGCTGTTTAATAACCGGGAGCGATTTTTCCGATACCTTAAATGTATTGTAGTAGGCTTACCCATCTGGTTTGTGGTAGGCGTGCTCATTACTTTCTCGCCTGAGTTTGGCGAGGCCATCGGACTGGAAGCACCGGTGGAAGCGGGTATTGCCGTGATGCTTTCTTTTGCCAGCCAGGCTTTTGGCAATGTTACCAGCGGGCTACTCAGCCAGTATACCCAAAGCCGGAAAAAGATCATGGGCTTATTTATTGTGTTGTCCTTCTTTTTCACGTTGCTCTACCTGTTGCTGCCGATAAAGGATGTTAACTTATTCTATTTCCTATGTATTTTACTGGGTTTCAGCAACGGGTACTGGACCTTGTTCATTACGGTAGCGGCAGAGCTGTTTGGCACCAACATCCGGGCTACGGTAGCCACTACCGTACCCAACTTTGTGCGGGGCGCCATTATTCCGCTCACCACCCTATTCCTGTATTTGCGCGGCTCTATGGGCATTATCAACAGCGCCCTCACCGTGGGTTTACTCACCACCGCCGCGGCCCTGATCGCCCTGTATTCGCTGAATGAAACTTTCCATAAGGATATGAACTATGTGGAGGAGGATAAAAAACCCATAATCGGGCGCGATTAGTTTTAGCGTAATTCCTTCGTTTCCTTTTTAGGAAAATAATTTTTTTAGCTTTGAAATCTTTAATGCCCACACCATTAAAGTACAAGACGGGTGTCGATTCTATTGATCAGTACAAGAGACCATTGGCTAGTTTTATTAGGCCTATTAAAAAATATTAATTAAGAGAGGACAAAATCTATATTTTAGAAAATCATTATCTTTGCGGATAACCTACAGCGTTATGGATACCATTATTGCCAGAAAGTATGCGATCATAGAAAAGCTTATGCGCTTAAATGAGGAAGAACTCACCAAGTTAGAGGCTTCTATGGCTAAGTTCTCAAAACAGGAGCCTATCAGTATGGAACAATATAACCGTGAGATTGAAGAGGCTGAGGATGAAATTGATCGAGGGGAATTTTATACCCATGAAGAAGCTGTTGAACGGCTAGGCAGGTGGAAGAAAAAATTGGGCAACGCTCCGTGAGACTCATCATTTGGAGCACTTCGGCTTTAGGTCGTTTTGCTGATGAGTTGGAAGTAATTGCCAAATCCTCTCCCTCAAAGGCAAACCAGATAGAACAAACAATTCTTACCAAACTTCACAAGTGGTTCACAGACCTGAAAGATTTTCTAAAGATAAATACAAAATGAATAATCCGGGAAATTACCGGGCCTTTGAGACTAACAATTACCGTGTATCGTATCGTTACGATGAAAAACAAATCAGGGTATTGTGTATTCGACATATACGACAAAAGCCGCTCTATTATTGAATTGGTATGTTGAAATCCATCTGGGTGCATTTGGCTTTAGCGGAACGCGTTCTTTTTTTATTCAGAAAATCCGCGTTTTTGTTTTAAACCCAAAGTTCTATCATTAGGATACCCTATAGGGCCGCGCATTGTTTTCAGATAGGCCAGGGGCCTGAGGAATAGCAGGCACATGCGAGGACGCCCGCGCCAGGTGGTTGTGTTTTTCTACGTGGCTTCTAATCTTCCCTTGGTGGTTGTTTTCACCACCTAGCCAAATACATACTCCTGTCGCTATTTTGATGATTCACAGATAAAAACCAATTTAATTACCCTTAACTTTTCCTGAATATGAATCTGGAAATTGAAGAGCATATCAAATTAGAGTTTTATACCGCTACCATACTGGATTGGAAAACGTTATTAATGCCAGATAAATTCAGGCCCATTATTCTGAGTAGGCTCCGATTTTTGGTATAAAAGAGGAAAGTGAGGGGGTATGGATTTGCAATACCCCGTTTGGGCACATTTAGCTTTAGCATAATGCGTTCATAGTTCAAAAGCTTTATTAACATAGAATTTGTTGGTAAAAAACCAAAAGTGGCGTATAAGAGACATAAAATTTCATGAAGACCTATTACGTAAACAATTCATATTGAAATTTTTAAATAGTAAGATGATATATATTTACATTTTTTTTTTAAATTGTTCAGCAATAAAGATATTCCATACTTAATCAAATTTATTAACAACCTAAAATTTTAAAACCCTTGAACGAGAACATCAATAAAAACGCTTTATTTTATGGGAGTTGCTTCGCGCTGATCACCACGGCTTTTTCTTTTTCCATCAGGGCAGGCATATTACCCCAATTGGGCGAGGAATTTGGCCTTACTGCCGAGCAATTAGGATTTATAAACCTCATGTGGTTTATAGGATTTCCCATTTCCATGATTATTGGGGGACTGGTATATCATACTTTTGGTCCTAAAAATATCATGTTGGTAGCTTTTGTTGCCCATACCCTGGGGATTATTTTGACCATTTACGCAGGTGGATACGCGACCTTACTTATTTCCACACTATTTATCGGTTTTGGGAACGGCTGTACAGAAGCAGCCTGTAACCCGATGATCGCCGATACCTACTCAGGGGTGAAAATGAACAAAATGCTGAACCGCTTTCATATGTGGTTTCCGGGCGGGATTGTGCTGGGTTCCCTTATCTCCAAATTTATGACCGATGCCAATCTGGGTTGGCAAGCCCAAATATGGATCATTATGATCCCAACCATCACCTATGCGGTGTTGTTATACGGAAAAACGTTCCCTAAACCAAAAGTGGAAGGAGCTAACTCTCTTAAAGAAAACTTCAAGGCAATGCTGAGTCCGGTGTATATATTCTTGTTTGTTACCATGGCTATCACGGCCATCACCGAGTTTGGCCCCAATCAGTGGGTAAGTATTATCTTGAGTAGCAGCGGAGCCGAGCCTATGCTTATCTTGGCGTTGACATTCGGAGTGGCGACAGTGGGTAGGTTTTTCGCTGGCCCGGTTGTGGGGCGGTTAGGTCAAACGGGTGTTTTGCTGGGCGGCTCGATCTTAGCAGCCATAGGTATTTATATGTTTAGTACCGTAACTGGCCCGATAGCCTACGTAGCCGCCATTATTTTTGGTCTTGGCTATTGTTATTTCTGGCCTGTGATGGTGGGGGCTGTGGCCCAACGGGTGCCATTAAGCAGTGCCTTGGGTATGTCCGTTATTGGGGGAATAGGGATGTTTTCCACTTCCATTTGGCAGCCTATCATTGGGAGCTGGATTGATAATTCTCGGGCCGCGAATATGGCCGAGGGTCTCACCGGAAGCGCCCTGGAATTAGCGACGGGTCAGGACACCTTAGAAAAAATGATAACATTCCCCGCCATATTAATCGTATTGTTTACCATCTTCTTCTTCTGGCAAAAAAATTCAAAGAAAG
Source organism: Cyclobacteriaceae bacterium (assembly GCA_041745535.1). Classification (GTDB taxonomy): domain Bacteria; phylum Bacteroidota; class Bacteroidia; order Cytophagales; family Cyclobacteriaceae; genus JBGTIS01. Next base: position 25,362 of record JBGTIS010000057.1, on the reverse strand, counting down.
CAGAAAAAGTCCCTACGGAAAAAACGCCTACGCAGTACCATTGAGTTTACATAACCGCGTTTCTGTTTTATTATTAAATAAGGCCTTGCTTATCCACTAAGCAAGGCCTTGTTTTTTGTAAAATTAAGAAAGATTAGCAGAAACAACACCGGGGACCTTTTCTCTTATTCGGAAGCAAAGGAACCAAACATCTCAAAAAATCCTCGAAGTTTTCCCTTCCCATGGCTGGTGTTTTCACCATCGTCCCCTTTACAGTCAAAACCAACAACTATAAAAAAACGCACTTCCATTATCTGGGAGTGCGCTTCTTAAAATTTAATAGAATTTAGCTTTCTACTTCCCAATGCCTACCTGTGTATTGTACAGTTTTTCATGCAAGGCTTTCAGTTTATCGGCTGGAAATTTAATTTCTTTCCGGTCATAGGTCATTAAACCGTTTGTTTCTATTTCCACATCGGTGGTTTGGGTATAAATGGCAGCGGAAAGTCCTTTGGGTATCAGCGGCAACAGGTCATTGATCAGCTTCTGGTAGCGTTGCAACAGCTCATTTTTGTTTTTAAAACTCTGGTAGCCCCAGTTATCTTTCTGTTGCCAGGTGTGGCCTTCCACCGGCAAGCCTAGTCCGCCAAATTCGCCTAATACCACAATTTGCTGTTTGCCAAACAAATCAGGATTGGGCATGGCCGGATCAGGGTAATTGTGCAAATCCATAATATGACCTACCTGATAAAAGTTTCCGCCACTGGCACAGTTCACCAACCGGGATGGATCATTTTCCATGGTCCATTTCGTGATTTCCTCGGTTTTAAACTGTCCCCAGGCTTCGTTAAACGGTACCCATACCACAATTGAGGGAAAATTATGATTGGCAGCCATAATAGCTTCCCATTCGGTACGATAAATTTTTTCCGATTCTGGCGTACGTTTTCTGTCCGTATCAATGCCCATGATCACTCCCGGTCGCTGATTCCAATGGTTGCCCATATCGCCACTGGGCATGTCCTGCCATACCAACATGCCAAGGCTATCGCAGTACCGATACCAGCGGGCCGGTTCTACTTTCACATGCTTACGGATCATGTTAAAACCCATTTCCTGCGTTTTTTTAATATCAAACAACAGGGCTTCGTCGGTGGGAGCGGTGTACAAACCATCAGGCCACCAGCCCTGATCCAAAGGGCCATACTGGAACACAAACTCATTATTCAGCAACATCCGTTGGATACCGTTTTCATCAGGTTCCATACTGATTTTACGCATGGCCGAATAGCTTTTTACTGCATCAACCACTTTATTTTTCCGCAGCACTGCCACCTCAATATCGTACAAATGCGGATTACCGGGTGCCCATAGTTTGGGATCGGCAATTTGTAAAACAGCTTCTTCACCGGTCGCCACAGTTTGCTCAGCTACCTGATTGTCACCATCTAAAACCCTCACCCTGATCTGATCGCCAGCCTGGGCATTAGCGACATCAGCCATTACCGAAAATGATTTGTTATCCAGATCGGGTGTGTTTTTGGTAGTAACTATATGGGTTTCGGGCACAGCTTCCAGCCATACCGTTTGCCAGATGCCGGTTACCGGCGTATACCAGATGCTATGTGGCTCTTTTACCTGCTTGCCCCGGGGTTGCGGCCCCTCATCGCTGGGATCCCAAACTTTTACCACCAATTCCTGTTCGCCAGATTTCAGGTGTGGGGTAATATCAAAGGAAAAAGGATCGTAACCACCCTGGTGGGTACCTGCCTGTTTCCCGTTTACATACACTTCGGCCCGCCAGTCTACAGCGCCAAAATGCAGTAGCACATTTTTTTTGCGCATCGCGCGGGGTAGGGTAAAGGTAGTTTTATACCAAAGGTTGTTATCTTTTCCTACGGTTTTTCCCACACCGGAAAGCGCTGACTCTACCGCAAAAGGCACGAGAATTTTTCCTTCAAATGAGGCAGGTTGGGCTTCGTTGTTACTTTTAATGGCATAATCCCATAAACCATTCAGGTTGTGCCAGGTATCCCGCACCATTTGCGGACGAGGATATTCAGGCAATGGATTTTCAGGGTCAACATCCGCGACCCATTCGGTGGTGATTTTGCCTTCCACAATTTTCCATTCGGCATCTTGTGCCATTGCCGGGGCAACGAACAAAAATGCGAATACAATCAGATAAAAATGCTTGTTCATGGAGTTAATTAAATTAAGTGATGAATATAACCGATTACTAGTACCGTAACTAGTGTATTTTTAACTTGATATTTTTATTTTGGTCCAACAACTTGTAAAACAATAACTGATACAGAACTGCGAGGCAAACTTATTTGAAAGCTTTTTGCTATCTGCATGGTATTTTTTTGCGGTATAATGGCATCAGGAGCAGCAAAACTATTATGGGTTGCCAGTTCATCAGCCGCAAGCAGGTGCCATTCCGCTTCCTTTTCTATGTTGATGCCACTCAGGTCAATCCGGGTGTCAATGGCATTTTCCGGATCAGTATTGATTATTTTAATGTAAATCTGGTGCTCATCGGCAGACCGACTAGCTACCACATCGATGCTTGGAATATTACTCCCTTCCTGACTGGTGTCAAAAGTTGGCCCGGTCACTTCAGTCTTTAAGCGTGATTTTCCCAGGTATTTATTGTAAAGCAGGTTGATGTAATAGAGAGGAGAAACAAAAACGTCATTGCGGCTGGCCTGAATAATGCCGCCCGGCCATCCGTTAATCAAGTCAGATACGGCACTCATGGCCACCAGCGGGCTACTTCGCTCAAACACGTTCATCAAGCGCGCACCATACAGGGCCGCTTCCATGGAATATTGCCGAGCCTCTGGCAGATCCAATCCCCATTCATTGATATTGAGTTGGATTGTGTGCCCAGGCACTTCTTTCCGGATCAGGGCCTCTACCTTCTGATAGAACCGCTCGTAGAATAGGGGATGTGCCATGAGGTTAGTACTTTCACGCATCACCGAATCATGGCCATAATAATGGTGAATGGCCAGATAGTCCATATAGGGTCCGGCCATCTGAAGTACGGTACGGTTCCATTCCATGTTATTGTCGCCCACAGCAATGAATTGAATGGTGGAATCCACAGCACGCATGGCTTCATAATATCTCAGATAGTTACGAGCGTAGGTTGCCACATCTGAATGTCCGCGAACCCAGTCGCCCCAGATCTCATTCCCAACTTCCCAGTATTTGACATCGTAAGGTTCGGAATGGCCATTGGCAGCACGCATCGCTCCATATTTTGAGGTAGAGGTTCCATTGCAATATTCCACCCAGGCGGCGGCCTCTTCCAACGTAGCCCCTCTTCCTTCTATATTCACCGTAATAGAAGGTTCAGCGCCTATCTGTTTACAAAACTCGATGAATTCATCGGTACCAAAATCGCTGGGTTCCGGCTCATAGCGCCAGGAGAGGTTGGTCCAGACAGGCCGCTGGTCACGGGGACCGATGCCCCATACCCAGTGATAGTCCTGTGCCACATTACCGCCTGGCCAGCGAATAAAAGCGGGACGTAAGGCTGCTACACGTTCGAAAACGTCTTTCCGCACCTCACCCACGGCATCTCCGGGGATGAGCGACACCTGGTCAAGCCATAATTGGCCCTTCCCATTTAAGAGAATAGCAAGCCGCGCATGCGCATCGGCCTGTGCTGAGGGAAGCTCAAACTCATATTTTTTCCAGTTGCCCTGAATATCTTTAATTTCTGCTTCCGCATAAACCTTCCCTCCACTCATGTCTTCTTCCAGAGCGATTGCCACACTACCTTCATACCCACTCGTCTTCATCCAAATGTATCCCCGATAGGCGATGCCAGCCCGTACAGGAATGCGGGGCTGATAAACTCCGTGACGTTCAATTACCCCACCTCCAGCATTTATCCTGAGTGCATGCTGTACCGGCACCTCCTCAAAAAAGTCATGGGAAACAGGATAAGCAACGGAATCGTCCCAACGAAAAGCCAGCCCATAATCATCGTTGCGGTCGTCCGGATACCGCTCCCAGTAGCGCGACAGCCCGATGGCATTCGGCGCCTCTTCGAAGCCGCGATTCCGCAGCAGTTCGGCGTGTAAGCCTCCTTTGATATCCTCATACATAAATTCAGCAAACTGCCCATACAGCATAGGATTAATCTCACCCTCTACCTGGGCCGCATTAATCGATATATGGGCAGTTGACTGGCAAATACCAGCTAAAGCTGAAAAAATAATAATCAGGGTTAACAGGGACGTTTTCATTACGTTATTGGGCTACCGGGAAAGCGGAAATACGCAAACGGGCCGCTCCCATAGGGATCAGCTTAATATTTTCCTCTGGCTGATCGGTATTTACAGGACTCTCGGGCACCACAGCATAATCATATTGCCCCAGAGATCGGGTTTACCATCTTTCAGGATCATAGAACCAAAGTAACCATCTTTTCGCTGACTTACAACGGCAGCATCCCGCCAGGTTTTGGATTCATCCATCATTTTCTGGTTGTCTAGCATATACGCCATATCCTCATACCCTATCAGCCAGTAGGGCACTTCTTCCCAGCCATAATCGCCGGTTCCATCTTTGCTGAGCCTGGCATTATTTTCTTTTTCCAGCCAAGCGGATATTTTCCCTAAATGGCCGGTAAGTCCATCGCGTTGCAGTTCCAGATATTTAAGCCGCCAGCCCTGGGGCTGCATATTACCAATGGGCAAATTAATAAAATGTAAAGGTTGTAAAGGGGTTCGGTTGCTTACATTGAACCTATTGGTTGCATTGATAGCAGGACAGTCTATCAACGTAATGCTGATTGGTTCCTTTTTTTCTTCCAGACGGTTACAGGAATAAAATACTACCATCAAGGTAAATAATAGAATGAAGTAATTTTTCATGAAAACAGGTAATAACTACTGTGTTCCATTACGAGTTTAAATTTTATCATTCACGCTGCCCAAGGCAAAAGAAAAGCACCTCGTATACAGCATCGGCAGCCATCGGCCAGAATGGTGATGGCGGAAATACTGTATCAAGGTTATACAAATACACATCGCCGCGAAATGCTAAGCATTAAATAACTTTTTATAAAAATTTAGTCCTTCGCTAGCCAGTTCGTCTGAGCTGTTAGCCAGGGGCCGCCAGATACAGGTTGCCTTCGCTATTTCTTCCGATACGGCTCCAAAGGTTTCGATCACGATAGCACCCTCGTAGCCAATTTCATCAAGGGCTTTTTTAATGCCTTGCCAGTCCAGGTTACCGGTTCCGGGTGTACCCCGATCGCTCTCATTTCCCTGTATGTGGCAAAGCATTTCCTTCCCTAACTTCCGGATGGTATCGGGAATGCTCTTTTCCTCAATGTTTCCATGAAAAGTATCCAACTGAATTTTTATGTTAGGATTGCCTACTTCCGTAACCAGTGCAATAGCCTGATCGGCTGTATTCACCATGTCGCTTTCAAACCGGTTCAGAGGTTCCACTCCGACAACCACGCCATGGTCGCTGGCAATGGCCCCTATTTCTTTCAGATTTTCCACACACCAGGCCATTTCTTTCTTTTTCTGCTCTTCGGAAATGAACCTGGTTTTGCCTACGGCCGAATACACCGGGCCTCCGAAGATGGGGCTTTCCATTTTTTCCGCGATCCGGATGCAGTCAATAATATACTGCTTACCCTGTTCCCGAATGAGCGGGTCTTCGCTGGAAATATCGCGGTCGGCACCAAAGGCACCACTGATGGTTACCTGTAGCCCTGCATCTTTTGTTATTTCTTTCAGCCGGTTCCAGTCAATCAAATCTTTTTTTTCAACCGGAACTTCTATGATATCGAAGCCCATTTCCTTTATTTTATAAACCAGATCAAACGAACTGGTGGTGAAAGGGGAAACCCACAAAAAAGTGCTTACGCCAAATCGCATATTACTCAAAATCAGGAATGCTTATTCTTTTACCGTTATTCATGGCCGATTCATGGGCACAAATGCCTGCACAGGTGTAATTGGCGGCCACATCTGCATCTACGGCCGAGTTTCTGTTTTCTACAATGGCAGCTACAAATTCCTGTACCAAATGCGGGTGAGACCCGCCATGTCCGGCTCCCTGCAAAAAGGAAACGTGATTGGGATCGTCAATTTTCTCTCTTTTGGTAAAATTGGCGATTTCTTTAATCAACATTTCGTCGGTATCAGGCACATCTATTCTACGGGCATTTTCGCCTCCGTCAAAAATCACATGCGATTCGTCCTGAAGTTGCTCCCACTCGAAAGACATTTTGGTACCGTACACATCGTAGCTTTCCCGGTACTGCCGTACCACGTCAAATAAAGATCGGGTAGCTTCCGCGATTACATCAGAATTTTTAAGGGTAAATGTGGCGGTTTCCACCGCGTAAGGCGCGTTGTATCTTTTTGCCAGGTCTTCGGAAAGGCGGCCGGAACCGTGGCATACCACCGATTCAGCTTTGGTATTATTGATGCGCAACAAAGGAGAAATCGCGTGAGTACCGTTGAGCATAGGCGGAAAACCCTTCCAGTATTCGGCCCAGCCTTCCATGCTCATATCCTGAATATGAGAACCTCTTACAAACTGTATTTTTCCCAGTTCCCCACTTTCGGCCAGCTTTAATCCGTATAAAAATTCCCGGGTGTACAGCGCCGTTTCCATCATCATATACACTTTGTTGAATCTTCTTTTTGCCTCCACAATGGCTCGGCAGTCTTCTACCGTCATGGCCATCGGAATGGTACAGGCGGTGTGCTTGTTGGCATTCAGCGAAGCCAGCGTCATGCGGGCATGTTCCGGAACCGGCGTTACAATATGAATGGCATCTACATCAGCTCTTTTAGGAACGTCTTCAAAATGCTCAAAGCATAGGTTTTTGTCAAGATTGAATTTTGCGGCCAGTTCGGTCAGCGTATTTTTATTGCGGGTGCAAATGCCCACCGCTTTAATGTTAGGGTGTTGCTGATAAATGGGAATAAATTCTTTTCCAAATCCCATACCTACAATGACTACAGTGATTTTTTTCTCGCTCATGTTTCTGGTTGTATTATTAAGTTATGTATGCTAATTTTTTTAAATAAAGTTTAAAAACCGCGCCACTGGCAGTTTTTTATTTGGCAGCCCATTCAATGGCATTGCGCAGAAGCTGCTGGTATTGCGGAAGATTATGCGAGGCCGCATCGTGCCCCAGTGCAAAACCAACAATCCGTGCTTTAGGATTTTTTACTACAAAAATAGAAGGATAACTTTCGTCTGAGCCTTCGGCGCTTGCATCAGCCAGCACTTCAATGCCGGGTCCGGACGCATCGAGTTCATAATGATAAAGTTCATCGTCAAGTGTAAAGCTTTTGACCCCTTTGGTAATGGGATGTTTCTCCACTATATTGACCTTGAAATTCCCATATTTATCGTGACCGCGGGAACCACCGCTTACCAGCTGAAGATTATATTCGGGCCAGTCTTTCCAGTTATACCACAGGGCAGCATGACCCAGCACTAAACCCTTACCGGCATCTACAAAATCGAAAATAGCTTTCCGTACTGCCGGATCGCCAATGGGTTGGTTATTGGTAAGATACAGCACATCAATTGCCGGTAAGTAAGCAGCAATAGAATCGGTGTTGTCGGTATAAGTTACGGTGGCGAATCCTTTTTCCTTCAGGGTTTCGGCATCGGCTTGTTTGTACCACTTATCAAAATCGTGGGAAGAGCCACCACCTACAATCAGGGTACGGATACTTTTTGCTTTCTTTTCGCCGGGAAACCGGAAGCCACTCAGAAACAGCACAGCGCCAATCATTACCGATAGAGCAATGAACACCAGCGTACCGGATCGAGAATAAGATTTTAATTGAGGTATTGATTTCATATAGGTTGTAATAAATATTAGTGTTTGTTTGATTAAATCTCTTTCTTAGGTTGTTAACTTAAAGATCATCGCCCTCAGCGCTGCTTACTTTCATGGTGCCATTCATCATTCGCCAGTGTCCGGGGAACGTACATACAAAAGGATAATCGCCAGGTGTATCGGGTGCTGTAAACCGCAGGGTAACAATTTCCTCGGGGTTCAGCAGTTTGGTAGCATGCAGCACTTCCGGAATTTCGGGCACATAATTTTTCTGGGCGGCATTTGGGTCTCTTACCATCGCATCGGCAGCGGCCCCTACCGTTTCCAAAGCTCCCTGTTGTACAATCAGCATATTATGCTGCATTCCATCCGGGTTTTCCAGTTCTATAATTACTTCCTGTCCGGCTTTTACGGTAAAGGCTTCTTTATCGAACTTCATCATATCGGGCACCACTTTAATGTTGATGGTTACCGGCGCCAAAGCCTGTTTCTTACTTTGCTTATTGGTAGAAGGTGCATTTCCGGCTACAGCGGCCATCAGCGCTTCTTCTGATTGTAATTCAAGCAGGGCACTTTGCAAATTACCTCTCAGGCGAAAATCGCCTTCGTAATTACCTATTTTATCTTCGTTGTCGAAATCGTATCCCATCCTAATGGCTGCGGTAAGGGGTTGCTCAAACCAGGAGGGTGCTTTGGCTGTTGCTACCTGCTCGCCATTTACCTCCAGGGTTATCGCTCCATTTTTTGCCAGCCGGCTTACTACATCAAATTTCTCGGGCAGGGGTTTGGTGGAAGCTGCTTTATACGTTTTACCATTTTGCTTTACCACCATGTTCAGTTTTCCATTTTCAATATACAACGCATATCCATTGTTTTTTCCTCCCTGTGCCATGACCACGCCTTGCAAATCCTCATCTCTTTTGGCAACAGATGCTTTTATGATAAGCGCTTTTCCACTTACATCTACAGGAAAGGGCAGTACCCCTCTTCGGGGCAGTTCATACACTTCCTGGCTTAGGGCAGTAGCCATGCGATGGCTAAGCTCATTTTCCTGAGATTTCACACCCGATTTTTCTGAAGTGGCAAGAAAACCTTTTGTGTGGGTAATGGCCGCCGCGAATAAAGCTTTTCTGATCCAGGCATCTTCCTGATTTTCAGTTTTCCGCGAAGCCTCATATAACTGAACGCCTATTTCGTCGGAAGCCGGAAATTCTGCCAGTGCAACCAGTGTATTCATCCTCACATTCAGGTCCGCGTCATTGATCAGGCCATTTTCCTGAATGGCTTTCAGGCTTTGCTGATTGCGGGGTAACACGCTTACCGCGGCTTTGCGAACCCCGGCTGCCGGATGTGAAAGGGCTTTTACAGCCATTTTTAATGCCTCTTCATTAGCTCCATCTAACGCGCCTAATCCATGCAGTGTCCACAGCGCATGTACTGCCGGACTGTTGAGCCCAATTTCATCCACATCCTGATTATTAACGATGTCGATAAGACCGGGAATGGCGGATTGGCCTTTCTTTTCAACCAGCAGTCGCTGGGCGGTCATCCGCCAGAACATATTGTCACTTTCCATGGCAACGAGCAGGCCGGGGATATCATCTTTGGACAAACTAACAGGCTGGTAGGCTTGGGCATCTTTATACACCACCCGATAAATCCGGCCATAATTCACATCGCGCAATGGGCTGATGAAGGCATTTCCCTGTCCGTGGGGCTGATCGGTAAATGGCAGCACCATTTCAGAAGGCGCCTGCCGTTCTACAAACACATTGTGCTGAATAATAAAATTATACCAGTCGGCCACCCACACGGCGCCATCGGGTCCTGCCTGGGCATATACTGGTCCGAACCATTCGTCAGAGCTGACCATCAGATTCCAGTCATCTTCTTCTTTAAAGCCCGCGCCATCGGGTTCGATCACGGCATTATGCACCAGCCTTACCGTAGGTTCACTGACAAAGGCGATGCGATTCCAATATGATTTAGGAAAGCTTCGGGCCGTATACAGATGATGCCCTGCCGCCGCGGTAAAGCCGCCCACTACATCCACCTGCCTGAGGTTCGGCGTCATGGCGTGCACATCGTAATGTCCATCTATTTTCTGCACAGGCTCCACCGGTGGTTCCGCCATAGTTTCAGTTGAAGCTTGGTCAGCATTAGTTTGCGCGGTTAATTCGGGTAATGCCCGCAGCATATACTTTGCCGGCATAGAATAAAAAGCGCTGTGGGTATTGTTGGCAGTAGAAATAAATACATTATTATCTTCAGAAAAACCCAGCCCCCAGGTGTTGTTGCTTGTATTGGCCAGATATTCAAAGTTGCTGCCATCAGGTGAAAAGCGGTAAACACCCTGACCGAATTTCATGCTTTTTCCGTTTACTTTCCCATCAAAACCAGAGTATCCTACTACTCCCCAGATTTTGTTATCGAAGCCGTATTGTAAGTTAGAAGGTCCCGCATGGGTATCATTTTTTCCCCAGCCGGTTATAATATTTTCGCGCACATCGGCCTTGTCATCGCCATCGGTATCTTTGAGGAAAACAAAATTGGGTGCCATAGAAACAATTACGCCATCGTTGGCAAACACCATACTGGTAGGAATATTTAAACTATCGGCAAAAACGGTGAATTTATCAGCTTTTCCATCACCATCAGTATCTTCACAGATTTTGATCCGGTCATTGGCAGCGCCATCAGTTTCCAGGAAGGTATTGGGATAATCTACAGATTCTACTACCCACAAACGACCTTTTTCGTCCCAGGCTATGGCAATGGGATTGGTAATATCGGGTTCGGCGACAAAAAGCTGAATATCGAACTCTACCGGCACCTGTATCAGTTTCCGCGATTCTTCCGGAGCGAGTGCCTCCTGCATTTTCGGTACCCGATGCCTTTCTGTGAATTTAGAAATGGTAGAATCGTAAATACTGACTTCAGGAATTTCCAGCGCTACTATCTGAGATTGTACCTGATCGCCAATGGCCCAAAGGATGCCATTATTTACCAGCGCCAAAAATCCAGCGTTGGTCCAGGTACTGTCGTTATGCCCATAAGCCGTATAAAAAACCCTCCCTTTTCCCTGATTGCGCACCCATGTATAAGGTTCCCGATGCCCGTCCTCCACCGGATCGCCGGCCGCCCGTTCCATTAGCACGGTCATGTCCGGGTTAATTCTTTGGTGCACATAAGTTTCGTCCCAGGTTTCAAATTCAGAAAGTCCCCGCGTTACCGGATGTTCTTTGTTTACAATTTCAGCAGTAAAAGTGCCGGTCCCATGAGAGGCAAACTGACCGCCAATGGTTTCGATGTACCAATCAGAATTTTTAAAGCACCCGGTAGCGGAATGAAGTGGGATCAGTCCTTTCCCATTTTCCACAAAATCTTTCATCGCGCTTTCCTGGGAAGCAGACAGCGAATCATGATTCGCATAGATAATTAAGCCATCATATTTGCTGAGGTTATCAGGATTAAGATCAGCAAGATCAGTGGTATAGGTGAGGTTAATACCCTTTTCAAATGCTGATATGGCCAGCCAGGGAGCGTACTTTCCTGAATCGTGATGCTCGCTTTTATGGCCTAAAAATAAAACTTCTGCCCGGCGCGGTCCGGTACGGTTTGCCGTGTTGCTGGCGGAATGTTTACCACTGCTACGCGCGTTATCTATACAACCTTGGAACAGGAATCCGAAAAAAATTAATAAAAAGATCGTTCCCCTCATGTTTTTTGAAGTAATCATAATTCCCCTTTTTTTTGGTAAAAAGTCACCTCGTGCCTGTTTGGGCACGAGGTGACAATTAGTAAAGCAAGTTAATATTGCTTCATAATTAATTATAAGTTAAGTTTCTGTACCGGTGCGAATAGCATGTCGTCTACACCAGCCAATTTAACCCCAATTCGGGCAAAAACATAATTTTGAGCAGGAACCAAGGTAGGTATCGCCGCATTCAGGCTGATGTTATTCACATCGGTAATGGCATTGCCTTCTATGGTATTAATCGCTATGTTGTTATCAGAACTGGCAAATACTGTTTTACTGAGATAAAGGGTTACACTTTCAATGGTTTTGGCATTGGCATCAGTTACGATTTGCTCCAACGAACAGGTTCCCGTTACATTACCACTGCCTGCCGAAAGCTGCGGATTTCTGATCATCCAGAAAGGCAACACTTCAAAGTCCATATTGGTATTACCATTTACGTTAATTACGACGGTGTCCTGACTATCGGCAGCGCTGCCCCACAAAAATGGGCCTTGTCCTCTCGGAACCACCATTTTGTAGGTGCCATTAAAAAGAAGCTGAGAAAACTCACCTTCAGGGGTGAAAGTGCTGTTAAGTGCTCCGGTTTTGCCAAAGCCATCCTGGTACAATTCGTAACTTACCCGGTTATACTGAAAATTCAGCGGCGTACCCTGGTACATGAGTTTTCCCGTTAACTGAGATTTTGGTGGCTCATAGTTATCCTTTTCACAGGACATAAAAGCTAACGCTCCTGCCAGTACGATGATATATTGAAATATTATTTTCATAATTCTATATTTTTTATAAGTGCTTACTGAAGCGGTTGTTTAACAAGCTTTGGATTTCTACTCAAAATATCGTTGTTGATAAGCGAGTAATAGTTACCCAGTTGCCAGTTATCAGCAGCCGTTACCTGATTGGATAAAAACTCTTTATAAATCCACTTACCATCATTGGGCGATCCGGGATTATAAATCCGGTAGGGCCATAACCCCCAGGGCATGGTGCTTCTATTCGTAGCTTTGCCAATATCGGCCAGCAAATCGGCCTTAGACATCGTAACCCCATCGAAAATTTCATGCGCGATCCGGAAACGTTTCAGATCCATGAAATACTGACCTTCAAACGCGAATTCCACTCTGCGCTCATGCACGATTCTGTCGAACGTAATATCAGTAGCGGTTAACGGAATGGTAAATCCTGCTCGTGTACGCACCTGATTGATGTAACCGGCAGCCACATCAGGCTGACCTAATTCAAAAGCGGCTTCGGCGGCAATGAGTAAAATTTCAGCATAACGATAATTTACTTTCCAGACTTCGCTTTGCACACCACGCTGGCCTGAGCCGGGAACAGGATCAACATATTTGCGCAGATAAAAACCCATTTGCGCGTTTTGCACGGCGCCTGCTACCGGGCCGTCAAATCCTACTACCTGCTGCTCTACCGTTTGGCCTGGTAATATGCGTTGGTCGCCGCGGTCAGTTCCGGTAATAATGGTGCCGTCAGCCAACTGGTAACCCGCCCAGATGTCAACAGGACGTGATTTAAAAGTAGATCCCGGTAAAATTACGGTTCCGCCCAAACGGGCATCCCTGTTGGCAAAAATATCGCTTTGATTATCGTAATAAATGGGGTCGCCATTGGCATCGGTAGTAGGAATGGGAGCGAATGCATTGTCCAGCAATTCAAATTCCTGCACTAAGTTCAGGGTTGGATTGAGTGCGCCGCCTTCTTCTTCCTCTGCCCCATAACGGGGCTGATTCGCGCCGGTAAAATAATGTGTTCTGTACTTTAGTAAATAGTCGTCGGCCCAAATTACCTCAGGATTCGCGTTTTTGTCGTAGAAAACGGCAGCGAAGTTTTCTGAAAGGTCAGAAGGATTCTTCAGGTATAAAGAATACGCACCCGCGGTACCATCAATAACTTCCTTAGCGGCGGTTAAAGCAGTATTGTAATATTCTTCAGCCCTGCTTGCCGGAATGCCTACAACTCCACTGGGAAGCGATACGGAAGGGGTAACCGCGTTATTGTATTTTGCCAGCGACGCCGCGTAAATGGCAGCTCTTGCCTTCATGGCCAGGGCAGTTCCTTTGGTGGCTCTTGATTTACTATCGGGGTCTGTGGGAAGTAATGACTTTAAAGCTTCCGCTTCCTGAATCACAAAATCGTAAATTTCAGCTTCTGTGGACCTGGGTACCTGCAAATAAGAGGGGTCCCCACTAAAATCATATTCCTGCGACTCCAAAATGATAGGAACACCTCCATACAATTGGGCTAACTCGAAGTAGTAGTTGGCCCGCAAAAACCTGACTTCGGCCGTATATCTGTCGATAAGTTCCTGCCTAATAGTAGCGAGTTCAACACGTTCCAGAAACAAGTTCATTTCCCTGATATAGGTATAATCCCAGGTTGTCCAGGAGAAATTATTGCCCCCAAAATCCACTCCTCTAAAATCCCAGGTACTGTTGGTATGGTATTGACTGGCAATACCCTGATCACGGGCATAAAATGCTTCATTGAAATCACCAACCGTTCTATAATCACTCAATCTGTACAGGTTAAACTGCCGTGAGTACAGATTGGCCACAATAGACAAAACCTGGGCCGGATCGCTAAAGGCCTGCTCGGTAGTAAGCACCTGGGTAGGAGGCCTGTCTAAAAACTCCTTATCCGATTCACAGGCCCAGTTAAAACTAATTAATATGAATAGTATGATTAATATCTTTTTCATTTCTTTCATTTTAAAATATTATAAAGAAAGGTTAATGCCTATGTTAATAATTTTATTCTGCGGATACTGCAACCCATTGGTATCCCTGATTTCAGGGTCAATGGGATAATCCAGATTGTCCAGCGAGAATAAATTATAGCCGTTGATATAGACACGCGCCTGTTGAATCTTTACTTTTTCCAGAATTGATTTGGGTATGGAATAACCTAACTGTATGGTGCGGGCACGGAAGGTAGTAATATTGCGCATCCAGAAGTCGGACCGTTTGTTCACCGAACTCAAATCGCCCTGGTTGAACCTGTTTGGGGGGAATCTTCCAGGAATCCACTCGCTGTTTATATCAAACGGGTCTTCCCGGTGCCAAGCATCTATCAGATGTATGGCCATGTTACCGCCATTGGCACGGAAGGCACGGCTTAGTTCATTTTCAGCCGTATAAGAGTACATAGAAGCAATGGAGAAATCCAGAGCGAAATCGAAACCTTTCCAACCTACTACAAAGTTCAAACCGCCGTTCACGATAGGCAGGTTATCGCCATAACCCAGCGGCCTTACATCAAAATCATCTATTTTTTCGTCGCCATTGATATCTTCATAAATCAGATCGCCGGGAAGTAAAGTTTTATTACCCTGTCCATCTATATTCACTGGGTAATTGTTGATTTCTTCCTGCGAGGTAAACTGACCAATGGCATTATAGGCCCAGGTAAGGTTTTGGTATCGGTCTTCAGCCGAATTGCGGTACTCATCCCAAGAATTGAAGAACAGTGGATTGTAAGATGACACAAACTTACTGCGTGCGTATCCTATATTTCCACCCATGGTATAGGTAAAATCGCTAAAGTTTCCTGAATAGAAGAGAGAAAGTTCACCACCAAACTGTTTGTCGCTATTGATATTTTCATCCGGAAGCTCGTATCCTAATTCAGCAGGCACCACAATGTCAGATTTGCGCCCCTTGAGTCCGGAACGTTTTCTGTTAAAATAGTCGATGCTACCACTCAGTTTGCTGTCGAACAAACTAAAATCAGCCCCTATATCTGTAATTTTACTTTTGAACCAGGTAATAGTTTTAACTGGCTGACCCTTATCTTGGGTACCAATAATGGGATTACCATTCAAAATACCTGTTCCACGATTGTAATTATAGCCAGGCAGGTAGTCATATGGACCAATTCCTACATCATCATCTCCTAATATCCCGTAGGACGCACGAATTTTAAGGTCATTCAACACGCTAGAGCCTCCTAACCACGATTGCATGAAATCCTCTTGGGTAATTCTCCATCCCACAGAGGCGGAAGGGAAGTAACCTACCCGCTGATCGGGTGCGAATTTCCACGAAGCATCCCGACGTCCAGATATTTCTAAGTAGTATTTGTTGGCGTAATTATAATTCAAGCGCAAAATATAACCAATCCGGGCCTCTTCGTCGTCACTGTCGTCATACCGGTCGGTAGTATTGAAGTAAATCAAGGGAAGAATATTGGTAGCGGGTACAGCATGCAAAAAAGACCTCCTATCCCTGGTTTCGTAGCGTTCCGCCACCAACAAGCCACCTACTTCATGCTCACCAAAAACGTTAGTATAATTTAAGCCTAACTGCATGTTATTCTTTTCTATTTTCTGGGTGAGCCGCTCTCTCCACGGATTGGTACTACCACCCGTTACCCTATACTCTTCAGGGCCTTCTTCTGTGGCAGGATAATAGGTATAGGCCTCATAGGTATATTCATGTCCGTCTTTCACGCGGTCTTCAATACCATAAGAATACAGACCTCTTACCGCAAGTCCTTCTACAAAGGGAAGGTTCCATTCGCCGGTAATGTTGGTTTGCAGGTATTTTCTCGTATCTCTGGAGTAACCGCCCAGTTTAAAATTATTATATGCCCAGTTGGTTTCGTTGTGCTTGATATCATTCAAATATTCGGGATTGTCGTTGGCATAGGGTCTTTCCCATGGCGTATTTCGCAAGATGGCATATCGGGGCAGCCAGTAATCGTCGCCACCGGGTATACCCGGATTTTCTGTTTCTTCAATATACCCGTTGATGCCAATGCCCACTTTAATGTTGTCGGTAATGTTGGCATCAATGTTACTGATCAGGTTGGTACGGCCAAAAGTAAATTCCCGACCCAATACAGACGACTGGTCCAGGCGGGTACCGGCTATGTAATAATTAATTTTTTCTGATCCACCCGTAGCATTGATGTTGATTTGCGAAATCGGAGCGTTTTTCTGAATGATAAAATCTTTCCAGTTAAAACTCTCATAGCCTGGTTCAACGCCT
Organism: Cyclobacteriaceae bacterium; assembly: GCA_041745535.1. GTDB lineage: Bacteria > Bacteroidota > Bacteroidia > Cytophagales > Cyclobacteriaceae > JBGTIS01. The sequence goes on along the minus strand of JBGTIS010000057.1, from coordinate 8,771 downwards.
GCCCTGTACTTGTCTAAATCGTCTTGGGTTAGGTTGGTAGAACCAAACCCGTTTATATCGGCCTGTACTTTCTGAAGGGCCCAGTCGTAGGAATTGTCGGTTACGTCCAGAAATTTCGACCAGTTCTGAAAACCCATATAGGCGTCTAAATTGATGGAATTGCGACCTTCTTTTTTCCCTTTTTTAGTAGTGACCAATACCACGCCATTGGCAGCCCGAACCCCGTAAATAGCGGCTGATCCGTCTTTTAGGATAGTAATGCTTTCAATATCGGTAGGAGCGAGGTTATTAAACTGACGGGCATCCTGCTGAATACCATCAATTACAAATAAGGGATTTCCCATATTTCGGATCTGCACCGTAGCGGCAGCTCCCGGACGGCCGTCGGGCATGCGGAATGATACACCCGGTAATTTGCCGGCTAAGTTAGCGCTTACGGTAGCGCCGCCCCGCACCCGTTCTATATCTTCGCTGGTAATAGCGGAAATAGCACCTGTAATAGATTCTTTTTTCTGCGTACCATATCCTACCACCACCACTTCGCTCAGTGCCTGAACGTCGGGAGCTAAGGTAACATCAATCACATTTCTGTTTTTTACCGGTATTTCTTGAAGCGTATAGCCTATATAGGAAAAAATAAGCGTGTCGTTGCCATCAGGCACATTTAAGGCATATTTACCATCCGCGTCAGTAATGGTACCGTTATTAGTGCCTCTTACCAATATGTTTACACCGGGTATGGCATCTTTAGATTCCAGGTCAGTGACATGGCCGGATACTTCAATGGGAGGGGCTGTTTCCAGTAAAGAAACTTTAACCACATTGGCTGAAATGGTGTTGTTGATCCGCTTAAAGTTGAGGCGGGCTTTTTGTCCTACCGCCTTAAGCACATCGCTTACATTGGTATCGGTAAAGTTTAATGTAAAGGTAGTTTTCAGTGCTTTTACATCTTCTCCATAGGCAAACACAAAATCTGTTTTTTCTTCTATGGCTTTGAAAACATCTACAATAGAACTATTCCTCAGTTTCAGTGAGATCTGCACTTCCTCACCTTCGTTGGTAATTGTTTTCTCCGCCTGCGACAGGGTAGAAAACCCCAGCAAGACGGCAAAGACCAGCAGCATACATCTGGGAATAAGTTTAATGAGTAAGGGTACATTATTTTGCATAGTGTGAGATAATAAGGTGATATAATAAATCTTTTTAGGCCAGAATCTTTTGTTCTGGTAAATCCACTATTTAAGAAAGGTTAGGGGCTCCTAAACTTTGCCTTAATCGGGACTTCTGATTGTTACACGGAGAGATCGCATAGTTTATATTAGTTTTATGAGTTACATCCTTTACCTTCAATAATAAGGTTTTGTCCATCATTGATCTGGTATTGTATTCCTAAAATATGCCGGAAGCTTTCTAAAATATTAGTCAGATTTTCATTGATATACTGACCATTGATTTTACACTGACTGATATTTTCCCCTTTGATCTGGATAGAAACATTAAACCAGTTTTCCAACACTACCGCGGCTTCCGCCAGAGTTACCTCATCAAAACGGATAATTTTGTCTTTCCAGGCAATATATTGATTGATGTCAATTTCCTTTTTACTCAGTTGCCCGTTATAAAAAGCCTGTTGGTTGGGCGTTAAAAAAACTTCCGAAGGTCCGGCCATATTATGGACATTCACTTTTACTTTGCCGGTTGCTACGGATACTACCCGCGGTTCACCCGCAAATGAGCGAATGTTGAAAGAGGTTCCCAGTACGGTAGTTGTAAGATCTCCGCTCTGTATGGTGAAGGGGCTTTCTACATTCCGGGCCACTTCAAAAAAAGCTTCTCCTTCCAGTATTACTTCTCTTTTATCCGCACTGAACTGTTCGGGAAATGAAATTTTACTGTTAGCATTCAGATACACTTTGGTGCCATCCATCAGGGTAATGGTAGCCCGCTGGCCTTTCCGCGTAGTTTTTTCCATCCAGGCTATGGCAGGCACAGGAGCAACCGTATAAGCCAGATAACTCCCAAAGCCAATACCAATTATAATTAAAATGGAAGCTGCTATTTTTAACAATTTATATGATTTTGCTGATTTTAGCTTATGTTGCCGGTATTGCTGCCTTTCCTTTTCAGCAATTTTTTGCCTGATACCCTTATAAATTTTCTTTTCTGAAAGCCACATGTCAAACATATCGGGCTGTTCCTCAGGAAAAGACTCATAAAACCGGTGGAGCAATTTGGTTTCTTCGGCTGTACACTGTCCCTGTAAATACTTATCCAGCAATTGCTGAAGCCGCGATTCATTCATAGAAGGTAATTTGAATTTTTTCTGCTTCTATAAGGTAAGTACCTTCAGGCCTGCTGATCCCCTATGCAGGGGTAAAATTCTTTTAAAAAACTTTAGCAATAGAAAAAACCAGGTCAAAATCTGTTAGAAACGTGGCATAAATACTAGCTGTCCTTACTTTATTCCGACTTTACCGATGCCTCAATGTATTGCTCAAATAATTTTAGCTCATTCGGATCATAGGGCGTAAAGTCAGATTTGTAAAGATCATGCTGCCATACGGCAGGCTCAGGATCGCCCGGCCGATGGCCCCACGGCAGGTGAGTCTGTGTCATCCCATTCACCAAACCCCAATGCAGCGACCCTATTTTTTCCTCGTAAAAAACCGCCAGATTATCTTCTATGGTAGACTGCCGGGGTCTGTTCAACCATTCTGTACAAATCATAGGTCGGCCCTTTTCCTTTAAAGTGGCAATATTCTCTTTTAACTGCGCTTTGCCATTGTAGTTATGAAAGGTTGTAATATCTGAATTGGAAAAGATAAGCTCATTCAATGCCTCATTGTCATTCCAATAGGCAATGGTAACAGGCTGCACAGGATTAACTTCTCTGGCCCATTGAAATACTTGGCGCGCCAGGGGTAAACTTTTATCGCCCAGGCCCCCATTGGTGGGTTCGTTGTACAGGTCCCAAACTATCACCCTTTCATCATTTTTATAGGTATTCAGTATATCTTTTACATACTTACCCAATGATGGATGCGTAGCAGGGTCGGTAACGCGGCTGTGTCCCGGACTGGGCGACCATGCCCAGGCATACCACCCTTCGCGAGGTTCACGTTGCTTGCCAAGTACAGGATCGGTTTCCTCTCCAAACACACAATCGTCAAAAAAGCAGGGCATCACTTTGATATCATGCTTGTCACAAATAGAAAGAAATTCGGAGAATGTTTTTTTGAAATAGGCAGGATCATCTTCCCATACCAGGTACTGTAATACGACTCGTACGGTGTTAAAGCCTGTTTCTGCAGCCAGTGCCAGTTCCTTATCGATTACTTCAGGAGAAAAGCTGGTTTTGTCCCACATGGCTGTGTAATTGATGGCGTTGCCAGGAATGTAGTTGAAGCCACAGATCCAGGGTTGCTTCGCATACCATTTCCACGCTTTAGTGGTACTCCAGCGTTGATCTTTTTTTTGGGAAGCTCCTGAAAAAGCGGCTGCGATAAGGAAAAATGAAATAATACGATATAGGTATTTCATGATAGCTTAGGTTGTGGTCAGCCGCTTTTTTTAATTCAGAAAATTCTGATTAGCAAAAAGTGGCGATACGCTATTACAAATATAAGCAACGCATCGCCTGCTTATCTACACTTATATTTGCCATTTATGATACTGTATTAAAATTTATTATCATTTGAAACTAACATTTTTTAAATTAGTACTATGAACGTTTCATTTGAAAAAGTCCCCTTCAGCAGTCAGGCCTCTTTCATTTGCAGGGAATTCAGGTTACCTGCTTTTGATTCGCCTTTGCATTTTCATCCTGAATTTGAATTAACTGCCATTTTACAGGGTAGAGGCAGAAGGTTTGTAGGAGATCATATCGCAAATTTTAAGGAAGGCGATCTGGTTTTTATCGGTTCTAATTTGCCTCATTACTGGCACAGCGACACCTGCAAGCTCTCGCACTCCGTTGTGATACAGTTCAGGGAAAGTTTTTTTAATAATGCTTTTTTTGAGATTCCTGAGATGAGAGAGATCAAGAATTTATTGAGCCTATCCAAAAGAGGCATGATGATCAGGGGGCATGACAGCGAAGAAATCGTGCGGCGCATGCATAGCCTGTTGCGGTTAAAAGATTCCAAAGCAGTAATGGAAGTTTTCACCATTCTTGGAATTTTAGGAAGTTGCCAGCATTATAAGTTGCTTTCCAGTTCCGGCTTTACCCCTTATTACGACAATGCTGACTGCAACAGGATTAACAAAATATGCCAGTATGTTTTTGATAATTTTGCTGGTGAGATCAATAGCCTGGAAGCAGCCGCTCTCATTAACATGACCCTGCCTTCTTTCTGTTACTTCTTTAAAAAGCATATGCGGCGTAATTTTACCTCTTTTGTGAATGAGGTACGGATCGGACAGGCTTGCAAATTGCTGATAGAAACCGACAAAAATATATCCGAAATCGCTTATCAATGCGGTTTTAATAACCTGTCGAACTTTAACCGGAGATTCAAAGATCTGAAACATACTTCTCCCAACGAATACAAAAGAAACTTTGTAAAAGGATATTAACTTTTCATTAAAAATTGCCCTTCCCATACTGGATTATATTGTTGTACTAACAAATCGGATCGGATTTTAAATACAGTATTATTATTAGAAAATGTAAGCGTAGTTTGATTACCAGGGCACTGCTTAACTTTGACCCGAAACTTAAATCAGATACCCATGGACATCCGTTCCCTAACCTTACCCGATCTCACTACACCTTATACTATTTCACCAGAACAAATCCATCAATATCAGGAAGAGGGCCACATCCTATTAAGGTTCCTTGCTGCTTCGGATGAAATAAGCATTTACAAAGAGGTGATTGATGAGGCTGTAGCACAGTTTGATACCGAAACCAGGCCCTTGCACGAAAGGGATACCTATGGCAAGGCTTTCTTGCAAATCTTTAACCTTTGGGAAAAAAACGAGAAAGTAAAAAGGTTTGTACTGGCCAGAAGGTTTGCCCAGGTGGCAGCCAGATTGATGGATTGTGAAAATGTGAGAATTTATCACGATCAGGCCCTGTTCAAAGAGCCGGGTGGCGGTTTTACCCCCTGGCATCAGGATCAGTATTACTGGCCATTAGATACCGATAAAATGATCACGATGTGGATGCCACTGGTTGACCTTACAGAAGATATGGGCATTATGTCGTTCGCGTCTGGTTCTCACCAGGATGGCTATATAGACAAGCTGGGCATTTCTGATGCTTCCCAGGACTTTCTGGAAAAATGGATTCAGGATCACCAATATCCAGTAACATCCACAAGCGCCATGCGGGCAGGTGATGCCACATTCCATGCCGGCTGGACGTTGCACGGTGCCCCTGGCAATAATTCTGATAAGATGCGGGAAGTAATGACCGTGATTTATTTTGCCGATGGCGCCAAAGTAACAGCGCCTGATAACAAAAACAGGACATTAGACTTAAAACGATGGTTGCCCGGCCTGAATCCCGGTGATGTGGCAGCCAGTCGCCTGAATCCAAAAGCTTTGTGATTGATGAAGCAAAAGGAAAGAATTACTGTATATTTCGGTAATTTTAATACTGAAGTGATAAAAATTAGAATCTATATTTTTTTTACAGGCCTGATGGCAATGCTTTTCATCAGTAGCTTGTCAGTTCATGCACAAGGTGAAAATGATCAGCTACGTGAGGCGCCTGCCCCGCTATACAACGATCCTATTTATGATGGCGCAGCCGATCCTGTGCTTATTTGGAATAGGAAAGAAAAAAGCTGGTGGATGTTTTACACCACCCGCCGGGCTAATCTGCCCACCGCCGACGTGTCCGCTTACTACGGCAACAGAATCGGGGTAGCCTCATCCAGCGATCATGGCCAAACCTGGGTATTCAGAAATTACCTGGATCTTGAGTTTGAAAAAGGGTGGAATACGTTTTGGGCCCCGGATGTGGTATACCATGAAGGCACCTACCATATGTTTGTGGTATACATTAAAGGAGTAAGAAATCATTGGGGAGGCGAGGAAAGCATTCACCATTACACCAGCAAAAACCTGTGGGACTGGATCCATGACCAGGCACTTACTTTATCGTCAGACTGGGTGATTGACGCGACACTTTTCAAAACTGCCGAAGGCACATGGAAGATGTGGTATAAAGATGACGCGAAAGGTGGCATCACCATGATGTCGGAATCGGCTGACCTTGAAAGATGATCAACCCACCGGGGCACATGCCGATGTGCTGGCTTTTGACGATAAGGCTTATATTTTTTATTTTACCCATCCCGGCAGAAAATCGCATCTGGAAACCGAGCCAGCTAAATCCTTTTACGAAAATCACAGAACCGCCATTCAGGTAGCACCGCTGGTATTTGAAGAAGGTACACTAAAAGCCAACCGGGATCAGCCATTTGATTTTTGGTTGCCTGATAGTCATTAATTATTTAAATTTCATTAAAACTGTTAACCCATGAAAATTAATAGCTTCAGAATTTTAGCCCTATTTTTTAGCATAACAACTGTTTGGTTCATGGGTTGTAACAGGCCCGACTCATCTGAAGAAAGCACAGAAGTTGCTGTGGAAAGCACCTTTACCAACCCTTTGCTTTCCAGTGGCGCCGATCCCTGGGCAATTTTTCATGAAGGAAATTATTATTACATAAAATCAGATGCCAGTCAGATTACCCTGACGCGAACACCTGACATCACGGACCTGAAAAACGCGGAAAAGAAAATCATTTGGACCCCTCCTGCTGATACCGATCATTCTAAAAATGTGTGGGCACCTGAAATTCACAATATCAGTGACAACTGGTATGTATATGTGGCGGCAGATGATGGAGATAATCGCAATCACAGAATGTTTGCGCTGGAAAATACCTCCCAGGATCCCTTCGTCGGTACTTTTGAAATGAAAGCCCGGATTAAAACCGACGCGAACGATAACTGGGCCATTGATGGTAGCGTTTTCGAACATAATAACATGTTATATTTTATATGGTCGGGCTGGGAAAGCCCGAAAGTGGATGTGGAAACCCAACGGATATACATTGCCCAAATGTCGAACCCCTGGACCATTAATTCTGAAAGAGTAGAATTGAGTAAACCAGAACTGGAATGGGAAAGAAACTGGGATTATCCGGATGCCTGGACACCCGAGTCGGCTGTGTATGTGAACGAAGGTCCTCAAATGTTAAAACATGGGAATAAGCTGCATATTGTTTATTCGGCAAGCGGTTGCTGGACGCCCTACTATGCGCTGGGCATGCTTACTACAGATCAAAACAGTAACCTGATGGATCCAAAGTCCTGGGAAAAATCACAAGAACCTGTGTTTCAGCAATCACCTGAAAATGGGGTGTATGGCACCGGACACAACTCTTTCTTTAAAAGTCCTGACGGCACTGAAGACTGGATATTGTATCATGCCAATGATAATCCGGCGGATGGCTGCGGTGGGAAACGATCGCCACGAGCGCAAAAAATTCGCTGGACCGAAGATAACATGCCTGATTTTGGTGTACCCCTTCCAACATCCACGCGGATTAAAAAACCATCAAGCTAATCTGACAGTTATTTTATAGAAAAGATTTAAAAAGGAAGAAGTATTCCACCTCCCTTGATGAAATCATTTTCCAAATAGCAGAACATGGCAACTAAATTTAATAAGGCTAACTTCTTTCCCAATTCAAATTGAAAAAGCTACTCCCTTTCCGCGTTTTGCTTGTGCTGTTCCTAAGCTACCTGCCGCTCCATGCGCAGGAAACAGGCACAACAACTATGGCTCGCCGTCCGACTGTACTGAAAACCAATATTGTGGCTCCTTTCTCTCTAATGCTTGAACAGCAAATTACCGCCCGTAAGAGTGTGCAGCTTAGCGTACAACGGGTAAATCTTAATTTCTTTGGAACGAACAAATATTTAAGCATTATATCAGAAATGAAATTTTACCTCTCGAAAAAGCCTGCTTCGGAACGGCGCCCCTATCCGGCTGGTTTTTATATAAGTCCGTACCTGAAATACCGCAATGTGCGGGAAGTAATTGAAGGGCCTGCTTCCAGTTCCCCACTTTCAGAAGTGACTTATAACATGCTGGGCGGGGGCATCATGGTCGGGGGACAGGTAATTTTCCGGAAAGGCTTTACGATAGACGCGTTCGGCGGCGCAGGCTATTATCCGCTCATCCATGGGCGGCAAACATACGGGCGGGATGATGGCAACGGACCTTATCAGGCAGAAATTACGCCGCAGGACTACCGATGGGATCTCCGATTAGGCATCTGTTTCGGCTATGCGTTTAAATAGGCCCATATTCTTTTGGCCAACTTACTAAACGTGAGCCGTATGGCCGAATAACAGATAGCTGAGGTTGCTCTGTTTTCTATTGAATTTGTCAAAGCAAAAGAAATGAAAAAAAATCTGCCTTTTATCTTTCAATTCAATGAGTCTGGCATAGCCATTATATGCTGGTCTATTTTCTTCCGACACCCGCTGGAGGGTACGGTAGTCCCAGGCTATTCGGATGCCTGATACAGGTTTCTCGTCAGGGATTGTCGCTGATTCAGGTGCTGGGGTTTCATGCTTACCGCAACCTATTGCTAAAACCGTAATCATGCATATACACGTACCCCCTAACTTCCATAACAAGGTTTTCATTGAATCACTTCTCTTTGATTTCCTCTGAAATCAGTAATCAATACATTAACCATATCCGGTTCTATCTTTAATTTTCGGGACGACTGAGACAGGTA
>JBGTIS010000056.1:0-33991 GCA_041745535.1 Cyclobacteriaceae bacterium | reverse complement strand
AATTATCGCTGAGCAGATTTACTTTCAATGATATTGCGTACGTCTGCGCTCAAGCGTTTATCGCCAGTAGCAATACCAGAGAAAAATTTGGGTGTCAATTAAATATGTCTTCATTGGTATTCAGCAAAATCATCCAATGGCGCATCCCGGCGTGGATTCGTAAAATTATCGGCTATTTTAATCTTACCTTTCGCACTGCCAAACTGAGAAGGGCGACGGCCCGTTAATGGGTTTTGCTGTTCTTTTGCCTCTTTCTGAGCCAGACGGCTAATAATATCCTTGAGTGATGTCCATGAAGATTCTGCCTGTAGCAAATCCTGTATCATCTCCATAAGCTTTTTTTTTTCGTCTGAAGGCAGGCTTTCGTATTTCTTTGTCAGTTCTTCTTCCAGCATGAGTTTTACGGCTTTAGTCATTGTTTTATATTTTAATTTGAGTTGACTAACTCAATACCAAGCTTGAAGATATAAAATGTTTAAATTCCTCTCCAAATACCATGTAAGCGACCGATTTAATAATAAAAACTTCAGATTTACATCTAACAACTATAATTTATTCAAATTAGCTTTACTGTGAAAAGGAAAGTACAAAAAAAATTTGTCAGTAAAACTGTCAGTTTAAAAATAAAAAATCCTCATAACTGTTTGATTTACAAACAGTTATGAGGATTACATGTACCAGGAGCGGGACTTGAACCCGCACGACCTTAACGGTCACAAGATTTTAAGTCTTGCGTGTCTACCAATTCCACCATCCCGGCAGGAATAACAAAGCGACCTTGCGGGTCGCTTTGTTATGGTATAAGATGAGCGAAAGACGGGGTTCGAACCCGCGGCCTCGACCTTGGCAAGGTCGCGCTCTACCAGCTGAGCTACTTTCGCTTTTCCGAAACGGGAGTACAAATTTAAACAAGCCCTTTTAAATAACAATACCTACCTACAAATAATTTAGCGAATTCTTGTTAGTTTTACCACAAAACCTAATTCAACGCTAACAGAGCTTTTTTGCGCATGTACTGCTGAAAGTGCAAGCTGCTCAACTAAAATACATTATTAACTTATTTCATATGATTCTTTCAGGAAAATCCATTAAAAGTAAATTAAATAAGCAAATATTTATTGAGCCTTTTGAAGAATCGCAGCTTAATCCTAATAGTTATAACCTGCGCCTGCATCAGGACCTGCTGGTGTATAACAACCATCAGTTGGATATGAAAAAGGAAAATACTGCTACTAAAATCACCATTCCTGGCGAAGGCATTTTACTGGAAACCAATAAGCTGTATCTGGGCAGAACGCTTGAACATACGAAAACAGAAAATTATGTACCCATGCTCGAAGGTCGTTCATCTATTGGTAGGCTCGGTCTTTTTGTACATATTACCGCTGGTTTTGGTGATGTTGGATTTTCCGGCTTTTGGACGCTGGAAATGTTTTGTGTACAGCCTATCCGCATTTATGCCGGTGTGGAAATTTGCCAGATATTTTATCATAGTATCGAAGGCGAATATGAGACTTACAGCAGCAAAAAATATCAAAACAATAAGGGTATACAACCTAGTTTACTTTTTAAAGATTTCGAGTAATAATTCAATGCCTTAACCTTTTTTCTATGAAAACTTTTCCACCTTTACGCGATATTCTTTTTCTGGATATTGAAACCGTTACTACCGCCGCCGACTACGACGCACTGGACCCAAGAATGCAGAAAGCCTGGGAAAAAAAGATGCAGTTCACCGCTAACGAAAAAAATATTACCCCGGCAGAATTATATACCGAAAGAGCGGGTATTTATGCCGAGTTTGGAAAAATAATTGTAATCGCGGCAGGTATCATTCATGAAAAAGAAGAAGATGAAATTAGCCTGCGGGTGAAAAATTTCTCAGGTGTAGATGAGAAAGATCTTTTACTGGATTTTAAAGAACTGGTAGAAAAATTTAACTTTAATAAGCTTTACTTATGTGCCCATAATGGTAAAGAGTTTGACTTTCCGTATATATGCCGCCGGATGGTGGTAAATGGCATTCCCTTGCCCAAAGCGCTGGACCTGAGTGGCAAAAAAGGATGGCAGGTGCGCCATTTGGATACCATGGAAATGTGGAAATTTGGTGACCGGAAAAACTTTACTTCCATAGATGTACTGGCAGCCCTGTTTGAAGTAAACTCAGATGAATCGGTAAAAGTAGAAGGCAGCGATGTGAATGAAGTATATTATATTGAAAGTGATTTACCAAAAATTGTAAAAGACTGTCAGCAGGATGTGGCCATTTTGGCTCAGGTGTATTTGAAAATGAATGGTTTGCCTGCCATTCCAGAAGAAAATATTAGCTTTATCTGATGGTATTAAGATTTGTAAACCCTGTGAACAAAATTCGCCTAGAAACAATTGTACAAACATATTCGTTAACTTATTGAAGCTTGCTGCAATTTACTCCAAAAGGAACCTGCAGAACAAAGTTCTATCAAAAGCCCCCCGACCGCCCAAAAGCATGGTAGCTTTACATTCATATCTCATATAAAACACATTTTTGGCCTCAAATGCCATCCCCATTAGAAATTTTTAATATGGTAAAAAAGAAAGATAAAAAAAACCGATCGCGAAATAACAATCATAAATTTACTAACAGTGAGCTCAAAAACAGGACCATGAGCCTTTTAGATGCCAATCTATCCAGAGCTTATTCTCCTGTGCAGGTAGCCCGACAATTGGGCGTAACCGATAAAAAATCCAAAGGCGCTGTACAAGGCGTACTCGACGCATTGCTACAAGAAGGTAAGGTAAGGCAAATACCCAATGGCAAATACCAAACGCTTTCCGAACCTGGCTATTATGTAGGCCGCGTCGATTATGTAAACCCCCGGTATGCATTTATTATTTGTGATGAACTGGAAGAAGATATTAAAGTAGATGGTGACTACCTGATGAATGCCCTGGATGGTGATCTGGTAAAAGTAATGGCGTATGGCTCCGGTTTTGGCAAACGCCGTGCTGAAGGTGAAGTGGTGGAAATTGTGGAGCGCCGAAGAAAAGAATTTGTAGGAAGGCTCGAACTATCTAAGCAGTTTGCTTTTGTAGTTTCTGATAACCGAAAAATGTATTACGATATTTTCGTAAAACTAAGTGACACCAAAGGCGCCAAAAACAATGATAAAGTTATTGTAGAAATTACAGAATGGCCTACCAAAGACAGAAATCCGGTAGGAAAAATCGTTAATGTGTTAGGCCCTGCCGGTGATAACAATGCCGAAATACATTCTATTATGGCTGAATTTGGCCTTCCGCTTGAATTTCCTGAATCGGTATTGCAAGAAGCAGAAAAAATTAAAGAAGGCATTTCTAAAAAAGAAATCAGCAACAGGCGTGATTTTCGAAAAGTTACTACTTTCACCATCGACCCGTTCGATGCCAAAGATTTTGACGACGCGCTTTCAATCCAACAACTAGAAAATGGCAACTACGAAATAGGGGTACACATCGCGGATGTAACCCATTACCTTAAACCCGATACACAATTAGACAAAGAAGCTTTTGAGCGCGCTACTTCTGTGTATCTGGTAGACCGTGTATCGCCTATGCTGCCCGAAAAGCTTTCTAACTTTTTATGCTCACTCCGACCAGAAGAAGAAAAACTAACTTTTTCTGTCGTGTTTGAAATAGATAAACAGGGCCATATTAAAAAAGAATGGTATGGCCGTACCATTATTTATTCCGACCGGCGGTTTACTTACGAAGAAGCGCAGGAATGTATAGAAACCGGCAAAGGCGATTTTGCCGATGAAATCAATACCCTGAACCAACTGGCATTGAAGCTTCGCAAGCAACGATTTAAAAACGGCGCGATAAATTTTGAAACTACCGAAGTCAAATTCAGATTAGATGAAAAAGGAAATCCGCTGGAAGTAATCCCAAAAGTGAGAAAAGATGCTCACAAGCTGATTGAGGAATTTATGCTTTTAGCCAACAAAAAAGTGGCTGAGTATGTATTTGGTATCAAAAAGCGAGGCGAAAAAAACACATTTGTTTACCGGACACACGATTTTCCCGATGCTGATAAAATTCAGGATTTTGCTACTTTTGCCCAGCGTTTTGGGTATAAACTTAATCTTGAAGCAGGCTCCATTGCCAATACATTGAACAATTTAACGGCGGAAATTGAAGGAAAACCGGAAGAAAATATCTTACAGGCACTGGCCATTCGCACCATGGCCAAAGCGAAATACACAACCCGGGCAAAAGGCCATTTTGGTTTGGCTTTCGAGCATTACACGCATTTTACTTCCCCCATTAGGCGTTATCCTGATGTAATGGTGCATCGGCTGCTGCAGCATTATCTGGATACGGACAAACCGGCCGACCAGGAGTTGTACGAAAAAAAATGTGAACATTCGTCGGAAATGGAAAAGCGGGCCGCTGATGCTGAGAGGGCTTCCATTAAGTACAAGCAAGTGCAGTTTATGGAAAGCATGGAAGGCCATGATTTTGAAGGTATTGTATCGGGCGTAACTGAGTGGGGTGTTTTTGTAGAAATTACAGAAACCAAATGCGAAGGCATGGTGCGCCTGGCCGACATGAAAGATGATTATTACGATTTCGACGCCAAAAACTTCCGGATTATTGGCAAACGAAAGAAACGCGTGATCGCTCTCGGCGATAAAGTACATGTTCGGGTAATTGGCACTGACATCGATCGGCGCACTATTGATTTAGAGTTTACAAAATAGTTTATTTTGTTTGTTAGTAATTTTACAAAATATAAAACACCTTTTTTAAGAATTTGTTAAGGTGATTGTTGTTGTATGAAAAATGAAGGTCAGGAATTTGCCGATTTGATCAATCGGAAAATAGAAACATTACAGTTTGGGCTAAACCCGCCCGAACTTTATGAACCTATCCGCTACATTATGGCGCTGGGCGGAAAAAGATTACGTCCATTGCTTACATTGCTTTCTTATTCTTTGTATAAAGATTCCCCTGAAGAAATTTTGAATGTAGCCTTGGCTGTAGAGGTTTTTCATAATTTTACCCTGATGCACGACGATATTATGGACAAAGCGCCGTTGCGTCGTGGCGAACCTACCGTGCATAAGCGGTGGAACGATAATATTGCCATTTTATCAGGCGATGTAATGATGGTAAAAGCTTATGAACTACTTATGCAGGTGCCACCAGAAAAATTAAATACCGTGCTGGCCGCATTTAATAAATGCGCTACAGAAGTATGCGAAGGGCAGCAATATGATATGAATTTTGAAACTAAAACAGCTGTTTCAGAAGAAGAATATCTGAATATGATAAGGTTGAAAACAGCTGCTTTATTGGGCCTTAGCATGGAATTAGGCGCTATTATTGGCGGCGCCGATGAACAAAGCTGTGCTTTGCTGCAGGAATTTGGTATTATGATTGGCATTGGCTTTCAACTAAAAGATGATTTATTAGATGTATATGCCGATCAGGGAAAATTTGGAAAACAGGTAGGTGGCGATATCATTGTAAATAAAAAAACTTTCCTGCTGATCAAAGCGTTGGAAAAAGCTCAGCAACCTGAGAAAGATAAACTTGAAGATTGGTTGACCAAAGAATTTTTTGATAAAGGTGAAAAGGTAAAACAGGTAGTAAGTATTTACAATCAGTTAGGCATGCGCGACCTGACTGAACTAAAAATGAACGAGTATTTTAATGCCGGATTTGCTTCACTGGATAAATTGCCTTTACCAGAAAATAAAAAATCGTCACTCAGATCATTTGCTACCGACCTGATTGAAAGAGAAAAATAGTTATAGCTTTATTACAATACACATAAATGGAATTATCTGTTACAATCATAATTATTGCTATTACCGTAGGAACCAGTTTATTTGCCTGGAATCGGCCGCATATTCTTCAGAAATGGTTATTCAATCCTTATGCGGTGAATACCAGAAACGAATACCACAGGTTTATAACTTCCGGTTTTATTCACCAGGGTTATATGCACCTTTTCTTTAATATGTTTACCCTTTATTTTTTTGGTGCTATAATAGAACAGGTATTCGGTTATGTTTTCTTCCTGGTTCTGTATCTGGTAGGTATTATTATTTCGGACATACCTACTTATTTCAAACATAAAAATAATCCTGGATATAATGCTTTAGGTGCTTCTGGAGGGGTTTCGGCAGTATTATTCAGCAGCATTTTGATTAATCCTACCGCAAATCTTTATTTATTTGCTATTCTGCCAATACCCGGCTTTATTCTGGGAGCTTTATTTATTATTTATTCTATCCAACGCGGAAAACATGGCAATGACAATATCAACCATGATGCGCACCTCTATGGAGCGTTGTTCGGTATCGCCTTAACAATTTTGCTACAACCTATGGTAATTCCTCATTTTTTCGAGCAACTCAGGAACTACAAAATATTTTAGAAACGTAGATGAACTTAAAATAAAGTTTTAAGAGGAAAGTTTATCCGGGCAGGCCAGAAGATTACTGAAAAAAAGTACCAAAGGAGGGAATCGAACCCTCACTCCCGAAGGAACACGATTTTGAGTCGTGCGCGTCTACCAATTCCGCCACTTTGGCAAAAAGTGTTCGCAAACCTATTTAAAGATTCAATAATATCCAATGTTATGCAAACAATTCAAATATTTATTTAAATTTATAGAACACTATGGTGTATTTTTCTCGTTTAAAACCTACACCATAACAAACTATAATTTTAGCATACTAATCTCATTAATTTGGTAGAAAAAGTTATCACACTAGAAAATGTTGCGCTTGCTGACTTTTTAGGAGTAGAAAACAAAAATATAAGAGAAATAGCCGAAGCATTTCCCGAAAGCAAGATCGTTTCACGAGGCAACGAAATCCGCATCCAGGGCAGTACGCCTGAAATCCTTAAAATTAATGATATACTGAATTCGCTTATTCAGCACTACCATAAATACGGGAAATTAACGGAAGAGAATGTACAAACCTATCTGAAAGACCGAAAACCGCACATCGACGAAAGTAACAATGGCATCTTGCTATATGGAACCAAGGGATCGGTGATTAAACCCAAAACACCAAACCAGATTCGATTGGTACAGGAAGCCGAAAGAAATGATTTGATTTTTGCGATTGGTCCTGCTGGTACAGGTAAAACTTATATTTCGGTGGCATTGGCAGTACGGGCATTAAAAAACAAAGAAGTTAAGAAAATTATTATTACCCGCCCTGCTGTTGAATCTGGCGAAAACCTGGGGTTTTTACCGGGTGACCTGAAGGAAAAGATTGCCCCATATCTGCGTCCTATCTATGATGCTTTGTATGATATGGTACCTACCGAAAAGCTCAAATTTTATGAGGAGAACAACGTAATTGAGATAGCGCCTCTGGCCTATATGCGAGGGCGCACATTACACAATGCGTTTATTTTGCTGGATGAAGCGCAAAATACTACGCCTATGCAAATGAAAATGTTTCTTACGCGTATGGGACCGCACTCAAAAATGATTGTTACCGGTGATCAATCGCAAATTGATTTGCCTAAAAACCAAAAATCCGGCTTTATTGAAGCCATTTCGCTTTTACAGAAAATAAAAGGTATTGGCTTTGTGGAATTAAATGATGCAGACGTGGTCCGTCATAAGATTGTAAAAGATATCATTTATGCCTATCAGCATATCGACGAAAAGAGGAGTTAAATAATTGAAATGCTTTTGCTCGGATAAATAAATTATAACAGGTTTGTATCGCGTAATAAAGATTACATCACCGCCAGAATTAGAAAAGGCTTTTGCTATCAGAAAAAAAGTGTTTGTGGAAGAACAACAGGTTCCTCCTGAGGAAGAAATTGATCAGTTTGAAGATGAAAGCACTCATTTTATGGCCATTGATGATGAGGGAAACGCGTGTGGCACAGCCCGCTGGCGACAAACCGACAAAGGCATAAAACTCGAACGTTTTGCCGTGCTAAAAAATTACCGCGGCAAAGGAGTAGGCGCATTGCTTGTACAACAACTACTGGCTGATTTGGCTGAGCATGGATTACAGCATAAGTTAGTTTATATGCATGCGCAGGAAACTGCCCTGAATTTTTACAAAAAGTTTGGTTTTATGCCAAAAGGCGACCTGTTTTACGAATGCGACATCGCGCATTACACCATGATAAAGCAATAGGCAAAAAAAAGAGTTTGACTATGCATCAAACTCTTTTTTTATTATTAGATAAATCTAATTTTCAACCAATTCGGCTTCTTTCTCAGCCAGAAAACGCTCAGCATCCAAAGCTGCCATACAGCCCGTTGCTGCGGCTGTTACCGCCTGTCGGTATACATGATCCTGAGCATCACCAGAAGCAAAAATACCTTCAATATTGGTTTTAGAAGTACCTGGAACGGTTTTAATATATCCATTCTCATCCATATCCAGATAATCTTTAAAAATTTCGGTATTGGGTTTATGGCCAATCGCTACAAAAAAACCTTGTATGGTAATATCGCGTGTTTCTTCTGTTTGCACATTCTTTACCCTCACACCTTTTACTTCCTGATCGCCCAAAATTTCTACGGTTTCGGTATTCCAGAGAATCTCAATATTTTTAGTGTTTTTTACCCGCTTTTGCATAATATCTGAAGCCCGCATTTCGTCGCGTCGCACCAGCAAATATACTTTATTACATATTTTTGATAAATAACTGGCTTCCTCTGCCGCCGTATCTCCTCCACCTACAATGGCTACATCCTGACCACGGAAAAAGAAACCATCGCACACAGCACAAGCCGATACGCCACTTCCATTCAGGCGTTCTTCAGAAGGAATGCCCAGCCATTTGGCAGAAGCACCTGTAGAAATTATAATTGACTTAGCTTCAATTACTTCTTTATCATCAACAGTTACTTTATGAGGGTATGAAGAAAAGTCTACCGCTGTTATAAATCCGCTTCGGATGCTTGCCCCAAATCTTTCGGCTTGTTTTTGGAAATCTATCATCATTTGCGGACCCATAATACCATCAGGATAGCCCGGATAGTTTTCCACATCGGTAGTGATGGTAAGTTGGCCACCTGGCTGGTTGCCCTGATACAGCACAGGATTCATACCTGCTCGTGCAGCATAAATTGCCGCTGTATATCCGGCAGGCCCGGAGCCAATAATTAATACATTTACTTGTTCAGATGCCATTATTTTTAAGTATTTTTTTAATAATCTTATATGGGTACTACTATTGAAACGAGCAAAATATATGAAAGTTTTTTTTCAGATACAGTTTCCCTGTAAAGAAAGTTCATAAAAAAAGGCCTCAAATTTAGAGACCTTTCATTTCTTCAGCAAGGAAAATTTATCCTAAATAAGGTTTCAATGCTTTACTTCTGGAAGTGTGCCTTAATCTTCTGATAGCCTTTTCTTTAATCTGCCGAACCCTTTCGCGAGTAAGGCTGAATTTTTCACCAATTTCTTCTAGCGTCATGGCATGTTCTCCATTGAGGCCAAAGTATAAAGCTATTACATCCGCTTCGCGCTGGGTAAGGGTTGAAAGTGCCCGTTGTACTTCTCTTCTCAATGAATCGTTGATCAGGGCTGAATCGGGAGTTTCATCCAGATCGTTTTCAAGTACATCTAGTAACGAATTTTCCTCACCTTGTACGAAAGGAGCATCTACCGACACATGGCGACCTGAAATTTTCATGGTATCCACAATTTCGCTGGTAGTTACATCCAGCACTTCGGCCAGTTCTTCAGGAGAAGGTTCACGTTCAAACTTTTGCTCCAGTTCAGAAAATGTTTTGGAAATTTTGTTCAGCGATCCTACCCGGTTCAAGGGTAAGCGAACAATTCGGGATTGTTCGGCCAAAGCCTGTAGAATAGACTGGCGAATCCACCATACCGCATAAGAAATAAATTTGAATCCTCTGGTTTCATCGAATCGCTGAGCAGCCTTAATTAAGCCTAAATTACCTTCGTTAATCAAATCTCCCAGGGTAAGACCCTGATTCTGATATTGTTTTGCTACAGAGACAACAAATCGAAGATTAGCTTTTGTAAGTTTTTCCAAAGCAAGCTGATCTCCTTCGCGAATACGTTTGGCCAGGTCAACTTCTTCATCAGGAGTTAATAAGTCAACTTTCCCAATTTCCTGCAGGTATTTGTCTAACGATTGACTTTCTCTATTAGTAATTTGTTTACTAATCTTAAGTTGCCTCATTCAGTAAAAATTTTTGAGTGTAAAAGTATTGAACGTAAATTATGAACAAGCAGAAGTCTTTTTTTAGTTCCAAAAGTAAAGCTCAGATCAGTTCTTTTTTTCAGGCTTTAGTATTAACACTTTTCTGGAAAGTCTGAATTTGCCGCTTTTTTTATCAACGTCGGTCAGTTTAACTTTAATCTCTTCCCCAACTTCCAATACACCTTCCATATTCTCTAAACGTTCCCACTTTATTTCTGATATGTGTAAAAGTCCTTCTTTGCCCGGCATAAACTCAATAAATGCGCCAAATGGCATAATAGATTTTACTTTTCCTTCATAAACCTCACCTATGATAGGAACCGCCACAATATCTTTAACCATTTTGGTTGCTTTGTCCATCGCCTGCTGGTCTGTAGCATAAATATTAACAACTCCTTTATTGTCTATTTCTTCTATTACAATAGTCGCTCCAGACTCTCTCTGAATTTCCTGAACCACTTTTCCTCCAGGGCCAATAATAGCGCCAATCATATCTTTTTCAATTCGTATGATATTAGAACGCGGTGCATTGGGTTTCAGATCGGCATTAGGCGTTGCGATGGTTTTTTCCATTTCATTTAAAATGTGCATACGGCCATCATTAGCCTGTTGCAGCGCCTGACGAAGCACATCGTAAGAAAGGCCCTCTACTTTAATATCCATCTGGCAGGCGGTTATACCTTTGCGGGTACCGGTAACTTTAAAGTCCATATCGCCCAGGTGGTCTTCATCGCCTAAAATATCAGAAAGTATAGCAAATTCTTTGGTTTCGCTATCGGAAATCATGCCCATAGCAATACCGGAAACGGGAGCTTTAATTTGTATACCTGCATCCATTAATGCCAATGAGCCTGCACATACCGTAGCCATTGATGAGGAACCATTAGATTCCAGAATATCAGACACCACCCGGATGGTAAAAGGATTATCCTCATCGGTTGGAATAACAGGCTTTAAAGCACGCATAGCCAGGTTTCCATGACCTACCTCTCTGCGGCCAGGGCCACGGTTCGGCCTGACTTCTCCGGTAGAAAAACCAGGGAAATTATAGTGAAGAATAAATTTGGAACTTCCGCTAATTACAGCGCCATCAATGGTTTGTTCATCCAATTTAGTACCTAGGGTAATGGTGGTAAGTGACTGAGTTTCGCCACGGGTAAACACCGCTGAGCCATGCGCTGTTGGCAAATAATTTACCTCACTTGTAATTGGCCTGATTTCGTCCAGCTTTCTTCCATCGAGCCGAACTTTTTCCTGTAATACTAAATTTCTGGCAGCTTTTTTTTGTATTTCTTTAAAATACTTACTTACCAAATAAAGATCAATTGTATGGTCTTCGGGTAAGTTATCAAGATAATCTTGTTTGATCTTATCAAATGCTTCTTTCCGTATGTTCTTTGGGTGCGCTTGCTTTGCTATTTCATAATACTGCTCATAGGCCAACTCTGATAACTGCTTTTTGAGTTCCTCATCATGGTTTTCATGAGAATATTCCCGTTTCTGGGTTTTACCTATTGCTTCAGTAAGCTCTTGTTGCGCCACACATTGTTTTTTAATAACCTCATGAGCAGCTTTAATAGCCTCGAGCATATCTTCTTCAGAAACTTCCTTTGATTGACCTTCTACCATCAGAATATTATCGTAAGAGGCTCCCACAATCAAATCTAAATCGGCCCCTTTCATGTCAGTAGTAGTGGGGTTAACAATATATTGGCCGTCTTTTTTAATTACTCTTACTTCGGAAATAGGTCCGTTAAAAGGAATATCCGACACAGCCAGGGCAGAAGAGGCAGCCAGAGCAGCCAAAGCATCAGGCATTACTTCTTTATCGGATGAGATAAGCTGAATATTAACCTGGGTTTCAGCATGGTAATCATCAGGAAAAATGGGGCGTAATACCCGATCTACTAATCTGGAGACCAATATTTCATGATCGGATAATCTTCCTTCCCTTTTGATAAACCCGCCTGGGATACGACCTGCTGCCGCGAATTTCTCCTGATAGTCAACTGACATAGGAAGAAAGTCCACTCCTTCTGCCGCTTCGGTATTAGAAACTACTGTGGCAAGTACCATGGTATCTCCCATTTTAACAACTACAGCTCCATCAGCCTGCCTTGCCAGTTTTCCGGTCTCGATGGTGATTTTTCTTCCATCTTCAAAAAAAATTTCTTTAGTAATAATGTTGAATTGCATAAGATTAAATAATTATCTGTGAACGGCCTGACTCATAACGAATATCAAAGAATCTGTTTTTAGCGAAATGTGCAGGCTATAGAAATATTTCACTCAAAATGTAATGCGCAATTTAGTTGTTAACCTAAATAACAACACCCGTAAAAAAGCATAAACACAAAGGGAATCCGCAATGTGGCGGATTCCCTTTGACATTATTGTTAAACTTTTACTTTCTAAGATTTAATTCAGCGATAATAGCTCTGTACCTTTCTATATCTTTCTTGTGTAAATACTCTAGTAATCTCTTCCTTTTACCCACCAATTTCAAAAGACCTAGTCTGGTTGAATGGTCCATTTTGTTAGTCTGTAGATGTTGGGTAAGATGCGTAATCCGATGGGTAAAAAGTGCGATTTGTGATTCAGGTGAACCTGTATCAGATTTAGACTTTAACCGACCATGATTCTCAAATAACTCTTGTTTCTTTTCCTTTGTTAAATACATGCTTAGTTAAAATAATGTTAAAACTGAGCGCAAATGTAATTACATTGAATGACTTTAACAAACTAATACCCCATGCCAAAAAGGAGGTTTACATATGGTATTTTCTCGGGCAATTCTCTGGTTATTACACAAATTTTATAATTTATTTTTCCGCGGAACTAACATTTGATAATTTATGTGCGTTCTTTAAAACAATCAGTTTTTGCTTGATTCTATCGATAAGCACCCTGTAAAAATCTGTTTCAAAAATGCGGGCATCAATGCGGGCCTGCATTAAAAACACGATACCAAATGGTAGCAAAATTATATTAGGAATCCAGTTAGCTAGCGTGGGAGCAATAATATTTTCGTTTGCCCATTTTTCGCTGGTAATAGTTAATACATAAAAAACAATAAAAAAGCTGATTGAAACCAACACGGGAATTCCCAATCCGCCGCGTTTGATAATAGCGCCCAGCGGGGCGCCAATTAAGAACATAATAATACAGGAAATTGCTTGAGTAATTTTTTTTCCTCTCTCAATTTCATGTTTGTTGATTTCAGCATTCAGATTCTCCGTTTTTTTTGCTTCAATTTCAATTTTACTTTTAATATACCGGCATTGCGTTAATGATTTCTCAATGGCTTGGCGCATTTTATCCTGATTTTCACTCTCACGATCTATTTGGTCAATCAGGGCTGTATCATATTCCGTGACTGAGGGAAATGGTGGGTTTTGTGGTTGGAACCGGGTAGAATCCCGATTCTTTTCAGCAGGATCAGGTTTTGGTTCGGCTTCGGCTTTCAAAGCATTGATAGACTTCCTGTTTTTAAAAATGCCTGTAGTATCTGGCCGGCTAACAACGCTGGTATTGCTTAACGGCATATTATTACTATGTACCCTACTCTCCGGTATACTCGACAAACTACTGGCAGCCCGCGTATGCTCAATGGCAGCACTACTTACCGAACTGGTGTTAAATGTATCGTAAGGTGTTGCAGGAACAGGAAGCTTTGGCGCCTGAATGCTTCCATCTTTTAGGTGGTAGGTATAGGATTGCAATGAAGTAGAAAATGCCTGGACAGATATTTCCTCCTTTTGTACTTCCATAGAATCAATATCCTGGTTTAGCTCTCGCATATTTTTCATTTTGCGATGCTGCGCAAACAACTCCACATCGGTGCGTTTCATAGCAAAATCGGCCAGGTCAAATCTGAGTTTACTTTCTATAAAATGAGTTCTGACGTATTGCGGATTATCATTCGAACTTCTTCTTGCGCTATTACTTAAACCAGATTCCTGATAATTGTTACCATTAAATAATTCAAGGATTAGGTACCGGTCCTGGCCAATCGTATACATTTTACCGGAATCGGCCAGAATAACTTTAGTATTACCTGATCCCTGGGTATGGTCGTAAATAATAATATCCTTAATAGTTTCGTCATCAGGCAATTTTTCATTTACCTTGATGCGGTAACCTTTTATTCCAGCATAAAATACCCCTTCCTGTAAATCGAGTGAAGGTTTTTTCTGCTTGATATCATACAACAGGCTATAGGCTTTCAGGTTAGCCCGTGGCACTACATAATTATTGGAGAGAAAACCCAGAAAAGCAATTACAAGCACAAAAAGGAACAGCGGGTTAAGTGCTCTTAAAAGCGACACGCCAGAAGCCTTAATGGCAGTAAGCTCGGAATGCTCACCTAAATTGCCAAATGTCATTAAGGAAGAAAGCAAAATCGCCAGAGGTAATGCTACCGGCGTCATGTTAATACTAAAATAGGTAAGTAACTCAGCAAACACTTCAAAGCCCAATCCTTTTCCTACAAAGTCATCAAAGTATTTCAGCATATATTGGGTAAGCAGAATAAATACGACGACAACAAAAGTTAAAATAAACGGACCTACAAAGGTTTTTATTAAAAATGTATCTATTTTTTTCATGATTTCAGGCTGTAGTACCTGTAACGTCCCGGCTTGATGAGGAGTTCAAAAATTTTCCACCAGAAAAACCAAAAATCAGGAATAATGAGGTTTATCCCCCTACAATCTCTTTCAAGTTATATACGATATTTTTCCATATTTCGTACAATTCTTCTTCATCTTCTTCAGAACAATCTAGCACCCGGAGAAAGGTAGTATTAGTAAGTTCATTGGTTTCAAGTCGAAGTTCAATATGTGCGCTATCAGAAGTTTTATCGCTATTGTTATTTGATAAGAACTCAAATTTAACATAGTGATTCATTTTTTGTGCAGCTAAACGGGCCTTGTGATCCTGATGATCCCAAATAAAATTAAATACTTTATCTTCGTCTACCATTACGTCATCGGCAAACCATTGAGCTAATCCGCTAGGCGTATTAAGATAAGGAAAGATCATTTTAGACGAAGCGTTTATTTCAAACTCAGCAATAAATTTATGATTTCCCATGGGTGTATAATACTTATCCGTTTGACAAGGTTTTCTTACAAGGTATTATAAATTTAACAGACTGGCAACCAGAATCTAATGAAGTTATGATAATTTCTTAAGCAATATGGTTGGGATTCATTTCTATATTTGTAAATTCGCAAGCCCTAAAATAAGGCGAGATAGCTCAGATGGTTAGAGCGCAGGATTCATAACCCTGAGGTCACGGGTTCAACTCCCGTTCTCGCTACACAAAAACCGTCTTTACCTTGGTATTGACGGTTTTTATTTGTCTTAACAGCTAATAAGTTGTTTTCTTATTTTTCTTCCCTTATAACTTTATTGATCATGTTAAATGATCTATTAGAATTTTTATTAAATTATGGGAAACAAAGTGAGTTCAGCGTATGTGTGTTTTGATCTCATTTTTTAAACATACAATTTCTCTGATAATAAAATTATATGCTTAGTAAAGTTGAATCATAATTGAAATACAAAATATGCATATTTAAATTTTATTTTTAACTTAAACAACATTTAGGCTTCAGAATTAAAATTTAAAAGAGCCTTTCACAGGTTAAATGCTATTCTAAACTCAGGATGCAAATCTAGCTTCAAAAAATATTGAGAAATAGAATTAATAAGTTTACAACTTTTTCTTACTAATATTCTTCTTATGTAAGAAATGCGAGCTTTTAAAAAAAAATATTGACAAAGTTTTTAAAAGTTATTGATAAATAATAAGATTATATTTATATTTACAACAATTTTAATAAAGTTTTGCAATTTTTTGATACGCAACTATTGCAAATACATGTTTAACACAGTATTAGTTTAAACAATATAGATGTTGATATTCTGATATGATTCTGTCAGGTAAGTTTAAAAAAAGTTATTATTCTCAGTTTTCAGTACTTGCGCTTATGATTGTAGATGCGCTTATGATTGTTGCCGCATTTAAATCTATGTATGTATTGAACGGACTAGGGCAATATTTGAGCAGCCCCTATCTTTCTCTCTGTGTTATTTCCATTTTATCATGGATAGTAGCTGGCCTATTCGCTGATATTTATAAAGTTGAAAATCTGCTAAGATTCAGAAAAATACTGTTAAGCTCTTTAGTTGGGTTTTTATTTCATGTATTTATAATATCTATATATCTTTTCACATTCAAGGTGTATAATTATCCGCTTGATTTCCTAATAAGGATTTACTCAGTGGCTTTGCTATTAATTATTCTTTCCAAATTCTTATTGTTAGAACTCTACAGATATTTTGAAAGTCTGGAATTTAATAGGAAAAACGTAATTATTGTAGGTTATACACCTCGTGGAAAAGAACTATCAGAATTTTTTAAAAAGGATAAAACCCTTGCTTATAACGTAAAAGGTTTCTTTGATGAAACATTTGAAACTTATCATGAAAAAAATGAAATCAAAGGAAATTTAGATGATATCAAGAGCTTTTGTATTCGTGAGGATATCGATGAAATATACTATACTTTATCAAACAATTCTGAATGCGTAAAAGACCTGTCGCGGTTTGCCGATGACAATTTCATACATTTCGGAGTTGTGCAGGATTTTGAAGGGTTCAGATATAAAAAACTGGACGCACGGCTTTACGATGATGGAAAAATACCTATTCTGACTCCTAGAAAAGAACCACTACGATTCTTTTTTAATCGACAGGTTAAACGCACCTTCGACATTTTCTTTTCTCTGGGAGTAATATTGTTCATATTCCCCATTCTTTTACCTGTTATAGCTGTTTTAATTAAATTAAATTCTAAAGGACCTGTTTTTTTCAAACAATTACGTACTGGTAGAAACGGTAAACCTTTTGTGTGTTACAAATTCAGAACCATGACCGTTAATTCAGAGGCCAATAGCAAGCAAGCTGAAAAAAATGATGCCCGTATTACTAAAATAGGAGCTATTTTAAGAAAAACCAGCTTGGATGAATTTCCTCAATTCTTCAATGTACTTATTGGAGATATGTCTGTAGTTGGGCCTCGTCCTCACATGTTAAAACATACAGAAGAATATTCAGAAATTATCAGCGATTTTAAAATACGACATTTTATTACTTCAGGAATCACAGGATATGCTCAAATAAAGGGATACAGGGGAGAAACTAAAGAAACCGAACAAATGGCCGCCAGAGTAATGCTTGATAATTGGTATCTGGAAAACTGGAGCCTTACCCTTGATATTAAAATAATATTCTTTACAGTTTGGAATGCCCTTAGAGGAGAAAAAAATGCCTATTAAGCGTCAAACATATAATCATTGTTTGACCTTATTTTCAGCTCAGTTTAAACGTTTAAAACAAATACATAATGAGGATTAGTGTTTTTGGTTTAGGTTATGTAGGCGCGGTATCATGTGCGTGCTTAGCAAAATTAAACCATCATATCATAGGAGTAGATGTAAGCCAAAGCAAAGTAGACCTTATCAATAGTGGTAAATCGCCCATTGTAGAAAAGGAGCTTGATGAGTATATTAATAATGGTATAGCCGAAAAAAGGATAGAAGCTACCACAGATGTAGCTTATGCTATTAAAAATTCCGACTGCTCCATTATTTGTGTTGGAACTCCAAGTCAGCTTAATGGTGACATTGACCTTAGCTACATTTACAGAGTGTGTACCGAAATCGCTCATGAGATAAAAGAAAAAGATACTTACCATACCTTCGCCATAAGAAGCACGGTAGTACCTGGAACGATCAAGATTTGCAGTCAGTTAATTGAAGAAATTACCGGCAAAAAAAACATAGAAGACTTTGGAGTAGCCTCTAATCCTGAATTTTTACGTGAAGGTACAGCCATAGCTGATTTTTGGGAGCCCCCCTATACAATTATAGGTACGCTAAGCAAACGCAGCGAACAATACCTTAATGAATTGTATCAAAATATAGATGCGCCAATCTATACTTTAAGACCCGAAGAGTCTGAAATGATCAAATACACCAACAATAATTTCCACGCCTTAAAAATTACTTTCGCCAATGAAATTGGCAATATCTGTAAAGAATTAGGAGTAGATAGCCATAAAGTAATGAATGTAGTGGCTAGTGACCGGAAGTTAAATCTTTCACCGTATTATCTAAAGCCTGGATTTGCTTTTGGAGGTTCCTGCCTTCCTAAAGATGTACGTGGCCTAAATTATAGGGCCAAACAACTTGATGTGCGTACGCCCTTGTTAAATAGTTTACTGGTAAGTAATGAATATCAGATACAAAGAGGATTGCAGCTAATTTATAACACCGGTAAGAAAAAAATTGGCGTACTGGGCTTTGCCTTTAAAGCCGGAACTGATGACCTCAGAGAAAGCCCCATTGTAAATTTAATTGAAACCTTAATAGGAAAAGGCTATGACCTATCTCTTTACGACAGTAACGTGCTGCTATCAAAATTAATGGGTAAAAATAAAGATTACTTAACCGGTCATATTCCTCATATATCACGGGTTTTGAAAGATTCGATAGAAAAGGTAATCGAAGAATCAGAAGTTATTATAGTAGGCAATAACTCTCAGGAATTTAAAGAAAAACAACATCTTATTACCTCTGATAAGGTAATAATAGATTTGGTAAGAATTAATAATGAAAACATAACAGGAGGAAACTATGTCGGACTTTGCTGGTAAACATATTTTGATAGTTATAGAAAACCTTCCTGCCCCATTTGACAGAAGGGTATGGCAAGAGGCTACCACATTAAAAAAACACGGTGCAGATGTTTCCATTATTTGCCCAAAGATGAAAGGCTTTAATGAACCTTATGTTTGTATAGATGGGATTGATATCTATCGACATAAGCTACCCCTGGAAGGAAGTGGTATTATGGGATATTTTTTGGAATACTCTACCGCTATTTTTTGGGAATTTTTTCTAAGTTTAAAAATATACCTTAAAAAACCTTTTCATGTTATTCATGGATGTAATCCGCCTGATTTGATTTTTCTAACAGCCCTACTTTTTAAACTGCTGGGAGTAAAATACGTTTTCGACCATCATGATATAAACCCTGAACTATTTATTGCCAAATTTAACAAAAAGGGAGTCTTTTATAAGCTCATGTTATATCTTGAGCGGCTTACATTCAAGGTGGCTGATTTTAGTATTGCCACTAATGAATCGTATCGTGAAATAGCCATTCATCGGGGCAACATGAGTCCGGATCAGGTTCAGATTGTAAGAAGCGGTCCGAAAATAGAGAATTTTAAGATAACTACAGGATCGGAAAAATATAAAAAAGGTAGAGATTTTTTAGTTGGATATGTAGGCGTAATTGGCGAGCAGGAGGGCTTGGATCTTTTAATGTTATCTGTCGATTGCATCAGGCGCAAACGAAAGGATGTACAGTTTGCTATTATTGGCAGTGGTACAGCCATAAATAAAATACAAACTATAGCTGAAAGCCTGGGCGTTACTGATTATGTAGACTTCTATGGCCGTGTTAAAGATGATAAGCTGGTTGACATTTTAAATACTTGTGACGTGTGTGTGAACCCAGACAAGCCTACAGAAATGAATAATTTGTCTACCATGAATAAGATTATGGAGTATATGGCTTTACAAAAGGCAATCGTACAATTTGATCTTAAAGAAGGCAGGGCATCTGCGCAAGAGGCTTCTTTGTATGCTGAATGCGATAATACGCGGGATTTTGCCAACAAAATTATGTGGCTGCTGGACAATGAAAATGAAAGAGAGCGAATGGGCAGATTTGGCTATAACCGTGTAATTAATGAGTTAAGCTGGGACCATGAAAATAAAAAGCTAATCAGCTTTTACAGGAAAGTGCTAAGCCTAGAGCCCGCCACTAAAGAAGTTCAAAATGATCCTGTATCTCAGCCTTCTGTAATAGTTTGATAAGTATTTGCTAATTAAATTAGTTGTAAATTTGATATATTCATATACATTCGTTTTGTTAAGAACCAAAATAGTACCGTTTGTTCTGAAAATTTGAGCATTATTCCTGTTTTGCAACCAACTTCTTATGGTAGTAAACCTATTGATCAATGGCTAGTAAATTCTTTAAAAATTGTGTCGCGAATTGCTGGCCATTCTTCCTGTATTATACTGAAATAAACCGTATCTCGAATACGTCCTCCCGGCATTATCATGTGATGCCGTAATACCCCCTCTTCTTTAGCTCCTATTTTACCAATAGTCTTTCTGGATATAAAGATTTAAGATTGCTCTGAAATCTGTTTCAAATTGGCCAGGCCTTTCTCAAAATCGGGCCCCAGCATTCCATCCATAAATAAACCAAAATACCTGTTTACCGGATAATTTAATTCCCCCTCCATAATCCATTTTACTTTTGTGCCTTCATCAACCTGCTCAAACTGCCAGATATCATCTGATTCAAACTGTTGTGGTTCCACAAATACCAATCGGGATCTAATTCCTTTATTAGGCTCTATATTTTTAATAGTAAGACTTCCCACTCCAATATTTTTACCTTCCCACGACCACACAGAACCCACTTCGTTCCCTGTTCCTTTTACCGAACTTTTAGCCGTAGGTTCCATTTGTGTCCAAGGATTCCAGGCAATCCAGTTATTTAAATCAGCAACATTTGGATATACCTTATGAACAGGCTGATTGATCACAATAGAACGTTCTACATGGTATTGTGACGGCAGGAAAAGAGCAACTAACAGAAAAAGTACAATAACGATTCCAATCCCAAGGATAATTTTTTTTAACGTTTTCATAAGAAAGGTTGATTTGGTTTATGTACAAGATTGGAAAAGTTTATGACATTTTGTGTCTTTACAATATTTAGCTAATTGCAGGAAAAAAGCAGGTCTGGTTCAAAGAAAAATATTAAAAATTTTTTTCCGAAATTATGGTTATAACACAGGCAGGCGTTGATTCATTTTACTAACCGAACAAAAAACAATATGATATTAACCAACAAACTTCACATTTTCTGGGGGTCTTTTTATTTAAACAAAACCTAAAAAGGCCAGGAGTCAATCATCAGGGTAATGGCTACCCCCGCGGCGGCACCTGAGACAAACAGGTTCCATTCGCGGTGCTTGGCATGTAGGTAATTCAGCACCAGATATGAGGTTGCCATAATAAAGATTACAATCATAATTTGACCCAACTCCAAGCCCAAATTAAAAGCAAAAAGTGGCTTTACGATATTTTCTTCTCTGCCCAGCAAAGCCTGAAAATAATTAGAAAAACCCATACCATGTATAAACCCAAAAAAAAGCGCCATAAAATAATTTTTCTGAATTTTACCGGCGGCTATTTCATCTTTGTTGGTGATATTGTAAATAGCCGTAGCAAAAATAGTTACCGGAATTAAAAATTCAATAATACCTAAAGGAAGGGTAAAAATTTTAAGCGCCGACAAAGCCAGCGTTACCGAATGACCAATGGTAAAAGCCGTTACCAGAATAAGCACATTCCGCCACTGGTGCACCTTATACACTGCACAAAGGGCAACAATAAATAAGAGGTGGTCATAGGCATGAATATCAGAGATATGATCAAATCCAAGTGCCAGGTATAGCCTAAAAGAATCCATGTAGGTATCGCGAATTTAAAGTTGGGTGGTTAAGGTTGCGGCAAAAGTAAAGATACACTTTTAAAAAAAAGCAGCCATCAGAATAAACTGTTCATAAAAAAACCGGATGGGGTGTCTGGCTCTCAGGTTTTTCTAAAAATAATACACTTTAAACATTTTGGTCGGAACTGGCCGCGGCAATTTCTTCAACTTTTTGCCATACGCGGAACACGTTTTTGTAACATATTTTTTCAATATCTTCTTCTGTATAGCCTCTTTTCAATAATTCCGCGATAAGGTTTGGATAATCAGAAACATCTTTTAATCCGATGGGTAAGGTATCGCCTACTCCATCGAAGTCGGAACCAAAACCAACATGGTCAATTCCCGCAATTTCAACCACATAATCGATGTGGTCGGCTACCTGTGCTACTGTGGCAAATTTATAGTTTTTGGCAGTGTATGGTTTAATATAGGCTTGTGCAGCAGAATCGCCATAGCTCAAATTATTGTCAGCCAGCCAGGATTTTACGTGCGCTTGCAGCGAGTCGAACAGGCCAGCGGATTCTTTACTGATAAAGCCTGAGCCAAAATTTATCTGAATGACGCCACCATTTTCAGCCAGCACCTTGATCATATCTTCACTCATATTCCGCTCAAAACCAGGTATAAATTTTCTGGCAGACGAATGAGACGCAATTGCAGGAGCTTTGGTAATTTTGATGACATCGTAAAAAGTGCTGTCAGAAATATGAGATACATCAACTATAATACCCACACGGTTCATTTCTTTTACCACTTCTTCGCCAAACGGACTTAATCCATTCCATACTTTGGTGGTGTCGTACGACGAATCGCAAATCTGATTTGGTTTTCCATGGGTAAGTGTAATATATCGGATGCCGCGATCGTAGAAGTATTTTACATTTTCTATTGAATCGCCCAGCGGAGCACCATTTTCCATACCCATCGGTAAGGATATTTTTCCTTCCGCGAAATTCTTCTCAACATCTGCAGGTGAATACGCAAGTGCGAATTTTTCAGGATAAGCTGTAGCAATACCTTCCACCATCGCAATAAGCGAATCGGCCAGGTCTTTGGCCCGATTGTGCTCACCATCCAGCAAACTACCGGATTTCAGATCGAATTCAGCCTGATAACTTGATGGAATATAAATGGACATAAATGGCGCGTCTAATCCGCCTTCTGAGGCTTTTACATAATCAAAATTTCCATCGGTATCTGTTATTAGATCAATAGACTTGTCTGGTTGGCGCATGGCCGACATTTTCATGCGATAAGGCAAGTCCACATGGCCGTCGATAATGATGAATTTCTTTGCCAGCATGATAGCTTTTTCCTCTACTGACGCTTGTTTGGTTTCAGATGTGTTGCCACATGAAGAAATAAAGCAAAGCGCAGCGCAGCAACTAACCAATATAAAATTTGATTTCATGATAAAATTTAAAATTAAATGTGTTTTCATAAAATAATCGTAAAATTTAATTCCAAAATAAATATTACAACCAAATTTAACTAAAAATTATTGTCTCTAAATTACCTAGCCAATATTAGATCTTATCCGGTATTGAATCTTCAAAAAAAATGGTGACTCTATCATATGTAAGAGCTTTTCTGATTGATATTAATGTGTATTCCCTCCAAAAAGTAATAAAGATATGATACTTCTGTGATAAATTTCTGGCATTTAATTACGTATTTAATGTAATAGGAAAAGTTTTATAACACAATCTGGTAAATCCATTTTCCTTGCTTACGTTTTATTAATTTGTATGTAAATCGCCTCAATTATGACCTTCCAGCAAGAACTTGATAAACTCACTGAAGAAATAACATCTTCTACACAACCCTATGTATTGCAGGCTTTTGAAGAATTCATTTATCATATGAAAAGTGTAAAATTAGCCAAAAAATCCCTTTGTACAGGTGAAAAAGCCGGTAACTTTAGTTTGCCCGATGCCTGGGGTAGAAATGTGAAATTGAGCGCTTTATTGAATAATGGCCGGGTATTGATCTGTTTTTACCGCGGTGGCTGGTGCCCTTACAGTAAACTGGATTTACAGTATTTGCAAAGAGTTTCCCTGGATTTTCAGCAGGCTGGTATACAAATAATAGCTGTATCGCCCGAAAAACCAGAGCATTGTCTGGTAACTACAAAAACCAATAATCTGGCCATACCCTTGCTGAGCGATTTGAACAGTGAAGTTATCCGTAAGTTCGGTATATCATTTAAGGTACCAGCATATCATAAATTTTTGTATCGAACTTTTGGCCTGAATCTGGAAAAACACAATGATACTCGTACTGTAGAGTTACCCATATCCGCGGTTTTTTTAATAGATACCGATTTTACAGTGCGGTTTGCCTATGTAGATGAAGATTACAGAAACCGGCTGGATTACACCCAATTGCTTACCAATATGAAAACTGAGTTTGTTTTACATCTGGCGAATACCCCTGTAGAAACTGAAAAATAAGTTAATTTTGTAAAATTAGGATCGAGCGACACACCCATGCAGAAAAAAGCGTTAATTATAGAAGATGATCCCGATATTGCCAATCTGGTAGCAGTAAACCTCCGGGATATTCATTGCGAAACTGATATCGCGACCAATGGTATTGACGGACTTTACAAAGCTACTAATCATCATTACGATGTGATTATTCTGGATATTATGCTGCCCAAAATGGATGGTATTGAAGTATGCAAGCGCATCCGTCAGGATAAAAATACCACGCCCATTATCATGCTTACTTCTAAAGATGAAGAAATTGATAAAGTACTGGCCCTCAACCTAGGGGCCGATGATTATATGACCAAGCCCTTTAGTGTACGGGAACTCGTAGCAAGAACAAAGGCGCGTATCCGACGGTTTAGCCCTGAAAAAGAACCGGGTTTTTTTCAGGAACAGGAATATTATCAGTTCAGCGGATTGGTAGTGGATACTGCCAAACACAAGGTTTTACTTCATGAGAAAAAAATAGAACTCACAGCAAAAGAATTTGATCTGCTTACCTTATTCATCAAAAATGTAGGGAAAACTTATACCCGGGAAGAATTGCTAAGTACCGTGTGGGGTTATTCATATAGCGGATATGAGCATACCGTAAATTCTCATATCAACAGGTTAAGATTAAAAATAGAAAAAGATCCTGCCAATCCGGAGTATATTCTAACCGTGTGGGGAGTGGGTTATAAATTCAATGATGAACTTTTGTGATAATCATTTCGAAACATGAAACTGAATACATTGCAGTTTAAACTTTCCGTGTTATTTATTATTCTGTTGCTTACAGTTAGTGCGGTAAACTTATATTTGGCTACCAATTCCACCTCAAAATATCTGGCTGAAGTTACGCAAAAACGCAATGTAGACCTGGCTGCTACCATTGCCCATGAATTACAGATTGACTCTGCGACGAATCAGATTGCTTCCCAGGAAATAGAAAATTTGTTTGCGGCAGCCATGATTATTAATCCAAATATAAAACTCTACCTGATTGATGAAGCGGGTAAAGTACTTACCGCCTCTGCCAAGCCGGAAGAATTAAAACTTTCTGAAATTGATATAAAGCAGGTGAAAGCCTATTTAAATCATGAAAAACCGTTGCCTGTTTTTGGTGACGATCCGCGAGACCCCAATCATCCTAAAGTATTTTCTGTACATCCGCTGAATAGCTCTGATGGATCATTCCATTGTTATTTATATATAATTCTAAACAATGATAATGCGGCTGAGGAAGCAGCTTCTGTCAAGCAAAGTTTTATCTTAAAAGCTCTGTTTCGCACCTTTTTTATTTGTATTGCAGCCACTTTAATTGTAGGACTGTTTGTGATATTCCTTTTAACCAGAAATTTGAAAAAAATGTCTGAAGCCGTACACAAAATGGAAGAAGGCGATTATTCAGCCAGAATTAATATAAAATCTTCGGATGAATTGAGCGAACTGGCAGGTGCTTTTAACACTATGGCTGGAAAAATTGAATTAGCCATGAGTAAACTAAAGCAAAACGACGAGTTACGGAGAGAACTGATTGCCAACATTTCTCACGATTTGCGTACGCCTCTGGCTTCAGTAGAAGGCTATATCGAAACCATACTGATGAAAGAACACTTGCTTACAGAAACAGAAAAAAAGAGCTATCTGGAAACTATTCTCAAAAACACAAAAAGTCTTACCCGCCTGGTTTCCGAACTTTTTCAGTTATCAAAACTGGAAGCCCAACAAACCAAACCGGAAATGGAAACTTTTTCAATAACAGAACTGGTGCAGGATATTTTACTGAAATTTTTACCGAATAGCCAAAACGCTCAAATTGAACTTTGGTGTAAACCACCCCAAAATATCCCATTGGTTTACGCGGATATAAGCCTGATTGAAAGGGTGCTACAAAATCTTATAGAAAATGCCATTCGATTTACGCCTGTTTCAGGTAGAGTAAGTGTGAGCATTAACAAGGTGGGTTCTTCCCGGGTACGCATTGCCGTTGCCGATACTGGTAAAGGAATTAGCGAAGAAGATCAGCAGCATATTTTCGATCGGTTTTACCGTAGTGATAGGATCAGGCAAAAATCTGGGCAAGGTTTAGGCTTGGGGCTTGCTATCGCAAAAAAAATTGTAGAATTGCATGGCAGCGTTTTAAATGTTAACAGTAAAGTGAATCAAGGCACAACATTTAGTTTTGAGTTATCCATTTCAGAAGAAATTAATATGAATGAGGCCACTATTAATACATTAAAAACGCAAAAAAACTAAATTCCTGCTTCAAGGCATTTCTGCTCAAAAATATTTACACGTCAATTTTACATGAATTTTAATATTAAAGTAATTATTCCTGCATTTAATGAACAAAACGCTATTAGAAAAGTCATCCAGGATATTCCGAAAGAATGGGTAAGTGAAATTGTAGTAGTAAATAATAATTCATCGGATAATACAGCAGCCGTGGCAGGTGCTACCGGAGTTACTGTATTACACGAAACGCGGCAGGGATATGGGAATGCCTGTTTATGTGGAATAAAATACATAGCTAACCAAACTGTAAAGCCCGATATTATCGTATTTCTGGATGCTGACTATTCCGATCATCCTGAAGAATTACCGGATGTGGTTAAGCCTATTCTGGATGGAAAAGTAGATATGGTAATCGGATCCAGGGCTTTGGGAAACCGGGAGCGGGGTGCTATGACCCCACAGCAAATTTTCGGTAACTGGCTGGCTACTCGATTAATGAGGTGGTTATACAAAGCTTATTTCACCGACCTGGGACCTTTCAGGGCTATTACCTACCCTGCGCTTATGCGGATAGGAATGCAGGATAAAACCTATGGCTGGACGGTGGAAATG
This sequence comes from Cyclobacteriaceae bacterium, assembly GCA_041745535.1. Taxonomy (GTDB): domain Bacteria; phylum Bacteroidota; class Bacteroidia; order Cytophagales; family Cyclobacteriaceae; genus JBGTIS01. The sequence continues at coordinate 6,821 of JBGTIS010000056.1, read as the reverse complement.
CAGGTAAAAGCAGCAAAGAAAAAGCTCAGGTTTACAGAAGTTCCGGTAAACTACCGACAGCGAATTGGCGTTTCAAAGGTATCAGGAACTCTGAAAGGAACGGTTATGGCAGGGTACAAAATCATATTAACGATTTTTAGGTATTTATAATGGAAGTAGGAATTGTAATAGCATATGGGCTTTGTTTGTTGTTTATTTTTCTGTTTAGCCTGGGACAATTGCACCTTACTGTACAGTATCTGAAAAGTAAAAAACAGATACCTGTACAGCCTAAACCGCTGCAATCGGTCAACTTTGTATCAAAAAAAGTCTTTGCCAGCGAAATAGCTGAAATACCAGACGATTCTCTTCAGGATATGTCTGTTTGCCCTGCCGTAACCATACAATTACCCTTGTACAACGAAATGTACGTAGTGGAAAGGTTAATTGATACCATTGCCATGATTGATTACCCCAAAGAAAAACTGGAAATACAGGTGCTGGACGATTCTACCGATCAAACAGTAGAAATTGTAGCGCGGAAAGTAACTGTTTTGCGACAACAGGGTTTGGATATAAAACATATTCGGCGAAATAACCGACAGGGTTTTAAGGCAGGTGCTTTAGAAGAAGGTTTAACAAAAGCAAAAGGTGAATTTATAGCTATTTTTGATGCCGATTTTCTTCCGAACTCTGACTTTCTGTTGCAAACAATTCCCTGGTTCGAAGATACAAATATTGGTGTGGTGCAAACCCGCTGGGGACATTTGAATCGAGACTATTCATTGCTTACCCGGTTACAGGCATTTGGTTTGGATGGGCACTTTACTGTAGAGCAGGGAGGACGCAGCCAGGCCGGTAGTTTTATCAACTTTAATGGAACCGGTGGGGTTTGGCGAAAAAGCTGTATTATTGATGCGGGAGGCTGGTCAGCCGATACTTTAACTGAGGATCTTGATCTGAGTTATAGAGCACAGATGCGGGGCTGGTATTTTAAGTATCTGGAAAATGTATATGTACCCGCCGAGCTACCCGTATTTATGGATGCCATCAAGCTACAACAATTCCGTTGGAATAAAGGAGCAGCTGAATGTGCCCGAAAGCACCTAAAAAATATTCTCACTAATTCTGCTTCAAGCCGAAAGTTTAGTCTTGTTAATAAAGTACATGCATTTCTGCATTTATTTAATTCTTCTATATTTTTATTTTTACTGTTGGCAGCCCTGTTAAGTATTCCTATGCTATTTATTAAAGAAGCGCATCCTGAGCTGGACCGATTGTTCAAAGCAGGCGGTATTTTTCTGATTGGTTTTTTATCAATAGGATTTTTTTATTGGATTGCAGCCCGGCAAATATCACCCCATAATTCATTGCGGTATTATATTACAACGTATCCGCTTTTTCTCATTGTAACCATGGGACTTTCTCTGTTCAATACCATTGCTGTGGCAGAAGGTTTACTGGGTGTTAAAACTCCTTTTACTCGGACCCCAAAATTTAATATTAAATCGGCTCACGATAAGTGGAATAAAAACATTTACATCAACCAAAAGATAAGCCCGGTAGTAGTGCTGGAATTAGTACTGGCTTTATATTTTATTTTCGGTATTTATTTTGGCATCAGAACAGGAAACTTTGAACTGATTATTTTTCATATTATGCTTACCATTGGCTTTTTGGCTGTCGCCTTCTTTTCCATATTTCAGGCTGGTGGTTTGAGGTTTTCCAAACCCACTACCTAAAATTTATTTTCCTTTGATTATAAGCATGAAATGTTTGGTTAATCTTTTGTTTTGGCCTTACTTTCTGAATATACGTTCTCCATTATTTTTCTAACAGAAAATGCCGGAACTTAAATTTTATATCAAGAACAATAATTTCCGGGTTATTGCCATTGGCATGCTGGGTTTGTGCATGGCAATAGGCTTTTATATGATTACTTACCATACAGCAAGGCATGAAACTGCCCAACTGCTTACCTTGTTTGCGTTATTATTCTTTTTCTATTTGTTATCTTATTATTTTACAAAAACCAAGCAAGAAACCCTATTCTTTTTAGGCTTCGCGTTATTGGCTCGTTTTATTTTACTCCCATCTATTCCTAATTTATCAGACGATTTTTACCGGTTTCTGTGGGATGGTATGCTGATCAACCAAGGCATACATCCCTTCGATAAGATTCCCTCTGAGTTAGTAAAAATCCAAGATTTGGAAAAATTTCATGCTATTTCCCAAATTTTGTTTCAAAACATGAATTCACCTGATTATTTTACCGTTTATCCACCGGTTTGTCAGGCCGTATTTGCGTTTGCCTCCTTCCTGTTCCCTGAATCACTTTTAGGGGGAGTTATCACCATTCGCGTATTCATTTTACTGAGCGAAATAGTAACCGTAATAATGATTTGGAAACTGCTGAATCAGTATCAATTACCAGTAAAAAATATTTTGCTGTATGCTTTAAATCCACTTGTTGTCGTAGAACTCACAGGTAATCTTCATTTTGAAGCTTTCATGATTTGTTTTCTTTTAACCAGTATATTCCTTTTACATCAAAGAAAAATTCTGTGGTCGGGCATTTTATTTGGATTTGCGGTATGCTCTAAATTAATTCCTCTCATTTTTTTGCTATTATATATCAGAAGAATTGGATTTAAACAATTACTTGTATTTTTTATTTGTACAGGTATAACCTGTCTTTTACTATTTTTACCATTTTTAACACCAAAGCTGGTTAACGGATTAAGTAATAGTATAAGTTTATATTTTCAAAAGTTTGAGTTTAATGCAAGCTTCTATTATATTATCAGAGAAATTGGCTATTACCGCAAAGGATATAATGTAATCGAAACTGCTGGTAAGCAATTAGCGGCTGCGACTTTTATTTTAATTATCTTGTTCAGTATATTGGAAAGAAACAAAAGGCTATTAAATACCTTTTTATGGGTGCTGCTAATCTATTTATTGCTGGCCACCACAGTACATCCCTGGTATGTTATTCCGCTTGTTACATTCGGTATTTTTTCAAATTATAGATTTCCTGTAGTATGGTCAGCACTTATTTTTTGTACATATGCCGGGTATAAAGTACACGGTTATTCAGAAAACATGGCTTTTGTCGTTATTGAGTATGGGGTGGTGTTAGCAATAGCAGTTTTTGAAGTGTGGCGATTTTTTTACAGAAAAAATTTTATTACAAAAATCTAAACCATATAAAGTGTCGTACATTTGAGGTGTATTTAATGGTAAGTGTTATTTTTTTACTGTTCATTTCACAATATATAATTAAATCAGCATGAGTAAAACATATTATAATCCTGACGACCTGGCCAAATTTGGTAATATAAGCGAATTTCAACCGGAGCTTGGTAAGAAATTTTTCGATTATTATGGCGAAGTTTTCAAAGAAGGCGAACTCACTGAACGGGAAAAATCATTGATTGCCCTGGCTGTCGCTCACGCCATTCAATGCCCTTATTGCATAGATGCTTATACCACCGATACCATACAAAAAGGCTGCTCAGAAGGTGAGATGATGGAAGCTGTGCATGTAGCCGCGGCTATCAGAGGCGGGGCTTCTTTGGTACATGGGGTACAAATGATGAACAAAGCGAAAGAAATTTCAATGTAATGATGCAATCACTTCAAAAGCAAAAGCATGAACTTGCCAAAGCTTCTCATCAGCTAAAAGTACTAAGCAATACACGCTACAATGGAGCGGACCTGACCTCGTTTGGAGAGAAACTGGCGGAAATTGGATTATTACCCTTAAAAGCTACAGGTATTGATATTTTTCAGGTTAATGTGGGTAAAATGTGTAACCAAACCTGTAAGCATTGCCATGTAGATGCCGGTCCGGACCGCAAAGAAATTATGACCCGCGAAACCATGCGGCAATGTCTGGATGCCCTTCGCGGTACCGATATTAAAACCGTTGACCTAACCGGTGGAGCTCCCGAAATGAATCCGGATTTCCGATGGTTCGTTGAGGAAATTTCTAAGTTAGGGAAAAAAATTATAGTGCGCTGTAATCTTACTATTATTGTGGCTAATCCAAAATATCATGATTTGCCCGAGTTTTTTAAGAAACATAAAGTAGAAGTAGTTTCTTCGCTTCCCCACTTTGTAGCCTCAAAAACTGATTCGCAACGCGGCGAAGGTGTTTTTGAAAAATCAATACGGGCATTGCACATGCTAAATGCGGTAGGATATGGAAAAGAAGATGGAGAGCTTCCCTTACACCTGGTGTATAATCCGGCTGGCGCGTTTCTCCCTACTTCGCAGCAAACTCTGGAAAAAGAATTTAAACGTAAGCTTAAAAGTAAATATGAAATAGATTTTAACAGCCTATTTGTTATTACCAATTTGCCGATCAGCCGGTTTCTGGATTATCTGTTGCAAAGTGGCAATTATGAAAGCTATATGGAGAAGCTGATTACTGCATTTAACCCACAGGCTGCGCTGAATGTAATGTGCCGCAATACTATTTCTATAGGCTGGGATGGATTTCTGTACGATTGCGATTTCAACCAGATGTTAAACCTGAAAGTGAAGGGAGCGCTTCATCATATCAAAGATTTTGCTGTGGAGGCCCTTAATAATAGAGAAATTATCATTAATCAACATTGTTTCGGGTGTACTGCAGGTGCCGGCTCCAGTTGTGGTGGTGCCACTACCTAAACCGCTGAACTTATTATATGCGAAATTTGAGTAGAAAAAAAATTATCATATCCGCATCAATGCTATGCGGCTCTCTGATAATATGGCTGATTAGTTCTAATTTGCCTGCTTTTGGCCAGAGAACCTTTGATGAAAAGCTGGAATCACTTTATAAAAAAACAGTACCGCTTGTGCAACCTGAGGAATTGTTACAGTTTGAGAAATCAGATAATTCGCTCGTTATTTTGGACACCCGATCCGCTGAAGAATTTTCAATAAGCCATCTGCCTGAAGCCCGGTTTATTGATTATGATCGTTTTAAAATTTCCGATGTAGAAAATATTGCTAAAGATACCAGAATTATATTGTATTGTTCGGTAGGCTATCGAAGTGAAAGAATAGGAGAAAAATTATTAAAAGCCGGTTTTAAAGAGGTATACAACTTGTATGGTGGTATTTTTCAATGGAAAAATGATGGTCATCAGGTAGTCAATAACCTGAATAAACCTACAGACAGTGTGCATACTTATAATGAGAAATGGTCGAAATGGTTAGAAAAAGGCATTAAAGTTTATTAGTTCAAAAAACTTTAACCATGTTTAATCAGCAACCATATTGATGAATTGAAAATATGACAACGGATCTTCTCATAATTTTTGTAAAAAATCCTGAGTTAGGTAAAGTAAAAACCCGCCTGGCCGCTACTATTGGAAATGAAAGAGCGCTGGATATTTATAAACAATTACTAAAAAAAACGCATGCCATTACCTATTCACTAAATTGTGATAAAATTATATATTATACGCCTGAAATTGTTACAGATGACTTGTGGAATGACGGTAATTATCAGAAAGGCAAACAAAGTGAAGGCGATTTAGGCGACCGGATGCTGGCAGCTTTTTCCAGTGCTTTCAAAAACAATTACCAACAAGTGTGCATTATAGGAAGCGATTGCTATGAGTTGAAGACTGAACATATTAGCAATGCATTTAACCTTTTAAACTACCACGATGTAGTAGTAGGTCCTTCATCTGATGGAGGCTACTATCTGCTGGGAATGAAAAAACTACATCATTCTTTATTTCGGAACACACCATGGAGTACAGACCAGGTTTTGCCTACAACGCTCACAACCATCCGTGAGCGACAATTAAGTTTTTCGTTGTTAAACACTTTGCGTGATATTGACAGAGAAGAAGATTTAGTAACTATGAACATTAATCCAGCTGCCCTTTAAGGTCTGTATGATTAAAGCATCTATTGCCTGATTGGTTCAACTTTGTGGTTATTATCATATGTCATCCCTTCTTACAACCTTGTATATAAATGCCATATTGACATAAATTTTTTCTAAATTTTTAGCAAAAATGCCATATTGACATAATTTGCGACTTATTTTTTTCTAAATATGGATTGGCATCCAGTTTGGATATAGGTTGATTGTAAAAAAAATAAATTTAAAGTTAAACAAAATTTCTAACAATATGGCACTGATAAAATATAGAACCAACGACGATTTGTATCCTTCATTTTCCAATGTTTGGAGCAGCTTTTTTAATAACGAAGTATTTGATCCTATCAATGCGGCGGCATCTTTACCAGCTGTTAACATTAAAGAAACCAAAGAAAATTTTCAGGTCGAACTAGCTGCGCCGGGTATGAAGAAAGATGATTTTAATGTGGTTTTGGAAAAAAACCTCCTAAAGATTTCTTCAAAAAAAGAAGAAAAAAATGAAGACGGTAAATTTACCCGTAAGGAATTCAGCTATCAGTCTTTTTTGAGAACTTTCACTTTACCTAATACTGTAGATAGTGAAAGCATTGAAGCTTCGTATCAGGATGGTATACTAAAATTGATGATTCCTAAAAAAGAAGAAGCCAAAGAAAAACCTGTAAGAACAATTAATGTTGGCTAAGAGCTGAAGCAATAGCTTTAATTAAATAATTAAGGGGCAAAATGCCCCTTTTTTTGTGCGCCAAAGCTATGTGTCTTTAAACTAAAGAAGCTTGTTTGCGAATCTGTAAAAATGAAAGGTATAAAAAGATAGGAACCTGCTTAAATAGCAGGTTCTATCCACACTATACAACCTAACCTAAATCTTTATACTTTACGAAAACTCTGTTGCGTTTATGCGTGATTTATCTGAATGCAGCTAAATCCGGTATAAAAAGCTTTGTCACATCAG
>JBGTIS010000055.1:0-21679 GCA_041745535.1 Cyclobacteriaceae bacterium | reverse complement strand
TTTTCTGCTCACCCCCAATGCCTCAGAAGCTGAAATGTTAACCGGCGTGAAAGTAAAAGATAAAGGATCGATGCTAAAAGCGGCCATGGCTTTGAAAGCTTGCGGCGTAGAAAATGTGATCATCACTTTAGGCGCGGAAGGTGCCTATGTCTTTTCTGATCGCATTGCTGAAAGAGTGCCTGCTCCGAAGGTAAAGGCCGTGGATACCACCGCGGCAGGAGATACGTTCAATGGGGCGCTGGCCGTAGCCTTGGGCGAGGGGGCTGGAATTGTGGAAGCCATGAAATTCGCCAATCACGCGGCTTCGCTTAGCGTAACCCGGATGGGCGCCCAGGTTTCTATTCCTTTCAGAAAAGAATTGTAGACGTTCCCTACTGAATTACATGATAAATTACTTTATTTTAACAATTATTCACGCTATCACTGCTCTTATGAAAAAAAACTGTTTGATACTCCCTCTTTTCTTAATAATATTCACTCCTGTATTTTCGCAGAAATATTCTCAGATTTCAGAAGAAATCCGATTGAAACGGCTGGAACCGCCCAAGGGAAAAATTCAATTAGTACTGGATACGGATACTTACAACGAAATTGATGACCAGTTTGCGGTAGTGTATGCCCTCCTTTCACCGGAACAGTTGGATGTACAGGCGATTTATGCGGCACCGTACCTGAATAACCGCTCCAGCAGTCCTGCCGATGGCATGCAGAAAAGTTATGAGGAAATTCTGCGCTTACTGGATAAACTGGATAAACTGGGTAAATCCCCTAAAAATTTTGTGTATCGCGGCTCCGAAAGTTTTCTGAAAAGCTATGACCAACCGATTAAAAGTGAAGCGGCTAAAGACCTGGTGAAAAGGGCCATGGCTTCCAAAGTGCCTTTGTATGTGCTGGCGGTTGGAGCGCCTACCAACGTGGCATCAGCCATCTTAATGGAACCGAAAATTATAAGCAAGATCGTGGTGGTGTGGTTAGGTGGGAAGGGTTTGGATTGGCGCACGGCAAGCGAATTTAATCTGCAACAGGATTTGCTGGCCTCCAAAGTGCTTTTTGATTCCGGTGTACCGCTGATCCAGCTGCCTACCGAGCCCGTAACGTCCCATTTGCAGACTACCGTACCTGAAATAGAAACCTACCTGAAAAATCAGGGCGCTATTGGCAACTACTTAGTTAAAATATTTAAGGAATATCAGACTCAATCCTTTGCCTGGTCGAAAGTTATCTGGGATATTTCGGCAGTAGCGTATGTTATTAATTCCGAATGGTTTTCCACCGAAATCCGGCATAGCCCCATTCTGACCGATCAGGTTACTTACAGTTTTAATAATACGCGGCATTTTTACAGCGTGGCTACTTCCCTTGACCGGGATAAAATATTTGGCGATATGTTTAAAAAAATACAGCGCTTCAATGAGGCAGAAAGTAAAAAGCAGGGTAACTGAAATCCTGATACCAAATCATCTTGATCTGTTTTCATCGCTATATTAAATCACTATGATGTTTATATGCTGATTGTTGAATCGTATACCACCGCCGTTTTTCTGCTTTTTATTAACATGCTATGCTGGGGCTCCTGGGCCCATAAACAAAAACTTGCTACCAAAGCCTGGCCTTTTCAGTTGTTTTACTGGGATTATACCTTTGGAGTTGTATTGCTTTCATTGTTGCTTGGCATTACGCTAGGCAGTATGGGCACCGAAGGACGGGCATTTTTTACAGACCTGGCACAAGGCAGCTTTGAGGCATACCTGTCAGCTTTTCTGGGTGGCGTAATTTTTAATATCGCCAACTTGCTGCTGGTTGCCGCCATTGATATCGCCGGCATGGCAGTAGCCTTTCCCATCGGCATCGGGTTGGCTTTGGTATTGGGCGTAGTGGTGAATTACATCGCAACACCCGTCGGCGATCCGGTTTACCTGTTTCTGGGCGTGGCGTTGGTAACGGTTGCCATTGTGCTGGATGCGCTGGCTTACCGGAAGCTTCCCTCCCAAAGCGGCAGTGCCACTACCAAAGGCATCGTGGTGTCGGTGGTAGCAGGCATTCTGATGGGATTCTTTTTCCGGTTTGTGGCAGCAGCCGTTGCCACCGATTTTGCCAATCCGGCACCAGGCATGTTTACCCCTTATACGGCTGTATTTGTTTTTTCAATCGGCATTCTGCTTTCCAACTTTTTATGGAATTCGATTTTTATGTACAAACCATTAAAAGGAAATCCTGCGACGTATGCCGATTACTTCAGCAAAGGCACGGCTCGGCTTCATTTAATAGGTATCCTGGGTGGAGCCATCTGGTGCCTTGGGATGTCGTTCAGTATGCTGGCTTCCGAACAGGCAGGTTTTGCCATTTCATACGGATTGGGGCAGGGTGCTACCATGATTGCGGCTGCCTGGGGAGTATTTATCTGGAAAGAATTTGCCAGTGCGCCCAAGGGTACAGCCCTACTCATCTGGTTGATGTTTCTTTTTTTCATTACAGGATTGTTTTTTATTATTTTGGCAAGGGTTTAATAATAGCAATTAATATTGATAGATATGGATAAAAAAGTAGGCGTAGGGATTATAGGATCCCAATTTATTTCCACCATTCACGCGGAATCACTGAAAAGAGTTCCGGACGCTGAAATCCTGGCTGTGATGTCACCGACCCCAGGAAACGCGAAAAAGTTTGCGGACAAATTTGATATTCCCCATTCCTTCACCGAGTTGGAAGCCATGCTGGCGATGGACGAAATTGATATGATCGTGATTGGCGCACCCAATTATCTCCATTGTGAAATTACCCTGAAGGCGGCAAAGGCAGGCAAGCATATTGTGGTTGAAAAGCCCTTTTGCATGAACCTGGCCGAAGCTGACCGGATGATTGAAGGTTGTAAAAAGGCCAATGTGAAATTAATGTATGCCGAAGAACTTTGTTTTACCCCGAAATATGTCCGGTTAAAAGGTCTGTTGGACGAAGGCGTCCTGGGTAAACCCGTGTTATTAAAACAGTCAGAAAAACATGATGGGCCTCATGCGGATCATTTTTGGGATGTGGAACGGTCGGGGGGTGGCGTTACTATGGACATGGGGTGCCATGCCATCCAATTTTTCCGCTGGCTCAATGGCAACAACCCCATTCAAACGGTATACGCGCAGATGAATACCAGTGTGCATACGGCAAAAACCAAGGGGGAAGATAATGCCATTCTTATTCTTGAGTTTGAAAACGGAGTAATTGCTATGGCAGAAGAAAGCTGGACCAAACTGGGGGGCATGGACGACCGGGCCGAGATTCATGGTTCAGAGGGGGTGGCTTATGCCGATGTGTTGCAGGGCAATTCCATACAAACGTACAGCACCAAAGGGGTAGGATATGCTGTGGAAAAAGCAGGAAATACTATTGGCTGGAGCTTTACCATTTATGACGAGATCTGGAATTATGGTTTTCCACAGGAATTTGAACATTTTGTAGATTGCGTGAAAAATAACAAAGATCCACTGGTAACCGGAGAAGATGGAAAAGTTGTGATGGAGGTAATCTTCGCGGCTTACGAATCAGCAGGTACGGGTAAAAAGGTAAGGCTGCCCTTTAAAACGGAGGTTGACAAACCCTATAAACTCTGGAAAAAGCAATAAATTGAAGAGGATACCCCTTCGGGCAGCCACCGTTATTTCTTGTATATAGTTGGCACCAGGTCTTAGGCATTAAATACAGGTTTGGAAGAGCTTTTTTTACCCATTTCCCGATACGCTTTAGGGGTCAGGTTTACCATTTTTTTGAATTGCTTATGGAAGTTAGAGTGGTTGTTAAATCCGGAAGAATAGCTTACCTGCGCAATATCCATATCTTCTTCCATCAGCAGTTTACACGCATTTGAAATTCTGACTTCCGACAAATATTGAAAATAACTTTTCCTGGTGTAATGCTTAAAAAATCTGCAAAATGCAGCTTTGGAGTAATTCGTTAAAGCCGCCACCTTTGATAGGGATATGGATTCGCTATAATGGCTGGTAGTGTAATGGAATACCTGCTCTATTTTTTTTGCGTCACTATTGAAACCTTCCTCCAGAGAGATATCCGCATTGAGATAAAAATACTCTTGGGATTGCCCCAGCGTATCTAATATGGATACCAATTGTATCAAGGCAGACAAACCGGAAATATTTTGCGATTCACGTACCCGGGCAACCACATGGCGTTGGGTTTGTCCATAAAATTTCATGCCCCGGCGGGCATTTTTTAATAATGTCTCAATGTGGGCAAATTCATGGATTGAAAATAAATGATCGCCAAAGAAATTTTCTTTGAACTTTAGGGTAATAGATTCAGGAGTTTCGTTAGGATGCCGCTGGTAATACGAATGATCAGTTTGGCGGGTATGCGGTAAATTTTTCCCGATCAGTAAAAGTTCTCCTTCTTCCGCCTGGCTCACATGGCTGCCTGTAAAGTTTGTCCCGGTGGCTTTGATACAATAGAAAAGTTCAACTTCAGGATGAAAATGCCAGGGAGTATTCCAGCCTGTGTCGTCCCGCTTAATTATTAGGGAACTATCCAGCAATAATTTTTCTTTCTCAAGAATGGGTTTAGGGTATTTGTCAGCTTCCATTTGTCTATCAATTTCATTTTCTAAAAAGCAAACTTTACTAACCTACTGTACATCATCTAAAAACTAAAGTAAAATTTAAGAAAAAATTAGAAATTCGCTAAATAAACATAACATATGATCAAAATAGTATAATCCATAAAAAAAGCCAGGGGGAAGCCTGGCTCTTTGAATTGTCAAACAATGTCTGTTGGTCAATATCCCGGATTTTGTACCAGCTTTGGGTTCAGCGCGATCTGCCCGAATGGAATGGGGAATATTTCTCTGGTTTCATCCGATACCGGCTTAAACCGCCAGGCTTTGGTAAACTGACCAAACCGGATCAAATCCTGCCTTCTGTGGTATTCGTAAGCCAGTTCCCGACCCCGTTCGGCCAGAATACTATCTGCCGTAAGCGGCGACACAAAGGGTTCAACATTTCGTTTGGTGCGGATAAAATTGATGTCTTCCAAAGCTTTTTCTTCATCACCCATTCTAAAATATGCTTCGCCCCGCATCAGATAAACATCTGCCAAACGATAGATGACCCAATCATTATCCTGGCTGAAGTTGGCCCCTTTCTGGATTTCATATTTTTTACTTCTGTAACCGGCCAGTCTGGCAACCGGACCAGCCGGCATGGCGAAGGCGGGTATTTCTTTGGTGTAGGCAAAGGGTACCCCATCGTCGAACAGCGAATCGCCCGCCGCATCGTATTGCTGTCCGGTAAGCCACATTTCCCTTCTGACATCATTTTCCGCAAACGAGTTATAAAATTCGGCATAGGTGCAGTAACCATTCCAGGGCGTTGACCCCAGCTCGTAGGTAAGCTGATTGAGGTAGTGCATGGTGGTAATAGGAAAAAAGAAACCTTCTCTTTTGGATTTATCAAACGGAGTGGCCAGAATTATTTCCGGAGAATTTTGGTTGGTGATGCTGAAGTTAGAAAAGAAATCTCCCGCCAGTGTGAATTGACCTGAAGCGATAATGGTATCGCAATGCGCCAACGCCTTGTCCCATTGCGGGGTACCGGTATACACTTCGGCATTCAGGTATAATTTTGCCAAAATCGCGTGCGCCACATAGTAGGTCATGCGACCATAATTGGCACGTACTTCTTTGGATAAATAAGGAGTGGCTTCCAATAATTCCTTTTCCACAAAATTGTAAACTTCCTGCCGAGAGCTTTGGGAAGGATTTTCAGCGTTTCCGCTTAAAATTTTATCAGCGATAATTACATTTCCAAAATTATCCATCGCCAGGTAATGGTAAAAAGCCCGCAATACCCTGAGCTCGGCAATGATGCTTTCGCTCGATATATTGGGATTTTCTAATTGTTGATTGACGGAGGTTAAATTATTATAAATCCAGGTCCATAAATTATCAAATCCGTAAAAATCAGTAGGCCAGGTGTGTTCCTCTAAAAATCGCCATTCAGGCTCACTCCAGTCGCCACCGCGTGAAGGGGCCAACTCTTCATCGGTTACGCAATTCAATAACTCAAAACGGCTCCAGTAATCGCCCAATCCGCCATAAAGGGGGCCAATTAAAGCATCTAATTGTGCCTGGGTTTCACCAAACTTTTCCTGAGGAATTTGGTCAAATACATTTTCGTCCAGGTTTGTGCAACTGTGAATGATAATGAAAGCTGGTATACAAATCGCTAACCAGATAATTCTGCTAATCTTATTCATTTTTTATATCGTTATGAAAGTTTTGATCATGTATTAAAAGGTAAGGTTTACACCCAACTGGTAAGACCTGGTGCGGGGATATACATTGCTGTAATCCATACCCATGCTGTTGGGGGTTTGTCCCGATAAATCTCCTTTTACCTGTAACTCGGGGTCCATTCCTTTGTATTGGGTAATGATGAACAAATTATTGCCCCCCAAATAAACCCGGGCCTGTTGAATTACACCTTTTGTTGGAATATTGTATCCCACCTGCCAATTGTCTAACCGAACGAATGATCCACTCTCCAGCCACATGTCCGTTAGCTGAGGGGTGCTGAAATTGGCTGGATAATCGGCCACTTCCCGCAACATATTGGTTTCCAGAATGCTTCCCGGCAACGCCAGGTTCGACCGCAGGTTGTTGATTATTTTATTGCCAAATATCCCTCTCAACTGGAAACTAAGGTCAAAATTTTTATAAATAAAGGTATTGATCAGAGAGGCCGTTGTCCTGGGCTGGGAAGTACCTGATTCGAACAGCCGGGCTCTGGAAAAGTCAGTAGTAGGCGCATCCACATCCTCCGTTTCCATTAATATTCGGTCATCGGCATCAAAACTTACCATATGCGGAATATAAAATTCTCCAATAGGGTGCCCTTCTCTCAATTGGGATGCGGTGATGCCGCCCAAACCCCGACCCTGAAATGGATTATATCGGATAATCGGGGTGTCGAACTCATCGTTGCTCAATGAGACCACTTCATTTTTATAAGCCGATCCCACAATCCTTGAACTCCATTGAAAATTATCGTTGCGGATTACATCCCCACCAAAGGTAAGCTCAATCCCTCTGTTTGACATTTCCCCAACGTTGGCGGTTATTGAATTGGTAAAATACTTCGATCCATCTGCCTGAACGGTATAGTTATAGAGCATGTCTTTGGTTCGCTTATCATACACCTCCAGTGATCCATTTAATTTTCCGCTAAACAACTCGAAGTCAAGGCCTATATTTACCTGCGACAGTACTTCCCATTTCAGGTTTGGATTTGTATTTTGTGTGATACCATATCCAGGTACAAAATCATTGAGATTCCCATCGTAATAAGTGCCTTTCTGTCCATATAACAGCAATGAATTATAGGGCGCTACCCCTTCGGAATTTCCGATTTGTCCCCAGCCGGCTCTTAATTTCAAATAACTTAGGGCGGTACTGCCCGATAGGAATCCTTCGTTGGTGATGGTCCAACCCGCGGCTACAGAAGGGAAGGTTCCCCACTTATTATTGCGGCCGAATTTTGAGCTGCCATCTCTGCGCACCGTAGCGGTAAAATTATATTTATCGCTTAAGTTAACCGTGGCCCTTCCAAAAAATGATATAAGCTGGTTCTCATTTTTATAAGAGCTGGTATAGCCCTGACTGGGTTGTAACAGGGTACCCTGGCCAGAGGACAAACTGTTGTAACCCAAAATTTCGTATATGCCTTCCACGAAATTGTTATTATTGGCACCAAAGCCATCATTGAGAATATTCTGATAGGAATACCCTCCCAAAACCGTAAAATTATGCTTTTCTCCAAAGTCGCTGGTATATTGTGCGGTTAGTTCGAGCAATCTGTCATTAATCTGACCCAGATTTCTGGAAGCACTACCCTGGTTGCCGGCATAGGCCCTGATCGCTCCATTATAAGCATCACTCTGTATGGCATTTTCATATCTGTACGCGCCATTCACCCCTAGTGTAAATCCGGTAAATACTTCATAATTCATGTTTATCCCACCGATAAACACCTTCGATTCCTCATCGTTCTGGTAATTTTCTAGCATCGCCACCGGATTATAAAGATCAAAACTACCATCCACTTCGTAGTAATCTCCGGTCTCTCTTCGAACAGGTAAGGTTGGCAGGAATAATACAGCCCTGTTGATGATGTCATCATTAGATAAGTCAGATTTTATGGTAGTAACGGCCAGGTTATATTGCACATGCAGTTTGTCGTTGATTGCATTCTGGTCCAGGTTAATCCGACCCGAAGTACGCTCAAAACCGGTTTGTTTAATAATGCCATTCCTTTTTATGTAATTTAATGATCCACGATAAGAAAGCGAGGAAGTACCTCCTGAGATGGCCAGTTCATGGTTGTTGGTATAACCCGTTTGTGTAATCTCTTTCATCCAGTCGGTGCTATACCCATTGCCATTGGCATCCTTCGGAAATTTTAAATTGTCGTTCAGTGAGGCATCGCCTTTTATTCTTGAAACTTCAGCACGATACCCATCCGCATCCAACAAATCGAGTGTTTCTGATATGGTTTCCATACCCACATAATTGTTGAACATAACAGTAGATTTACCCTCTTTGCCACGTTTGGTAGTAATCATGATAACTCCGTTGGCAGCACGGGAGCCATAAATGGCAGAAGCCGAAGCATCTTTTAGTACATCAATTTGCTCGATGTCGGACGGAGAAATGCTGTTGATGGGAACGCCAATTACCCCATCTACCACATAGAGCGGATCGCTGCCACCGGCCAGCGAGGTGTAACCCCGCAACCGTACGGTAGGCGCCTGGTTCGGATCACCGGAAGGCTGGGTAATGTTCAATCCGGCCACCTTTCCCTGTATGGCCTGCAAGGGATTGGGATTTATTCCCGCATTAAACTCATTAGCGGATACCTGGGTAACCGCACCCGTCATATCCTTTTTTTCGATGGTACCATAACCCACAACTACTACTTCAGACAGCGAAGTGATATCTTCAGTGAGAATAACATTAACGACGGATTGCCCGCCCACACTTACTTCTTCCGAGTGGTAACCAACGAAAGAAAATATCAAAGTTGCCTGCGGTGCTACCGAAATACTATAGGAACCGTTCGCGTCGGAAACCGTCCCGTTTATGGTTCCTTTTTCCAGCACATTTACACCTGGAAGGAATCCTTCAGATGATTTCACATGACCGGTTACCAATATGTTTTGCGACCAGGCACCTGTTGCCGCTAGCACCAGAAGCAAAGTGAAACAGCAACAATAATGTGTATAAAATTTCTTCATAATTTGGTAGGTTAAGTAATGAATAGCAATAGATAACTAAGGTCTGAAAATTTGAAGAAATAAGTATATTGAAATTTTTCCAATGATTACTCTATGTTGACTTCAGGCGCTTAACCAGGACATCCGCGCCAAACACATCGCTTTATTCACGGTAGTACCTTTGGATAATTGGGTATGATTGCACTTTTTTGTACCTTTTAACCCAATAAGGATGGGCCATGACCGTAGGGTCAGGCAGCATAATTTTATGATTGGAATTCCATGATGAAGACGCCGCTGTTTGTAAAACTTTTTATGCCAAAAGACAAACCTTTTGACTTTCACAAGGTGGCTAAACCTTATTTTGTGGTGCCCTGGCATTTCCATCCTGAAATTGAGATCATGCTGATTACCAAAGGGAAGGGAACGCGGTTTATTGGAGATAGCATTGAACACTTTGAACCGTATGACCTGGTGATGGTGGGGCCCAATCTGGCACATGTATGGAAAAATAATCATCACCTGGAAGCAGGCAACAACCAAACAGCCGAGTGCATATATATTCTTTTTACTGAAAACTCTTTTGGCCCCGATTTTTTTAAAATCCCTGAGATGGTACCACTCAGAAACCTACTCACAAAATCGAACAGGGGAATAAAATTTTTTGGAGAGACTAAATTATCAGTCGCCGAAAAAATATTGAAAGCCCATCAGCAAACCGGTGTGCCACAGTTTATCACTTTTATGGAAATTCTGCATGCGTTGTCCGGCAGTGATGAGTATGAGTTATTATCCTCTATCGGATTCAATGGAAAAATACAGGCATCCGACTTACACCGGTTAAACGATGTGCTGGATTACCTGATGAAAAATTTTAAAGCGGAGGTCAGGCTTGAAGAAATCGCGGAAATTGCCAATATGTCTTCCACCTCTTTTTGCAGGTATTTTAAGAGCAGAACCAATAAAACGGTTTTTGAATTTATTAATGAAATCCGCATTGGGCACGCGCACAAATTACTGATTGAAACGCCATATAATATGGACCAGATCTGTTTTGAAAGCGGCTTTAAAAATGTCTCCAGTTTCTTTAAACAGTTTAAGACAGTGACCGGCAAAACCCCTTCCAAATTCAGACAAGATCATAATGAAAGAATTTTCTGACCCTGTGTCGCGTATTAAATGCAATGGTATTTATCTGTTTGAGCGAAAAAATAGCACTACCAATCAGGTGTACCATGCCCATCAATTTATTTCGATAAAATAGTATAAACATTGGCAAATGTAGCCGACACGACTGATGTGGATTAGCCCTATATTTGTCAAACGCTAACGCTATAAACAGGACCATGATGGAAGCACTTGAAAAATTGATAGACCAACACCAAACGGGCTGGAGCCTCGAACAACCTTTTTATACCGATCAGCAGATATTCGAGCTTGAATGGGCCCATATCTGGAAAAAATACTGGCTATTTGCCGGCACCACCGCGGAAATACCAAAACCCGGTGATTATTTTACCTATACAGCGCATCACGATTCTATTATTGTTATAAGGGGAGACCAAGGCGAAGTTTTCGCGCATTATAATACCTGCCGCCACAGGGGGTCCGTTGTGTGTTTGATGGAGCGAGGAAATGCGCCAAAACTGATGTGTCCGTATCACCAATGGGTGTATAACAAAGACGGATCGCTGTTCAAAGCCCGCCTGATGCCGGAAGATTTTGATAAATCAGCCCACGGGTTGCATCCGGTAAAGGTGGCAATAGCGCATGGGCTCATCTTTATTTCGCTGGCACAAAATCCCCCTGATTTTACCAAAGTATCGCAGGATTATGGTTCCTTTCTGCAACCTTATAAAATTGATAAGGCCAAGGTTGCCTATAAGAAAACTTATGAACTTGCTACCAACTGGAAACTGGTAGCCGAAAATTTCAGGGAATGCTATCATTGTGGCGTGGCGCACCCGGAATATTGCAAAGCGGTGGTTGGCGCTAATTTAAGAGAATCTGCAGATGAAATTACTGCCGAACGCAGGGTAGGTTGGCAGAAAAAGGGACTGGCAATTCACGATATCGATTTTGAAAACGATTCCTTTCATTTTGCCGTCCGTTATCCGCTCCGGCAGGAAGTGCAGAGCTATAGTTTGGATGGAAAACCGGTGGCCATTCCCATGGGCGACCACCAAGATTATGATGCCGGGGTGCTGGGCCTGGTGGTGTACCCGAACTTCTGGATGGATGCGGTGAGCGACTATATATGGACCATGCGGCTGACCGCTCTAAGTCCTTCTCGTACTGCCATTGAATTAACCTGGCTGGTAGATCAGGAGGCTGTGGAAGGCGTTGATTATACGGTGGAGCGGCTTACCGATTTCTGGCGGGTAACGGGAGAACAGGATTGGGAACTTTGCGAGAATAATTATCGCGGTATCCAATCAAGCCATTACCAGCCCGGTCCTTATGCCCCTGTGGAGGCAGAGGTTTCCAAGTTTGTAGACTGGTATTTGGACCGCATGAAAGAAGAGCTTCAAGACGGAAGTCCGGAGACGGAAATCCGAAGTTGACTCCTGTTCTTTCGCATCCCGGACTTCCGGCTTCCAACTTCTGACTGCTAACCTTTTTATATACCCAGTTCCATGGTTTTACCGATAGCGGTAAGCTTTTCCTCAGGTTTTTTCATAAATAACCAGATGCACAGGCCTACTATGAAAACAATACATGCATTCAACAAAAAGATATCGGCCACTTTCATCTGCGTATCGTACAGATACCCCGTCCAGAAATTTCCGGCAATAGCGCCTACGCCAAAATAAGCGGCATATAAAAGCGATTGCCCCGTGGCTTTCCATTCCTCACTCACCAGCTTATTCACATATTCTACACACACCACCCAAAACAGCGACCAGGAAAAACCATGCAGCAGTTCTATAAAAATAGCTGACTGCGGATTTTTCACCATACCATACAGCAGCAACCTGATGGTGGTAGCAAAAACGGTGATGAGTAACGTGTTTTTAATACCAAATTTGCGGATAATGCTGGCTGAAAAATAAAACAGTGGCAATTCACACAAACCCTGAAAAGAAAGGCCATACCCTACCAGTGATGCGGAGGCGCCATTTTCTTTCATATAAATGGAATAAAAATTCCAGATGGTTGTAGCGCCGGCTGAAATAAGAAATACACAGATCAGTAAAAAAATCAGCGATTTATTGGTGAACACCTCGCTTACACCTCTGGAGGTGGTGTTTACTTCAGCCGAAACAGTGGGTTTATTATTCACTTTTAAAGAAATAGAAAAAACAAAAGTGAGCAACATGCTTAAAGCCGAGAAGATAAAAATTACAGAAGTGTTTACCGTATCGATGTAATGTCCTACAATGGTGCCTGTGAACGCCCAGCCGAAGGCGCCGGCAATGCGGAGGGTGCCATACGAAAATTTAGGATTGTCGCGGGTAAGGTTAAGGGAAAGGCTATCGAGAATGGGTTGTATGCCGTTATAAAAAACAGACATGAGGATGGTAATAAGAAATAAGAAAACAAAATTTCCTTCCAGCAGGTAAAGCCCGTAACTAAATGAGGCCAGCAAAGATGAAAGCAGCAGACAATTTTTATAGCCAAGTCGGTCGGCCAGCATACCGTACACCGGTTGTACCAGGAACATCATCACCGGCGTAATGCTTAAAATAATGCCAATTTGTATACCCGATAAACCCTGGTCTTTTAAATAATCGGCAAAAATAGGGAGCCACGAAGCTGTACAGCTCAATACTAAAAAATAAAGTATTCTTAACCTCAAGGCTTCTGTTATCTTCATGGAGCAGGGCTGACTAAATCTTTATATTTATGGTACCTCACGGCTGTCGATCGCATCCTGATCAAGTAAACCAGCGGCGTCTTCGTCTAACATAATCAATGCTTGCCTGTGTGTTCTGATGATACTGGCAGGTAAACTGGTATTGATTTCCTCTTCCAATGCCTTTTTAATAATTTCAGCTTTGTGCCGGCCATTTGCCATCAGGATTACTTTTTTCGCTTCCAGAAGATGCTTCAGTCCCAGGGTTATTCCCATGGAAAGCGGAGTGTTTTGTTTAAAATACTTCTGACCCACCGATTGGGTAGTGGTGTCCAGGGCAACAACATGGGCGTATAAATCTACCGAAATACCGGGTTCATTAAATCCGATATGTCCGTTTATGCCCACACCCACCAACATTAAATCAATGCCGCCCAGCGAAGCAATAACGGCATCCATGGCCTTACACTGCTGGTCCAGCGCACCCGACAAGGCATCAAATAGATGTATTTGGGAAGGTTGTATGTGTAAGGTTTGGAACAGATGCTGTCGCAAAAAATAATGACAGCTTCCCTCATTTTCAGGAGAGATGCCCACCCATTCATCTAATCCGATAAAGACGCACTTTGAAAAGTCCACCTGCTCCTCGATGGCTTTTTGTGCCAGCAAGTCATAGGCAAGCGTTGGTGTGTTGCCAGCCGCCAGGCACAATACAGCTTCCGGTTTTTTTATAACCAGACTAATTATTTCCTGAGCCGCATAAGCGGAAAGGGTACTGTAATTTTGATAAATATTAATTCGTGTGTTCATGGCTGGGTTAACTTGAGTTCGTGTATGACTGCCTGCAAAAAATCTATCACATCCGTCAGTTTTGGGCTTACCCCAGTTCGAACATACACGCCGGACACGGCGTTGGCAAAAATAACAGATGATTCCAGATCCAGTTTTAGTAATTGCGCGACGGAAAAGCCAGTATTAAAATGATCGCCAGCACCGGTAGAAATCTGAGGATTGCTGATGAAAAAAGTGCTACAGGAGAATATACCCTCAGGATTAATGGCAATCGCTTCCTGGGCAGCGTGGAGAAGCAGTATTTCCACTTTTAGCTTCTCGTACATTTTTTCTCCCAAACAGGTTAAACTGGCTTCCTTACCATCATCAAATAATACCTGGTAAATCTGCCGGGCTTCGTTTTTGTTTAAACTCAGCACCACGCGCATGTGCCGCGCGAATTCCGTTATTTGTAGCAAAGCTTCTGCAATGGCTGGTTTGCTGCGTTTGGAGCAATCTGATAAATCAAAAAAAGCAATTTGTTTTTCATGCCGCGAAACATAATTGGGAAATACCTCCTGCATCAGCCCTTTCCAAATATCACCGGTAACATCTAATTCACCCCAGTTTACCATGCATAATAAATCACTTTCCTTATAGAGGTTAATTAAAGTATGAATTCCGATTCTGCTTTTCATGGTTTCCCAACCTATGGAATGAAGCAAACCCATCTGGGCCAGCATAATTTTACCGTCATTAAATTCAAAGGCGGTGGAAATACCTGGATCGGCGAAACTATAGAGGTGGCAATTGGAAGGTAACTTTTTGAATACTTCATGGGTTTGCGGATACCCCAAAGCGCCGATGCAGTTGACAGAAACACCCAGTTTACCAAATACATTCGACATATTAGGCATGTTGCCCCCTAACTTAATATGCAATTCTTCCAGTTCAAGACTTAGGCTGGTGCCTTCTTTCCTGACAATATAGTTTCCAAATTCTTTGATGGTGTCAAATACCTCGACGGGTTGATGGTCGGGTTTGTTTTTAATAATTTTTACAATGGTATCAATGAATCCGTCAAAACCAGTTGTTACTTTCTTTTCTGCCAGCAAAGGCTCATTAATTTTTATCAATTCTATCAGCCGCGCTACTTTCCGGGCAGAGCCATTATAGTCGGAAAGGACAATTTTTTTTTTCACCCTGTTTGGCAGTTTGTTTTCAGTTAAAAATTTTAATCATCAAGCTTCCTGCTTACCGTATTTTTCTTGCCGCATCACCTATACAATGGGCCACTTGAATTTGGAGGTTAAGGCAATCCTTTTGCCGGTTTCCTGCGACTTGCGTGCGGCTTCAATAATCTCCAGCACATGCAGTGAATGTTCTACCGTAAGTCGAGGCTCTTTACCCGTTAATAAGGTGTTTGCTACCAACGAGGCGCCCATGGGCCAGGTATAACCCTCCTGATCCTTGGCATAGATTTCAGTTTTCTGGCTTTCCTTGGTGGTCATTTCAACGCCTCCAGGTGCCCAGTCGTAACCGATCATGTGCATGTTGCCGGCTTTGCCTACAATAGAAATGGACGCTTTGGTTTGTCCGTATCCTTCGTGGCCATGCGGGTCGTAATAATTAAATCCCGACTGTATGTGCGACAAAGCGCCGCTTTCATGTTCCAGCAATACCATGGCATTGTCTTCAGCCTCTACTTTTATCTCACCCTTGTCACCCGTATTTCGGGTAGGCGTGATAACGTTGAGCATGGCTACCAAAGAAACCGCCGGCCCCAGCAATCCCGTGAGGGTGGCCATGTTATACACGGCCAGGTCGGGCATACTGCCGCCCAGTTTCTCATAGAAAAACGCGGACCAGTCAGGTCCTTCGTGCCCGTAATGGGCATGGGCGGCTGCCACTTTGCCGAGCTTACCCTCCTGAATGGCTTTGGACATAAAAGCAAACTGCGGACTTTCCACTACTACCGGCGCACCCCAGATTCTCAGGCCTTTTTTCTTTGCCAGTTCTACCAATTGCGCGCCTTCATTATAGGTGTTGGCCAACGGTTTTTCACTCCACACATGGATGCCCGCTTCTAAAGCCTTCCGGTTCAGTTCACCATGAACCTGCATGTCGGTCAGGGTAAGCATCAAATCAAATTTGGGTCCTTTCAGCATCTCACTGATGTGGGGATAGTGGTTGGGGATATTGAACTTTTCGGCCTGGTGCCTGGCCCTTTCCGGCTTGATGTCGCAACAGGATACCAGCTCTACATGGGGAGTTTTTGCCAGTATCGGAAGGTATGAATTGGAAACACTGCCACACCCAATGATCGCGACTTTGGTTTTTTTGTCTTGCGAAAACGGATTCGCTACTGCCTGTGCCGCCCAGGGGAACATCAGGGTGCCGGCACCCACAGTGCTACATTTGCTGATAAATTCTTTTCGGGTAATTTTTTTCTTTTCCATGGTGATTCAGGTTTTTATACGATTATAGCAATATCAACCCGCTTTTTCGAATAGGATTATACATATTTTTCTGTTCTGCAAAAATAGCATAAGCATTCGCTAATGACTCATACGAAAGTGAGGGTTGCTGCTAATCGCGGAAAGGTATCCGCGTTATCTGGTTTTGATCTAATCCATGCTTCAAACATAAATGAGGTATTTTGGTTTAATTTCTATTAGGTAAAAATGGCTAAAATGCTTGTTTCTGGCGGAAAGCCATACGGTCATATTTTTAGCCAGTTACCCCTGCGACATTTCATTATATATTTTGATTGGGCTTATATCCCCTTTATGCAAGAGCAACATTCTACTCCGGAAGATTTACTAAAAGAAATAGAAAATCTACAGCAAAAAAATTCAGCACTGAATGCCCGGCTATCGGAATGTGCCTCGGCCCTTGCTACTTATCAGCAAAGAGAAATGAACCTGAAAAATACTTTAAAAAATGAGTCGCGAATCAAAGCGGTATTAGATCAGAATTCTATTGTCATCATTGTGGATAAAAATGGTGTCATGACCTATGTGAATGATAGGTTTTGTGAGTTGTCTCAATATTCAAAAGAAGAATTACTGGGGCAAAACGCTAATTTTGTCAGTTCAAACTACCACTCCAGAACTTTTTTTGAAACCCTGTGGAAAACCATTTCCAAAGGTGAAGTATGGCAGGGAGAGATAAGAAATCGGGCAAAAGACGGCTCTTATTTTTGGGTCGACATGGTGGTGACACCGCTCTTGGATGAGTGGGGGAAACCACAACAATATCTGGGTATTCGCAGAGATATTACCCAGGAGAAGCAATCGAAAGATTTATTGCGGTTCAATGCTTATATTCTCGCGCGTGTGCATGACGCGATCGTTGGGTTAGATACGGCCTATCGGGTAAATTACTGGAATCATGGCGCGCAAAGGTTATATGGGCTAAAGGCCGAAGAAGTGCTTGGCAAGCCTTTGCGGGAAGCCTATCAATCGATTTGGATCAATAAGGAAGATGAACAACGGGCGATGCGGCAATTGAGTGAATCTGGTGTTTGCGAAGTAGTGATAATCCATAAACTCAGAACCGGTAAAGAAATTTATGTGGAAGCCACTACCCAGGTGCTCAAAAACGAAATGGGAAAAAACAGTGGCTTACTGGCGGTGATCAGAGACGTTACTGACCGCATACAGGCCGAAAAAGATTTGAATGAAACACTGGATGAACTGGGAAAGCGGAATTATGAGTTAGATAACTATGTGTATAAGGTATCGCATGATTTAAAAGCGCCTTTAAGTTCCATGCGCGGCCTCCTGAATTTAATCAAGCTTGAAGCAGATAGCAGGGCGAAGGCGGAATATTTGGATTTAATTGAGAGCAGAGTGGTTAAACTGGATGACATCATTCTCTCCATTCTGCATCAAGCCAAAATTCTGAAGACAGAAACAATGAATACCCTCATTGATTTTAAGGTATTGATTGATGATTGTTATGAGGAGTTGAAACATTACAGCCATTGGGAAAAAATTAACCTTTCTGTGCGGATTACCGGTGATGTAGCCTTTTACAGCGATGAATTCAGAATAACCGTGATCTTGAGAAACATTGTCTCGAATGCGATTAAATACCTGAACCTTAATTTGGAGCAAAACTACCTTAACTTTGAAATTAAAATCACCAGGCAGGAGGCTCAACTGACTATTCGGGACAATGGGATTGGTATCGACGCTCAATTTCAGAGTAAAATATTTGATATGTTTTTCAGAGCCGCTTCCGTTTCCGAAGGGTCAGGATTGGGTTTATACATCGTGAAGCAGGCGGTTGAAAAATTAGGTGGGCTAGTTAGGGTTGAGAGTAAAAGTGGATTAGGAACTACTTTTTTTATAGAATTGCCTAATTATGATCCAGCTCAATAAAGGTATCAGAAAAAACATGATTCAGCAGCGGGTATAAACTATAAACGGAAACAATTATTAGCTTACTAAGTACTATTAGGGAAGCGAAAGCGGCCACAGGAATTTGGCATCTATGTGGGTGATGAAATAATAGGTACGCATTGATTAGCAGTTTAGCGGAAATTTCTACCAGGATTTTTCAAACTTTAAAGATGAATCCGTTTTCACATTTTGTGCGATATTTCTTCTGATTGAACTTATAGAGATATGAACCCTTGCGGGAAGAATTCTTATCCTTTTCATCAAGTTTTTCCAGGATGTCAAGGGCATTAATTTTTTTTGTAAAATTTCTTTTGTCCAATCGCTCATTCAAAATTTCCTCATACAGTTTTTGAAGTTGTCGCATCGTAAATTTTTCGGGCAGAAGCTCAAATCCAATAGGCTGCACGGAAGTCCGGTATCGTAAACGTTTGATCGCGTGATCCACCATGATATCATGATCGAAAATGAGTTTCGGAACCTTGGATATCTCAAACCAACTGGCCGAATATTGCTTAATGAGTTCTTCATCATGGTCCTCAATATTAATTAAGGCATAATAAGCAACAGAAATGGTGCGTTCAACTGGGTCACGATCCAATTCACTGAAAACTTCCAATTGTTCCATATATACCTGGGTAAGGCCGGTCAGTGTATGCAGAATTCGCGTGGCTGCTTCCTCTATTTTTTCATCAATTTTCATAAAACCACCCATCAATGACCATTTGTCTTTCTCCGGATGGAAGTCCCTTTTTATCAGGAGTAGTTTTAATTCTTCTTCCTCCTGATCGAAACCAAAGATGATACAATCAACGGCAATCAGTACCTTATCCTCATTATTGTATTTGTGACTCATTGGAAGTTTAAAGTTTTTTCAAAAAAATCAAATATAGGGCACTAATCCAATACGCACTATACTAATACACAAAGCACAGGATATTATTTTGAAACGGGATATTTTAAAGATTTAGGCCCATTTTGTAAATATAATTGTAAAATATACACTTGCACTTGCTTATTTGGAGATAATTTTCATATATTTACAAATGTAAAAAATACACTTATTATTCAGCCAGCAAACTATTTTCATTAATATCCACATAATTGCCGTCTGATTCCCCCGATAATATCGTGGCAATCACAGTAACGATTCTATATTTATTAAAAATTAATTGGCGTAGTATTTATTATTCCCACAATTAAATCTGTTCGATATGCTAAAAAATCTACACTTAATTTATTTGCGAGAAGCTCGATCATTGCTGGATTGGAAGGCGACTCTGGGCATAGTACTCTTCTTATTTGTGGCGATGCAGCTTCATGCCCAAAGCAGGACAGTGAGCGGCACGGTAAGATCAGCTGACGATAAAGTTCCGTTGCCAGGTGTTAATGTGCTTGTAAAGGGAACCGCGACGGGTACCATCACCAATGTGGATGGAGTTTATACCATTAATGCCAACAATGAGGATGTGCTCGTTTTTTCTTATGTTGGTTACTTAAACACTGAAGTTGCCATTGGGGCAAAATCGGAGATAGATGTGGTGCTGGATCCCGATATCGCGTCTCTCCAGGAAGTGGTGGTGATTGGGTATGGCACAAAAAAGAAATCTGACCTGACTGGTTCAGTAAGTGTGGTTGATGCCGACGAATTGAACAAAGTAAGTTCTAATGATGTAACGCAAATGTTACAGGGACGGGTTCCGGGTGTAGCGATCAATAGCGACGGACAACCAGGGGCATCCCCTAATGTGCGGATCCGGGGTATTTCTACTTTCGGTACGGCCGGAACAGACGCGGAACCTTTATATGTAGTGGATGGGATGCCGCTTAACGGTACCATTAATACCACCGGCGATGGCCGGCAACCCGATGCCTCCATCAGTTCCATCAGGGATTTAAACCCTAATGATATTGAAAGTATCCAGGTACTAAAGGATGCATCAGCCGGGGCCATCTATGGGGTAAGGGCTGCCAATGGGGTGGTAATCATTACCACCAAAAGAGGTCGATTTGGCCAGCCTCTTAAAGTTGAATTAAACGCGTATGCGGGTGTGCAGCAGGTTGCCAAGAAGATACCGGTGCTTCACAGAGAACAATATCAGGAAATCATCAGAGAAGTGTTCACCAATGCCGGACAGAATAGTTCTCCGCCCATACCGCCGGGCGATTTCCCTGATTCACCTGATTTTATTGATAATATAGATACCGACTGGCAGGAAGAAGGAATAAAGACCGGAGCTTTGCAGAATTATAATGTGGCTTTGTCTGGAGGTGGAACCAATACCGCGTATTATGCCTCTCTGGATTATTTCAGTAATACAGGCACCCTGGAAGGGAACGGTCCTAATTACAAACGCTACTCTATCCGGCTTAATACGGACACTAAAAAGGGAAATTTCAGATTTGGGGAAAAATTATTTCTTTCCAGAACCAATGAGAATTCAGGGCTAAGGGTAGAAGGTATTCCCGGTGCCAATCCTCCTTTTATTAATGACCTGATCTGGGCGTCTCCCATTATTCCGGTAAAAGATCCAAACCGGGAAGGCGGATACGGTGGTTCATCCAGTATCGAAAACGCGCTGTCGCTAAATATTATTGGTTTGAACAATCTGGTTGAATCCGACAGGGTGCTGTCGCGGGCACTGGCCGGTGCCTATGCGGAGTACGACTTCATCAAGGGTTTGACTTACAAACTTAATTTACAGTATGATTTTACCCATCAGAACGATGACCTGTTCGTTCCTGAGTATGATTTGGGGTTCTTTTTCCCTAATGGATCCGCTTATTTTAATAAGAAAAGTTTTACACGTACCTCAGGCTTGGTGGAAAATACTTTATCCTACACCGAGAGTTTTGGTAAACACAACTTAAACCTGCTGGGAGGCGTCACTTTTCAGGATTTTGACGAAGATCTCATGGAAGGTCGAACGTCTCAGCTTCAAAAACCTTATGTACCTACTTTAGCCAATGGTACCGGCACCAAAACGGTTACTCAAAATCTTGACCGATACTCGATATTCTCTTTCCTGGGCAGGTTCGACTATAATTACGATGACCGGTATTTTGTAACCGCCAATGTCAGAAGGGATGGTAGCTCAAAATTTGGTGAAGACAACCGGTATGCTGTATTACCTTCCTTAGCAGTTGCCTGGAAAATCCACAATGACATACAGATGCCTTCATTCATCTCAGAATTAAAACTGAGAGGGGGGATAGGACAAATTGGAAATCAGTCCATTCCAAGCTTTGGGTTTCAGGCCTTGCTGAACTCCAATATCACGTATTCATTCAACAACGAACGGATTTTTGGAGCTGCCGCCATTGGCGCGGTAGATCCGGACCTTCAGTGGGAGGTCAGAACTACCAGGAATGTGGGGCTGGATATGCTTTTATTTGGCAACCTGGAATTTACGGCTGAGTACTATTCAAATAAAGC
>JBGTIS010000054.1:0-86994 GCA_041745535.1 Cyclobacteriaceae bacterium | reverse complement strand
ATTGGTGAACTTAACAGGCATAGAAACCTTATATTTGAAAAGATTAAAAAATTTAGAATACAACCCTCCCAGGTTGGAGCTGATCTGGCAGAAAACTCATTTAAGCAAACAAAATATAACGCGGCAGATTAGTTTACTTTTGGTTAACTTTCGTACTTGCATTTAAAAATTATATTTTCACATGGCTTATATCTTTATAAATAGCCGCGATTTTTAAATGTTATTTTTGGATTAATAAGTTATTTCCAATTAATTGAACCACAAAATGTACTATCCCGTGAAATTTATTTTTACTATTGTACTTTTGCAATGCATTTTATGGGCACATTCTAACCAAACTTCTTTGCTTGCCCAATCGCTTTCAGCCCAAAAAACCCAAGATACCCTACAGTATCTCAGAAACCAGAAAAATAAAATTCAGGAAACTATTGCTCAGGAAATCAACCAAGCGCATGTTGCTGCCAGAGAAAGCCTAAAACAATTGGAGAGTGAGGCCCAAATGGAGTATGATGCCTATTTAGAGGATGCGAAAACGCGGCTAAGTGACTTTTCTGAAGAAGCTGAAGCTGAACTTTCTGCCTTACGAGAAGAAATTAACGGTAAACTTTTTTCCAGAAAAAAACTCATAAAACAGTATGAAGATTTGAAAAACGAAAAGGATGCCGAATATAAAAAGCTACAGGATCAGCTCAATGCTGGGTATACCACACTAGAAAATGAGTGGAGTGCCAAATGGGATCAGGTCAAAAATGACAAAGAAAAGGAACTGGCGCACATGGAGCAGGAATTAAAAAATAAGCTGAAGGTTATTGAAGATAAAATAGCCAATCTTGATAACAATAACTAAAATCGAGTTTTTACTATATACCATTTTTACTTCTCTAGCGTTATTCATTAAACCTAAAACCTATACGTCAAAAATTACGTATAATCAGCTAATAGCTCTTCAACCAGGATTAAGGTAAAAGCCTGTAATCGACTCAATTCAGCCATTGGGTGCAATTTCACAAACACGGAAATAAATTTGATCTGTTTTAGGTTTAACGATTTTTTGAATTTATAGCGGTAATAAAACTTCCTTTTTTAGAAGCAGAACGCTATTTTTTAATAGAAGCAAGAAATGTTGAATTAAAATTTGATTTCCTGTAATTTTTATTAAAATATCATTCAAGAAAGAGTGGCAGATTGTGTTTTGTGCGTAATAGTTCGTAATTTTATTTTCAAATATAAAAATTTCATTTATGACAACTGTAGTATTGGAAAAAGATGTAAACGAAAAAACTACTTATTCCGCCGTAAGGTTATTGGAAAGTAAGGGATACAAAAATATAAAGGTTAATTTACCTGACTATGAGCAACCCACAAAGTTTATAGAAAAGGAAACAGAAGAATCAATCATGCCTGATCTGACAGCACAGACTTTACTGGGGAAAGATTATTTTGAAATTGTTGACAATAAAGATAAAAATAAAAACAAAGTAATTAGTCGTTGGAAACTTTTTGCCAATTTAGCTAAAATTAAAAACGGCAAATTTTTCTTATTGGTAACCCATGGCTACAATGCGTATGCACAGAAAATGCTAAAAAAATATGAAATTGACGCCAATGTGCTGAAGCTTACTACCAATTAAAAAACAAAATTAAATTTTAAAAGAGCTTAGTGATGAAATAATCATTAAGCTCTTTTTATTTTATTAGCCGCCGCAATTCCTGTTAGTCGATATTTTTTAAGTGTTCATTCAGGTAATCCACATACTGAGAATACAGCAACACATAACTTTCCGGGCTATACGATACTCCGTGCGCACCGGGAGGATAAATTCTCAAGTCAGCATCTTTACCATTATCGATCAATGCTTTTACCAGTTGAAAGGTGTTTTGTACATGCACATTATCGTCCATAGTAGAATGGGCAATAAACATATAGCCTTCCAGTTGGTCGGCATAGGAAGTGGACGAACTTTGAATATAGTTTTCGTTATTTTGTGGTAACAAGCCCATATACCGTTCGGTATAGATGCTGTCGTACAGGCGCCAGTCAGTTACAGGCGCCCCCACCAAAGCTACCTTAAATACCCCCGGATAATTCAACATGGTATAACTGGACATAAAACCGCCGTAACTATGCCCTCTGATGGCCATATTATCTGTATCGGCCCAACCCAGACTACCTAAATATTTTACGGTTTCCACAAAATCTTTACTTTCCCATTTGCCCAATTGGGCATATACCATCTTTTTAAATTTCCCGCCATATCCCCCACTCCCACGGTTATTCATGCTGGCAATCACATAACCTTCCTGGGCCAGATACTGCTCCCATCCATTCGTGGCGTAATCGTTATAAACTGATTGGGAACCAGGGCCACCGTAAATATTCAGTACAACCGGATATTTTTTATTCTCATCAAAATCTATCGGTTTTATCAGATAGCCATCCAGTTTCTGACCATCGGAAGTAGTGAAACTAAAAAGCTCTTTGGGGGCATACAAATGCTGATCAGTATATGCTTTAACCTCAGCATTATCTTCCATTTTCTCGAGCATTTTCCCTTTAGTAGACCATAATTCCACCTGCGCAGGCGTACTAACATTTGAATATCGGTCGATATAATAGGCACTGTTGGGTGAGAAATCAATCTGGTGTTTGCCCGGTTCCTGGGTTAGTTTTGTCTTTTTCCTGCCATCAAACCGAATGGAATACAAATGCCTTTCTAAAGGGGATTCTTCTGTAGAGGAATAATAAATGGTTTTATCTTTTGAGTCGACCTGATACACATATACTACTTCCCAATTGCCTTGCGTTACCTGATTTAACACATCACCTTCATAATTGTAGCGGTAAATATGATTCCAGCCATCGCGGTCTGAAATCCAGAAGAACTCCTGGGTATTTTCCGGAAAAAAGAAATAATGATCGATGCCAGCAAAAAAATCGAACAAATCAATCCAGGTATCTGATTTTTCTTCCATAATCAGTTTTCCTTTTCCGGTAGTGGCGTCGTTAAAAAATAGCCGCAAATGATTTTGGGCACGATTAAGGTGGGTAATAGCCAACTGACCAGCAATTGACGTCCAGTACAGGCGGGGTACATAACCATCGCCCAAAACCAGGTCCATCCATTGTCTGGCATTTTTTCCGATGTCAATTACCCCGATTTTAACCTGTGGATTCGGCTGACCAGCCATGGGATAAGGAATTTTTACATATTCAGGCGCTTGTCCTGCATAATCGGTAGTCTGATATACCGGCACTTTGCGTTCGTCGGTTTGCCAGAAAGCAATATAGCGGCTATCGGGCGACCACATCCAGGCCTGTACCAGGCCAAATTCTTCTTCGTATACCCAGCCAAACCGGCCGTTGTAAAAATTATCTTTCGCGTCATCTGTAAGCTGGGTTTCTTTTTTTGTAGCAAAATTAAATACAAACAGGTTTCCCCCTCGTTCATACCCTATTTTATTGCCATCGGGCGATAGTTCAGCGGTGCGGGCGTCTTTGGCTACCAGATTTAATGTTTTACTTTCAATAGAATAAAAATAATAATCCGATATTCCTGAATTCCGCCAAACCGGTCTGAAATTAGTCTGAAAAAGCAGGTATCTGGAATCTTTCGACCATTCGAAAGATTTATACGCAAAAGCTTCTTTGGAATCGGGAAAGGTAAGACCTGCTCCATCAAAAATCAGGATAGATTTCCCGGTAGCGGGGTCATAGGATTTGATTTCATCCCGCTCTTTCTCAGGATTGGCCTGCATAAAAGAGAACCGCTCCCCTTCGTCAATCCAGTTTACACTTTGCGGACCACTGGACCCGGAAAGTTTACTGGATGAAAATAAAGCTTCCTTCAGGTTCTCAAAAGGTTTTTTCTGGGCCAGAGCAGCCGATTGAAAGCTGATGATTAAAAGCCATACTATCCAAAAATTGGTTGCATATTTCTTAAATACTATTAATTGCATGGGGTTAATCTTAAATAATTATAAAATGATTTTTATTTATGTTTGTATCAGGTTACAAATGACAAACGATTAATTAACTTTTTCAATATTAAAGCTGCTTTAAAGTAGCCGAAATACCTTCAAATCTAATGATAAACCTTCAAACTGTAACAAACCGGATCGCTCCCATTTAAATCACTTTTTTTCACTTGAATTCGATTGTATCTTTGGTACAACCCAAGCTAAACTTTTGAGAAGTGAAAAAATTACTAACCCTTACCGTGTTAAGCATCCTGATGGTTGCTGGTTGCAATCAGCCTGAAACTGAACAAGCTATCGCTGAAAATAAAGAAGATTTTGCCTGGCAAACCGAACAGTTTGCCGATTTAAGAATACTACGATACCAGATACCGGATTTTGAAAAATTATCGTTGCGTAACAAAAAGCTGGTATATTTTCTTACCCAGGCAGGTTTGGCTGGCCGTGATATTATTTACGATCAGAACTACCGCTACAACCTGGAAATACGGAAAGCACTGGAAAATATTGTAAAAAATTACGCGGGAGACAAAAATGCTGATGAATGGACCCAACTGATGACCTACACCAAGCGGATTTGGTTTAGCAATGGCATTCATCACCATTACTCTAACCTGAAATTTACACCTGAATTTAGCCAGGAATATTTAAGAAAATTGGTTGGTGAAACCAAGACATCGCTTTCTAATGAAGCTATTTCCATTATGTTTGATCCATCAAAGGATGCGAAAAAAGTAAACAAAAATCCTAATGAAGATTTGGTACTGACCTCAGCAGTGAACTTTTACGATCCGGATGTAACCGAGAAAGAGGTGGAGACTTTTTACAAAAAAATGGCAAACCCCAAAGACCCACATCCGATTTCCTACGGGTTGAACTCAAAAATCGCGAGAAAAAAAGATGGCTCACTGGAAGAAATGGTGTGGCATGCCAATGGTATGTATGGAGAAGCTATCGGGCAAATTATTTATTGGCTGGAACAAGCTGGTGAGGTAGCTGAAAATGAGCAGCAGGCCGAAGCGCTTCGATTGCTCATTCAGTATTATAAAACCGGGGACCTGAAAGTTTGGGATCAGTATAATATTGCCTGGGTAGAAGCTACCAAAGGCGATATCGATTATATTAACAGTTTTATTGAAGTATATAACGATCCGCTGGGCATTAAAGCAAGTTACGAGAGTATTGTGCAAATCAGAGATTTTGAAGCCTCTGAACGCATGAAAACCCTCAGCGACAATGTGCAATGGTTTGAGGATCATTCGCCCATTATGGATGAGCATAAAAAAGAGAATGTAGTAGGTGTAACCTATAAAATCGTGAACGTAGCCGGTGAATCGGGCGATGCCTCTCCTGCCACCCCTATTGGCGTTAATTTACCAAATGCCAACTGGATCAGGGTAGAACATGGCTCAAAATCGGTAAGTCTAGGTAATATTGAAGAGGCTTACCATAAAGCTACAGGTGAAGGATTCCTGAAAGAATTTGCTTTTAACCAGGCTGAACAGGATAGAGCAAAAAAGTATGGGGAAACAGCCGATAAACTACATACCGCACTGCATGAAGTGGTAGGCCATGCCTCTGGTAAAATTAATCAGGGTGTTGGAACACCAAAAGAAACATTAAAAAACTATGCCTCTACCCTGGAAGAAGGAAGGGCTGATCTGGTAGCCCTGTATTTTATGATGGATCCGTATTTGATTGATCTGGGATTGATAGAATCGTTAGAAGTTGGAAAAACAGCTTATGATGAATACATTCTGAATGGATTAATGCTGCAATTACGGAGGCTAAGCGCTGGCGAAATGATTGAAGAAGACCACATGCGAAACAGGCAGTTGATCGCCGCCTGGGCATTGGATGCCGGTAAAGCAGACAATGTAATAGAGAAGAAAATAAAGGATGGAAAAACCTATTTCGTGATCAACGATTACGAAAAACTACGCGACATTTTTGGTATGCAGCTTCGTGAAATTCAGCGCATTAAGTCGGAAGGCGATTACCAGGCTGGGCATGACCTGGTAGAAAAATACGGTGTTCAGGTAGATTCTTCCATTCATGAAGAAGTGCTGAAAAGATCGGAAATATTAAACATCGCTCCTTACGCTGGATTTATCAATCCAAAATTGGTTCCTGAAATGGAAGGCGATTCCATTAAAAACATCCGGGTTGAATATCCGAAAGATTTTACACAGCAAATGCTGGAGTATGGTGATGCCTATTCCTTTCTGAAACCTACTGATGAAATAGCCAATCTGAAATAAATCCGTTATCAGCTATATAGAATGTTTAGTTCGAGTGCATACCAGTATGGGATCATTCTTTAAATGGCAGTAACAAAAAAGAATAAAATAAGTATTATAATCCTACGGGTAATCTGATTTTTGTTTTTAATTTCCGCTGACATGCACAGGGAGTTTCCTCTAATTTTCAGGTTAACGGCTGGCCTCCTTTTTAATATCTTATTTATTTGTGGGCTTTTTGCCGCTAAGGATATTCTTGTTCCGTTGGCATTTGCTACCCTTCTGGCTTTTCTTTTATACCCCATTTCCAGTTTCAACGCGGAAATGATAGCATCAGAATTTGGAGTAAGTACCACCGAACAATACAACTAATACAACTGGATCAGCGAACTCATTACAAATGCCTTTTCGCGGGGAAATGAATCGTTCCAGGCAATTTTTAGCAGCACTGCCAGGACAGTAGCCAAAATAGCCGTACTTCCTGTATTTGTTTTCTTTTTATTGTATTATCGTAACAAGTACAAAGAATTTATTTTGAAACTTACCGACGAGGAAAAGCATGCAAAAACCGGTCGGGTAATTAAAGAAATTTCCACACTAGTGCGGCAATATTTGGGAGGCATAACCCTGGTAGTGCTTATCCTTTGCTTTTTAAATACCATAGGGCTAATGGTTATAGGAATTAAGTATGCTTTGTTGCTCGGTATTTTGTCGGCACTCATGAATTATATTCCCTACTTTGGTACCCTGAATCGCTATGTTAAAAATAGTTTGTGAAAATATTGAAAGTTTAAAACCCTACGCTTTTTTGTCAGGTACTGAGGGAACGGAAAAACATGCCTTAACCTGGGAAAAGGTAAAATCGGTTTTTATAAAAAATCCGACTAATTTTCTTGACCAATAATAGCTAATAAATACCGCTATTAGCTTGTTTCTTCTTTACCCTTTGATCCTAGCCGCTTGGGAATTGATTTAATGCCCACACTTTCTCTGATTCCTATTAAAAGTGCCTGTACCCAATAACTAAAAACAGATTTTTCATCATTTCGAACAAAGTAAATTAATCCATCACGCAAGTTACCTCCATTTGTTGGATTGTTGGATTTAATAATGAATACATTGGCCAGCCAGGAAGCAACATTCTCCATAAGCTCAGGATCTTCCCGATTTGATTTCAGTAGTTTTACTTTCAGGTCATGATAAGCAAAATGAGCGATGCCTTCGGCTTCTTCATCATCTATTTTCATAGAAAAATCAAGATACTCAATACTGCCACTTTCCACCGTTGTACGGGCTGTGGGTTCAAGGATGGCATTGATAGCTGTCAGGCTCATATTTCCTAATTTCCCTTCTATGGTATGATAACCTGTGCTACTTCCTAAAGGAAATTCAAAGGACAAATCAAATTCCCCTTTACCCATCAATTTAGTTTTTATATCGGCTTGCATCGTATCACTTTCAACATGGTGTGCCTGGTTGCTTACCTTGTACAAACTGGCATATAAATCTTCGAAAGTTACCTTGCCGGTTATATCCCTATTATCCGTTTTTTCTTCATACTCAAGATACCCGCTTTCAACCATAATAGTATCAGCAGAAAACTCAAAAGGAATATCAAGCAGCATTTGTGTAATTAACTTTTTTTTTCGTGGCCGAAGTTCTAACCGCTTATCGGTGAAAGATTTCAACCTAAAACCGGAGGCAGTGATAGAAGTGGTTTCCAGAATTTTATGATCCAGTAGTTGGGTAAAATTAACGCCCGAGAGAGTTAAATCCGGCACCTCTAATTCGGTACGGTCCACCCTGTGACCGACCTGCCGGGCAAACTCATACTTGCCGTATCGGGGCACTAATTTTAATCCTTTTAATTCAACCGAATTATTCTTTTTACTAAATTTAGCTTCCGCAGCTTCAATATTGTACATACTATCGGGAAGTGTGTTGGAAAAATTTTTAAATACAATCTCAAAATCTTCGGCATATCTGGAAAAACCAGGCTTATCCAACTGGTCGGAATCAATACTGAGGTAATCAAAATAGGCATCAATATTTTTTAGAGTAAAGCCAGGTAAGGTATCACTGGCATGATTGTAAACATTGAAAGATAAATTTGTAAACTGGGTTTTGTAAATTTTTAAAGAATACAAAAAGCCTGAAAAAAACGAATACGTATCGTAAAGATCTTTTGTATTATTATCTTTTTTCGCTGAACGAACCAGTTTAACCGAAGGATCGGCAGCCTGTATATAATCTACTACCAGATTTCTGGTAATGAGCATCTTCCACAGGCTCCCAACATTAATGTTCAGTTTCGCGATTTCTATTTCATAATAGTTGGTAGAATCGGTATTGATATAGTTTGTATCTGTTGTGAATACCAGATCATTCATAACCAGTTCATTAGAAAGAATATTAAGCGATAAATCGGTAAAATCAAGCTTGTATTTTTTTTCAGTCGCATCAGTTACTGATTTCTTTATTACCTTTTCAAATACAGGATTTAACCAAAAATTCACCAGTATGTTAGCGGAAATGGCTATGAGCATTAAACCAACTATGCCTGCATACAGCCACTTCTTTCTTTTTACAAATGGTTTATAGAGCATCAATGATAAATTCAGAATTCATATTATATTTATTTTAATTATAATTACTTTTTATTAATAATATTATAATTTCACACAATTAAAACAATTTTTTCCGCCATACTTTTAAAATCCCCTAAATTGTAGAATTATTTGCACAGCTTTGTATATTTCTGTTTTTCTTTTTTAATAAATAAATAAAAAAACCGCTCCACATTTTAACACATTTACTTGATTATCAATTATTTAAAAAGTAGACCCAGAGATTCGCGAAAATAGTGGCATGATTATCAAACCCTTCCCGATTAAATTATAAACCTTATCCATAAAAACCATGAGTAGTATACTTTATATCATCGCAGTAATTCTTATCATCGGCTGGATTCTTGGCTTCTTTGTGTACAGCGCAGGAGGTTTGATCCACATACTACTAGTAATAGCTTTAATCGCTATTGTGTATAATTTAGTAACTGGTAGAAGAGTTTAGTCATTTCAGAAAAATTAAAAATCATGCAAAAAACAGTAGGCATAATTTTACTAGTTATTGGTCTGATCGCGACCCTCATAACTGGCATTCAGGCAGCTGGAGATTCTGAGAGTTTTAACTTTCTGGGTCTTGATATCGCTGTAAGTTCAGCCAACTGGACTCCGCTGATAATAAGTGCTGTAGTGCTATTGATAGGCATTATTATGACAGTGAGTACAAGAAGATACCATTAAAAGAATGTATTAAATGTATTATAGGTAAGCTTCCTGTAGCCATGGTTACAGGAAGCTTTTTTTATTCCTTTCCCAAATAGAACTTCATCGCGTTTTTAGTTTTGTTACTTTGCAGTGCGATATCCAGTACTTCTTCTACCCGATCTACGTAGTGGACCGTCATCCCCTTGATGTATTGCTCATTAATTTCCTCTATATCTGACCTGTTTTTATTACAAAGAATAATCTCTCTGATTCCGGCACGACGGGCCGCCAGAATTTTTTCTTTAATTCCTCCCACAGGCATCACCTTTCCTCTTAGGGTAATCTCACCCGTCATGGCTAACTTTTCTTTTACCTTACGCTGTGTAAATACCGAGGCAATAGAGGTAAGCATGGTAATACCGGCAGACGGTCCATCTTTGGGAACAGCACCTGCGGGTACATGCACATGCAAATCATAATTCTCGAAGGTTTTATAATGAATGCCCAGCAGGTCTGCTTTGGATTTCAAATAAGAAAGCGCCGTAGTTGCCGATTCCTTCATTACTTCACCCAACTGCCCGGAAAGGGTGAGCCTGCCCTTGCCCCGACTCAGGCTGGATTCTACAAACAAGATTTCACCTCCTACGGGGGTCCAGGCCAACCCAGTTACCACCCCGGGAACCTTAATTTCCTGATAGGATTCTTTTTCAAATCTGGGGCTGCCCAAAATTTTGATTACTGCCTCTGGCGTTATTTTTTTATTGTATTCTTCCTCAAGAGCAATGGATTTAGCGATATTCCTGATTACCGAACCGATTTGCCTCTCCAGATTACGAACACCTGATTCACGGGTATAATCTTCTATTATTTTAATAATTGCCTTTTTATCAAAAGT
Source organism: Cyclobacteriaceae bacterium (assembly GCA_041745535.1). Classification (GTDB taxonomy): domain Bacteria; phylum Bacteroidota; class Bacteroidia; order Cytophagales; family Cyclobacteriaceae; genus JBGTIS01. The sequence continues at coordinate 76,615 of JBGTIS010000054.1, read as the reverse complement.
AACATCGCTTCCTTTTAAACCGTGTTCTTTCCGCTGCTTGGGTACAAGGTGCCGTTTGGCGATTTCCACCTTCTCTTCTAAAGTATACCCATTGATTTCAACAATTTCCATCCGGTCGCGCAGGGCCGGATGAATGGAATCCAGCGAGTTAGCGGTAGCAATAAAAAGTACTTTAGACAAATCGTACTCTATTTCAAGGTAATTATCCACAAAAGCATTGTTCTGCTCAGGGTCAAGCACTTCAAGCAGTGCTGAGGAAGGATCACCCCGGAAATCAGAATGTAGTTTGTCAATTTCGTCCAGCACAAATACCGGATTAGAATATTTAACTTTCTTAAGATTTTGGATAATTTTACCCGGCATGGCTCCTACATAGGTTTTCCGATGACCACGTATTTCAGCTTCATCGCTTACGCCACCCAACGACATACGGGTATATTTGCGGTTCAGCGCCCTGGCAATAGATTTACCCAAAGAAGTTTTACCAACACCTGGGGGGCCATAAAAACATAAAATAGGACCTTTCAGGTCATTTTTGAGTTTCAGTACAGCCAAAAATTCAATGATTCGTTCCTTTACCTTATCAAGCCCAAAATGATCTTTTTCCAGAATTTTCTTTGCTGCTTTCAGGTCAAAATTGTCGATGGTATACTCATTCCAGGGAAGTTCCAGCATGAACTCCGCGTAATTAAAGGCCAAGGGATATTCCGCAGCTGCCGGATTAAGTCTGGAAAGTTTATCTACTTCCCTATGGAAATAGGTCGCCACTTCCGGTGACCATACCTTTTCTTCGGCCCGAAGCCTTAAATTTTCAAGCTCATCATCATCGCCCAGTTCATCCTGTAGTACCTTCATTTGCTGTCGCAAAAAATAATCTCTCTGCTGCTGGTCGATATCAGAATGTACTTTGTTCTGTATTTCATGCTTCAGTTGTAACATCTGCAAATCTTTCAGCATGTATTCCAGCAAAAGTTTAGCCCGCGTTAATCCATCTTCAGTTTCCAGAATTTTTTGCTTATCAGCTACATCCGCATTAATGTTAGAGGAAAGAAAATGTGTTAAAAAACTGGGGCTTTCAATATTATCCAGCGCGGTTTGGGCTTCCTGAGGTATTTCAGGATTCAATTTTAAAATTTTGGCGGCCGCCTCTTTCAACGATTGTACTACCGCTTTAATTTCTTTGTTTCTTTTACTGGGAAACTTTTCATCAGCCAGTTTAATTTTAGCTAATATGTGTGGGTCATCAGAAATAACAGATTCAATTTTGAACCGCTTTTTACCCTGAATAATAATGGTTGTATTCCCGTCGGGAAGCACCAGCAGCTTTATAATTTTCGCTACAGTACCTACACTGTAAATATCATCTAGACCAGGGTCCTCAGCGTTTTTATCTTTCTGGGCGATTACGCCTATTAACCGCGTTTTATTATATATGCTCCGGACCAGTTTAATAGATTTTTTTCTGCCAACGGTAATGGGAATTACTACCCCCGGAAAAAGCACTGTATTTCGTAAAGGCAGCACGGATAGTTCTTCTGGAATATTATCACCTGATCCGTCCAAATCTTCATCAGCCGAAATAAGCTGCACTAATTCATTCCCCTCATCGTCTTCATCAAAATCTGAAAATAGTAAAGTATCCATTAATTTCATACGTCAAAGTCCTGTCCTGCCAAATTGGCATTATTTCCGCTTATTAAAAAATATTTAGCACGCAAAGTGTTATTCGGCAAGTGCTATGCCAAGAAAAATAATTAGAATTTTGTACCAGAATCAGGTTGGCTAATAATTTAGATAAAAGCCAGCAGCGCAAAATTTAATTGTTGATTTTTTTGTTTTAACGGGTTTATACTTGCGTTCGCGAATAGAATGACCAGAGTTATTAATTTTTTTTCACCCTTCTTTTTTATTTTCCTGCTGGGTTTTATTCATGTTACATTTTGTCAGAAACCTGCCAGCAAAAAGCTTACCCTGCGCGATACTACCAACGAGCTTCAAATTCAGCCAGCTTACGATTTTTTCACCTTCACAAAAATAAACTCTATTCCCTATTATTTTAACAAAAATGACAGAGACAAAATTGAAAATTCTTACCAGGCAAAAAAATGGGATCAGTTGTATGGTCTACTTAATGATTACATCGCCAATTTTGGAATTGAAAATTTCGAGCGCGACAATCAGTTGCTGTGGTACTATGCCCAGCTTACGGAAGCCAAAGGTGATACTGCCACCGCGAAAAGCATGTATAAGCTGGTACTGAAACATTACAGAAAAGGAAATACCTTCGATGAAGCCAAATCCAAGCTGGATTCTATTAACGATATCCGACAGGAAGATTATGTTCCTTTAAAGTATTATTATGAACTGGTTGAATTCAGAAAATCTGTAGATACCCTGCGGCCACCACGGGGCGTATTGCTTAACATGGGGGTTGCCATCAATTCAAAAGATGGAGATTATGGTCCTACGCTTGGGTACAACAACCAATTAATGCTGTTTACTTCAAAGAGAAATAAAATTAAAAGGGGCCTGGAAGTATTAAGCAATGAAGACATTTTTTTAAGCAATGGCGATGCGCGAAATGTGTGGAGCGATGCCCAGCCGCTCACTGAAATCAATACCCAGTATAACGAAGGTTCGGCCAGCATGAGCCATGACGGTAACACAATTTTCTTTGCCCGTTGTAATTCTCCTGATTCCAATGGCAGTTGCGATTTGTTTGTAACCAGCAAACTACCCGATAGCGCCTGGAGCAAACCCCAAAATCTGGGAGCACAAGTCAACAGTGTATATTGGGATTCTCACCCTTCGTTGTCACACACAGGCGATACGCTCTTCTTCGCCTCTGACCGCATCGGGGGCTTCGGCTTATCAGATATTTATTTTACCTGCAAAAATGAAAAAGGAACGTGGATGCCGCCCCAAAACGCTGGTCCTGTGATTAACACAAGGGGAAATGAGGTAAGCCCGTTTTATCATCCGGTACACGATATCCTCTATTTTAGTTCTGATGGTCACCTGCTGAACTTTGGTGAATTTGATATATATAAAACATATTGGAAACAAAACCGGTGGTACGATCCGCTAAATATTGGCCCATTGGTAAACGGAACCGGAAGTGAGTTTTATTTTACCATAGATTCCCAATCAAAGAACCTGTATTATGCCAGGTCGGAGGAAGATAAAATGGGTAATCTTGATTTATTTTCTTTTCCTTTACCCATGGAAGCGCAACCTGATGCCACCACTTCACTGCGTGGTTCTTTGTTGGATGTAGACTCTGGGAAGCCATTTTCGAAGGGCATTGTTTCCATTATTGACCTTGACAATGGTATTGAGGTATCTCCTAAATTTTTACGCCCCGATGGGTCATTTGCATTTCAACTGATCAATAATAATAATTACCTGCTTATCATCCAGGGAGATGAATTTTTCAGGTTAGAAGAAATTTTCTTTCTGGAAGGAGAAACCGAGATTCACCGGAAAGTGGCTTCTATTTCGAGCAGAATTAAATTCGAGAGTTTGAATTTTGATAACGGTAAATCAGACCTGAAGCCTGAAATGTTTAGGGACCTGGACAAACTCATCAACTTTTTACTAGATAATCCTGATATCAATCTGAGCATTGAAGGACATACTGATTCGGACGGCAATCCAGAGTCAAACCTGCAACTATCGCAAAAAAGAGCGGATGCCATTAAAGAATATATCGTAGTATTTGGAAATATTGACGATACCCGGGTAATGGCCAAAGGCTACGGTAGCAGCAAACCCATCGTAAAGGAAACCCAGGAGGCTGACAAAAAACTAAACCGCAGGGTTGAATTCAATATTTATAATAAGAATAACGAAAAAATAGAATAAACAGAACTTATGGTTGTTCTGAATTTGCGCAGCAGACAAATATCCTGCTTATTCTATAAAATGGTGTTAGCAGCTAGAAAATAGCCTTAAAAATATCATTGAAAATGGCGAAAGTCATCAAACTGAGTAACAGCACCATTCCTACCTTTTGAGCGCCTTCCAGAAATTTATCAGAAGGTTTGCGACCTGAAATCATTTCATACAACAGGAACATTACATGGCCCCCATCTAAAGCCGGAATAGGCAGAAAATTCATAAAGGCCAGTACCATGGATAGTAAACCGGTGATGTTCCAGAACCTGAGCCAATCCCATTCACCACCAAATATCTGGGCAATTCCGATGGGGCCGCTTAGGGATTTGGAAGCGGAAACTTCACCACTAAAAATTTTACCAAAAGCCATAATATTTACCCAAACCACATTAAAAGCCCGTGCCGTACCAAGGGGAACTGCTTCTGCAAAGGAATAATTGGTATGAGAAAGTTCCCACGTGCCTTTTGTTAGAATGCCTAATGTTCCTTCGTCGGAAACCAACGCTTTCAAATGAATAGGATCTCCTATATTACTTTCTAAAGCCGACCCTGCTCTGGTTACTCCTAAATCGATGGTGTCATTTTTATTTTCCGATAAAATGCTTTGTAACTCATCGAAGTAAGCAATGGGCTGACCGTTAATTAGGGTGATTTTATCTCCGACTTTCACTCCTGCTTTTTCAGCATTACTGCCGGCCACCACCTCTCCGACTTCAAATGGGCGACGGAAATCAATAAACTTACCGGCAGCTTCTTTGTCAGAAAATTTCTCTATAAAATTACCGGGAATAGAAACCTCAATAATTTTTCCATCCCGCTCTACGGTATAAGCGCTGTTGCTTTTCAGGAAAGTATCCGGACTGGTAATGTCATTAAAGCGCTCATAATCCTGCCCATTCACTTTCAGAATTTTATCACCGGTTTTTAATCCGATTTCCTGCCCCAATTCATTGGCGACAATACCATATTTCATGACTTCATCTTTGGACACATAGGTATCGCCAAAACTGAATACAATGATTACAAAAATTATAATACCGGTAATTACATTTACAATTATGCCGCCCATCATTACGATGAGCCGTTGCCAGGCTGGTTTCGCCCTGAATTCCCAGGGTTCGGGTTCTTCGTTTAGGGTGGCAGTATCCAACGATTCGTCAATCATACCGGAGATTTTCACAAAACCACCCAGAGGAATAGCCCCGATAGAATATTCGGTTTCTCCCCACTGTACACCAAAAATTTTAGGTGGAAAGCCAATAGAAAACTTTTCTACCCGCATACCAAAAAGTTTGGCGGCCAGCAGATGGCCCATTTCATGTAATCCTACCAGTATCGATAAGCCCAGCAGTAACTGGGCTGTCATAACTAATATCTCCATTATTTCTTTATATATTCTTTTGCTTTAATTCGTGTAATATGATCTGTATTAACATAGTCTTCGTATTCAGGGTTGCGAATATAAGCTACTTTCGCCATACATTGCGCTACAACTTCTGATATTTCAAGAAAACCAATATTATCGGATAAAAATTCCGAAACAGCAATTTCATTTGCCGCATTCAGAATGCAAGGCATATTTCCCCCTTGTTTCAGGGCTTCAAAAGCCAAGCCAAGATTCCGGAAAATTTTGGTATCGGGCGGCTCAAAAGTGAGGGCAGGATAGTCGGCAAAATTAAAACGGGGAAATTCAGACTTCAAACGGTCGGGATAACTCATGGCAAACATAATGGGTAATCGCATGTCGGGTAAGCCTAACTGGGCTTTAATAGAACCATCCTCAAACTGGATGAGCGAATGAATGATAGACTGCGGGTGAACCACTACTTCAATATCCTCTGGTGGTACCCCAAAAAGCCATTTGGCTTCTATTACCTCCAACCCTTTATTCATTAATGTAGCTGAATCAATCGTAACTTTCGCCCCCATTTCCCAGTTTGGATGCTTCAAAGCTTCTTTTTTGGTAACAGTTTCCAGAAATTTAAGGTCCTTTCCACGAAAGGGTCCGCCCGATGCCGTCAATATCAGCTTTTCGATCGGATTATGAAATTCACCCATTAAGCACTGAAAAATAGCAGAATGTTCCGAATCTACCGGAAAAATATTAACCGCTTTTTCCTGAGCCAGCCGGGTAATCAGTTCGCCTGCTACTACCAATGTTTCTTTATTGGCCAGGGCAATGGATTTTCCGGCTTCAATGGCTTTAATAGTGGGTAATACACCGGCATAGCCCACCGTAGCCGTCAACACCAAATCAATGCTTTCCATTTGTACCACCGACGACAATGACTTGGCGCCACAGTATACTTTTATATGCAAAGGATCTAATGCCGATAAAACCTGATCGTATAGTTTTTCATTACAAATGACTACTGTATTGGGTTGAAAGGCAATGCTCTGCTGAATGAGCAGATTGGCATTGGAATGGGCCGTGAGCACTTCTACTTCAAACCGGTCAGGATTGTTAGCGATTACCTCCAGCGCCTGTGTTCCAATGGAACCAGTAGATCCTAGAATGGCAATATGTTTCTTATGAGGAGCAGGCTTCAAATTTTGAGCAAGGGTTAACAGCGATTACGCCTTTTATAAATTGATAGATTCTATGGTGTAACTTACTAAACTTTCAGCGATTTTTCTGTCATTGGACAGCCGGGGCACCTTATTCTGCCCACCCAGTTTCCCCTCACTTTTCATGTAAGCGCGGAAAGCATCGCGTTGCAGCGGAAAAATTTTTAAGTTTCTGAGAATATTACCCGAAATTAAATCGTCATAATAGGTATTTAAATGCCGCATGCGATGGTTTAATTCTTTTTCGAAGGACTGAAAATCTTCCGGCGGACTGGCAAATTCCACATACCATTCGTGCAGGGGTAATCCTTCCTTCGGATTTACCTGTGGCGCTACTGTAAATTCTACTACCTTGGTTTCAGGAAATTGCTGTAATGTTTCTTTCATCGCTTTTTCTACCTCTTCTCCAATTACATGCTCGCCAAATGCGGAAATAAAATGTTTAATGCGGCCGCTAACCACCAAGCGGTATGGGTTTTTTGATACAAATTTAACAGTATCGCCTATGGAATAACCCCATAAACCCGCATTGCTATTAATAATTAAAGCATAATTTACCCCTATTTCCACATCTTTTAAGCTCAGCCTTGCCGGATTTTCATCGAAGAATTCTTCTGTTGGTATAAACTCAAAGAAAATCCCACTATCCACCAGCAACAGCAATCCTTCTGCTACCTGTGAATCCTGATAGGCAATAAACCCTTCTGAAGCCGGATAAGTTTCTATGGTGTCAATTTTCTTTCCAATAGTTTCGAAAAGCTTATGGCGATAGGGTTCAAAGTTCACTCCGCCATACACCAGCAACGAAAAATTCGGAAAAATGTCTTTCACTGGTTTACCGGTTTTTTCCTGCAACCAATCGAAATACATCTGTACCCAGGGTGGAATGCCGGATATCAGTGTCATATCCTGATCTACGGTTTCCGCTACAATCTTTTCCAGCTTTTCTTCCCAGTCTTCAATGCGATTGGTTTCATAGGAAGGCATCTGATTGGTGCGTAAATAGCCGGGTACATGGTGGTTCACTATGCCGGATAACCTGCCGGTATGAATTCCTCCTTTTTTGTCCAGTACCGGGCTTCCTGATAAAAAAATAAGCTTGCCATCTAAAAATTCAGCATTACCTGTTTCGTGTACATAGTTCAGCAATGCGTTTCGTGCTGAATTAATATGATTTGGAACAGATTCTTTGGTAATCGGAATGTATTTGGTGCCTGAAGTAGTGCCCGATGTTTTGGCAAAGTAAGCAGGTTTTCCCGGCCACAACACATCAGATTGGCCCTGAATAATTTGCTGAATATAGGGTGCTATTGCTTCGTAATCGCGAATAGGAACCCGCTTTTTGAAGTCCTCATAGGTTTTAATATTCGCAAAATCATGATCTTTTCCAAAAGTAGTATTGCTTCCTTTTTTTATCAGATCATCAAAAACCTTTTGCTGTGCCACCACCGGCTTGCTCATCCATTTTTTCTGCTGCCGTACTACGTAGGCTGCCAGCGGTTTACTTAATACCGATCTTATTCCCATGCGACAAATTTACTAAACAGACTTTATAATTATGCATTCAACATAAATTGTCTGGCTAAAGTATGAATTATGCAGGATTGGGCTAAGAAAAACCAGAGAAATCTTTATTTCAATGTTAGCTTCTTTGTTACCTGAACGCAGAATTGCCTAATTTTGGTTGCTGTGGAAAATACTGAAAATAACTGGAAATTATGGGTAGATACCGGTGGCACCTTTACCGACTGCCTTGCCGTTGATCCCTACCAAAACCTGACACGTGCCAAGGTGCTAAGTACCGGAGCTTTACGCGGAAGAATAGTTGCCGTTTTGTCAGAAAAAGAAGGTACTATACAGGTAAATTGTAACTGGACTACCCAAAAAGACATTTTTACCGGTTATCAGTTCAAGCTATTAAACAGCGCACATATTCCTGTTCAAATAATTGGCTCTAATCTGGAACTGGGACAATTAACCTTGTCCTCCCTACCCGATCGGGATTCTCTGAAAGCAGCGGATTTTGAAATCAGCGCCACTGAAGAAGCGCCCATCCTGGCAGCCAGGTTGGTTACGAATACCCCTTTGCGACAACCCTTACCCCCAATTGAAATGCGGCTGGGTTCCACCAAAGGCACCAATGCTATTTTAGAAAAAAAAGGCAGTAAGGTTATTTTTATGGTTACCCGTGGTTTTAGGGATTTAGTAAAGATTGGCACCCAGCAACGGAAAGACATTTTTGCCCTGCACATTTTGCAAACCGAACCCTTGTACACAGAAGTAATTGAAGTAGACGAACGAATAGGCAGTAAGGGGGAAGTTATTCGTCCACTTACCGAAAGTGAAGTGAACAGGGTAATTGAATTTGCTAAAACTAAAAAAGCCGAAGCAATTGCTATAGCTTTTCCACATAGCTACCTTAATCCTGAACACGAAATGTTGCTGACCAAACGTTTAAAAGAAGCCGGAATCAAATATATATCAGCTTCGGCTTTCCTGGCACCAACCATTAAAATTTTGCCCCGTGCGGAAACAGCCATTACCAATGCCTATCTGTCTGTGATAATAGAAAATTATTTACAGGGAGTTTTACAAAAGTTACCGGAAGGCTCCCTAAAAGTAATGACCAGCGCTGGCGGACTGGTGGATGCCCAGTATTACCAACCTGTAGACAGTTTGCTCAGCGGGCCTGCCGGCGGTGTGGTGGGCGCTGCTTACATTGCCAGACTGATTGGACTGTACACGGGCCAGGCTCCGAAATTATTAACCCTGGATATGGGCGGTACTAGTACCGATGTTTCGCGATACGATCAGGAATTCAGCTACCGATATGAGCTTCAAATGGGTGATACGCACTTATCAGTACCAAGCCTTGCTATTGAAACAGTGGCGGCTGGAGGTGGGTCGCTGTGTTACTTCGATGGCCATAAACTTTCGGTTGGCCCTGAAAGCGCCGGTGCCAACCCAGGACCGGCCTGTTATGGATTTGGCGGTCCTTTGGCACTCACTGATATTAATTTGCTTATGGGCAAACTAAAAGAAGATCGGTTTGGTATTCCTATTCATAAAGAGGCAGCACAAGCAGCATTCCGGCAATTGAAAGATACCCTGAATGCTTCTTCCAAACATCCTGTATCAGAAGAAGCCCTACTAAACGGTTTTATCAGCATTGCCAATGAAAAAATGGTGGAAGCTATTCGTAAACTTTCCGTACAAAAAGGTTATGATCCAACAGCATTCAGTTTACTGGCGTTTGGCGGTGCGGGCGGACAGCATGCCTGTGAGGTAGCGCAATTACTCCAGATGAAGCAGGTAATAGTTCCTTATGATGCTGGATTATTAAGTGCTTTTGGTATCGGACAAGCCGCCATAGAACGGATGGTTACCCGACAGGTAATACAACCTCTGCATTCAGTTATTGGTCAATTGGATATGTGGATAGCGGAAGTGAGCCTTGAGGCAAAAGAAAAAATACGGCGTGAAGGCTATTCCGATGAGCAAATCAGTATTCGTTCTAGGCAAATATTTTTACGATTTGAGGGTCAGGAAGCCAGCTTACCCATCGATTACGAAAAAAACGTGAATTTACATGAGGTTTTCCGGGAAAAATATAAACAACTGTATGGCCACTGGCTGGCACATCGAACCATAGAGCTTGAATCAATAAAGGTAACTGCTTCGGTAGAAGGAAATCTACCGGAATTGCCAGAAATTCATCTGAATATTTATAGTCCTGATCCTTCAGATTATTCGAATTGTTTTTTGAATGGAAAATGGCAGGAAATTCCTGTGTTTTATTGGGAAGACTTACAACCGGGCGCCAGCATTCAGGGACCTGCCCTGGTAATCAGCAACAACTGTTCGGTTACCGTTGAAAATAACTGGGTTTTTGAACTTGACATTTTCAACAATATCATCATTAACTACAATGAAGAAAATCAAGATGTACAAACCAAGCGAAATTCAATAGAAAAACCGGAATCGGTACAGCTAGAGCTGTTTACCAATCGTTTTACAGCGATTGCTGAAGAAATGGGTTTTTTGCTGGAACGGGTGGCCTTTTCAGTAAATGTAAAAGAAAGGCTCGATTTTTCCTGTGGTATACTGGATCCGGATGGAAACCTGGTGGTAAACGCGCCCCATATTCCTGTACATTTGGGAAGCCTGGGCATCTGCGTAAGAAAGGTAAAAGAAAAACTATTGCTGGAACCCGGTGATGTGGTAATTACCAATCATCCTCAATATGGAGGCTCACACCTGCCCGATATTACCCTGATCGCCCCGGCGTTTACCGACAATCAATCACTTATCGGTTATGTAGCCATCCGTGCCCATCATACCGAAGTAGGCGGCACACGTCCGGGGTCTATGCCACCCGATGCTACCTCCCTGGCAGAAGAAGGTGTGGTAATCGCTCCTACCTATTTGTTAAGAAAAGGGGAACCCCGGTGGCACGAAATTGAACAAATATTAATGGCTGGTCCCTATCCTACCCGTGCCATTCGGGAAAATATGGCTGATTTAAATGGTACCCTCGCGGCTATTCAGTTGGGAGTGTCTTCTTTAAAAGAACTGAGCCAAAAATTCTCTCTGGCGTTGGTTCTTAAATATCAAAAAGCCCTTACCCAATATGCGCGTTTTAGTTTGACAGAAAGCCTGCAAAAATTAAAGGAAACAGTTTTTAAAGCCCAGGAGTTTTTGGATGATGGAACACCATTATCTGTGCGGATACAAATTAATAACAGCGAAATAATGTTTGATTTTACAGGTTCAGGGCCTACCCATCCGGCAAATTTAAATGCCACACCCGCTATTGTAAACAGCGCGGTTATTTATGTATTAAGGCTGTTAATCAACAAGCCTATTCCATTGAACGAAGGTATTATGGAATCAGTGCGATTAATTATTCCGCAAGGCATTCTTAATCCTGATTTCACCAAAAATCCTGAAGCATGCCCGGCTGTTGTGGGAGGCAATACAGAAACCAGTCAGCGATTAGTAGATACTCTGTTGAAAGCTTTCGGCTTGGCGGCCTGTAGCCAGGGAACCATGAATAATTTGTTATTTGGTAATGCTTCGTTTGGCTATTATGAAACCATAGGTGGTGGAACCGGTGCCGGAAATGGCTTTCATGGCGCCAGCGCCGTACACCAGCATATGACCAATACCCGCATCACCGACCCGGAGATTTTCGAATTACGCTACCCGGTTCGTTTGGATGAATTTTCTATCCGGATGTATTCGGGTGGTAAGGGTAAATGGCAGGGCGGTGAAGGTATCATCAGAAAAATCACCTTCCTTCAACCCGTATCCCTTACTTTGCTGTCGCAACACAGAAAGGAGTTACCTTACGGATTACACGGCGGAGAGGCCGGGAAAAAAGGTGAACAGAAGATAATCCGGCACAATGGAACGGAAGAAACCATGGATGGGATTGACCAGAAAGAACTTTTACCTGGTGACAGATTAATTCTGCGAACGCCCGGCGGCGGCGGATATGGAACTCAGAAAAAGGATTGAATTGTTAATGTTATTGTACGGCTTCATTATTTACCCGGTAACCTCCGTTTGTGTGGTTAATTACAGGAGAATCGAATGAGGTAAAGGCAGTGAGACCTAAAGATTCCACTTCCTCAATGGCTTCGATTAAATTTTCAATTACCTCAATTTTCTTTTTTCGTGAAATACTCGTTTCATAGTAGCGGAATGACTCTTTCCGGGATTCCAGCACTTTGGCATCAATATATAAACAGCCATCTACCAGCATAAACAAATCCCAATCCACATCATCAGCACGTTTATGGTTCTTAAATAATTTTACAGCTGCCATATAATCTTCAAAGGCCTGATTTAACGAGAAAAGTTTAGTGCTCAGCCATTGATTGTCCTGCTCTAAATGGACTGGATGGCACATTTTCTTTTCAAAAATAAGTTTGCGCACAAACTCCAGATTTTCCATGGCAAGTTCTAATTGCCTGATGTCGGTTAGTTTTCCGATTCCTAATGAATGGAAACATATATTTACCCGGTTCAGTAACTCGAAGGTAGTATTTACCTTATGCTCTAGGTTTCGGATATCTTCTTCCGATTCAAAGAAAAAAAGTTCTCTTATAGTAGTCATAGCTAAAAAAATTTCATGTTTCGCTCAGGTAAATTAAAAAAAACTAAGCAAATTTCATAAAATACCTTAGCAAGATATTTCAATACGAAACAGGGTTCGGGTAATAACTAAAACACGTTAAATTTCTCACCTATTTGCTAGTAGTTTTAATAGCTGATTTCGAACTGTACCAGGTCGATAAATTCCTGCACCCGGTCTTCCAAATCCTTCTCGGTAAGATTCACAACGCGTTCGGCTCCAAACTTTTCCACACAGAAAGAGGCCAGGGCAGAACCATAAATTACAGCCCTTTTCATATTTTCAAAAGAAATATCATCGGTACTGGCCAGGTAACCAATAAAGCCGCCAGCAAAGGTATCGCCGGCCCCAGTTGGGTCAAATACCTCGTACAGCGGTAAGGCAGGCGCAAAAAATATCTGGTCCTCGCCAAAGAGCAAAGCGCCGTGCTCTCCTTTTTTTATGATCACTATTTTGGGTCCCATTTTCCGAATCTTTTCAGAAGCTTTCAGCAGTGAATATTCGCTGGAAAGCTGCCGGGCTTCTTCGTCGTTCAGCGACAGTACATCTACCATACCCAATACCTCCATCAGGGTATCTTTAAACTGGGGTTCCATCCAGAAGTTCATGGTATCCATTACTACCAGCTTAGGGCGCTTATTAAGGCGTTCAATAACAAGTTTTTGTACCGAAGGGGTTAAATTGCCCAGCATCAGGTATCTACAATCCTGGTAGGTTTCCGGAATAACAGGGTCAAAATTAGCCAACACATTCAGGTCGGTAACCAAAGTATCACGGGTGTTCAGGTCGTTATGGTATCGGCCCGACCAGAAAAATGACTTTTCGCCCTGTTTCACCTGTAGCCCTTCCGTATTAATTCCGTGTTCCCGCAACAAATTAATATCAGAAGAGGCAAAATCGCCGCCCACCACAGCCACGACATTTACTTTTTTAGAAAAGTAAGAAGCTGCTAATGAAATATAGGTACCAGACCCACCAATAATTTTATCTGTTTTTCCAAAAGGGGTTTCTATGGCATCAAACGCCACAGACCCTACCACTAATAAGCTCATAGGTTCAAAATCTTTATTTTTTTTTATCAAGGCGATAAAATTAAGTAAGATTATAAGTTTCATCAAACTTTTCCAGCTATTATACCTTATTTAAAAATTTCTATGGCAATTACTATGATTTTTATACTATCAAATGCTATTTTTCTCACCTTAAATGGAAAGTAGGCCTGTTTTTCAGATTACTTAAATTTTGTATAAGATATTTATATTAAACTTTTATATTTGTGGCTGTCCTTAAACAGCATCAAACGCCCAGCACTGTGAAATATGTAGTTTTTTCATAAATAGGAGATGAAACCGCGACGCGCCGTTTGCGACATGGCGACCAAGGATGATAAAAATTGCTTTGAAATATTTTGGATAAAACCATTTGTAATTTAAATCTTATTCCAAACTTTTAGCTGGCCTTTCAAAATGAATAATAAATAATATGGGGAAAATAATCGCAATTGCTAATCAGAAAGGAGGCGTAGGGAAAACAACCAGTGCGATCAATCTGGCGGCCAGTTTCGCGGCGCTGGAATACAACACACTGGTGGTTGACGCAGATCCCCAGGCAAATGCCACATCAGGCATGGGCGTAAATCCGAAAGAAGTAGAAAACAGCATTTACGAGTGCATGGTAGACGGCATTGATGTAAAAAGCATTATCAGGAAAACTGAAATTGAGTTTCTGGACCTGATCCCTTCACATATTGACTTGGTAGGCGCCGAAGTGGAAATGGTAAACCTGGAAGAACGTGAAGAAAAAATGCGAATCGCGCTTGCCGAAATTAAAGATCAATACGATTTTATTATTGTAGACTGTTCTCCTTCTCTGGGTTTAATTACCATTAATGCCTTAACCGCATCCGATTCGGTAATTATTCCGGTACAATGCGAATATTATGCCCTGGAAGGATTGGGCAAGCTACTGAATACTATCAAAATTATTCAAACCCGTTTGAATATGAACCTGGAAATAGAGGGTATTTTGCTCACCATGTATGATATGCGCCTGCGGCTTTCCAATCAGGTAGTGGAAGAAGTGAACTCTCATTTTCAACATATAGTTTTTAAAACAGTAGTACCCCGTAATATCAAGCTAAGCGAATCGCCCAGTTATGGTTTACCAGCCATTGCCTATGACGCGGACAGTAAAGGATCGATCAGCTATATCAACTTAGCACAGGAAATTTTGGAAAGAAACGGATTAGCTTAAACGTAAATGAGTATGGAAAACAGAAAAATACCAGCCACTAAAAAGAAAACTGTTTTGGGTAGAGGACTGAGCGCGCTTCTTGACGATTCAGATATAAGTCCGGAAAAGGCTAAAAGCAGAACTGTAGTTAATACGATTTTTAATATTCCCTTATCCAAAGTTGAGGTAAACCCCTACCAACCCCGAAGCCACTTCGATCGTGAAGCTTTGGAAGAACTGGCCGATTCTATTAAAACACAGGGTATTATACAGCCTATCACGGTGAGGTCAATAGGTGGTGGTCAGTTTCAGTTAATTTCAGGAGAGCGACGGGTACAGGCTTCCCGAATCGCGGGTTTGCATGAAATTCCGGCCTATGTCCGCACCGCCAACGACCAGCAAATGCTGGAAATGGCCCTGATTGAAAACATTCAGCGCGAAAACCTGAACTCCATGGAAATCGCGCAAAGTTATCAGCGACTGATTTCCGAATGCGACCTGAAACAGGAACAATTGGGGGAGCGTGTGGGCAAAAACCGCACTACGGTGAACAATTACCTGCGGCTATTGAAATTACCGCCTAAAATACAGGGAGCACTCCGGGATAATCAGATCTCGATGGGACATGCCCGGGCTATTATTAATGTGGAGAGCATCGACCAGCAATTATATATTTTCGAGTCTACCATAAAAAACGACCTCTCTGTTCGAAAAGTAGAGGAACTGGTTCGAAACCTGGGCAAAAAACCCAAAAACACAACAAAAGATAATGAAGATACCGCTGAAAATGTTTACCAGATCAAGCAACTGCAAAACAGGTTGTCGTCTCATTTCGGCACCAAAGTAATGGTTCGAAATAACGCGCGGAATAAAGGAGAAATCAGAATTCCTTACGTTTCTGCCGACGACCTGAACAGAATTTTGGAATTATTAGATTTGTAATGAAACGAATTTTCCTAAGCCTGATTTTGGGGCTAACCGCTTTCAGCCTTTTTGCCCAGGAAAATAACAATGCTGATACCACCCGTCAGAAACCTTCTGAAACCAACCATATACCAGTAAGGGTTGGCATTCCGGGTGAAAATGCTCCTGATACCATCACTTTTCAATCTAAAACAGCAGGCCATTCACCGGAGCGGGCAGGTTTGTATTCTGCCGTATTACCGGGGCTAGGTCAGGCGTATAATGGTAAATACTGGAAAATCCCTATCATTTATGGGGCGGCTATCGTAATTGGGTATGGCATCAGTGTATTAAACGATAATTACAATATTTACCGAAACGCTAATATCGCGGTTGCACGGCAGTTGCCTGAGGAAAATCCATTCAGTGGTATTCCTGGTCTTAATCTAAACAGTCTACCAAGGGCGGTAGAAAGTAGTCGCCGCGACCGCGATTTTTTTATTATCATTATGGCGGCCTTGTATGGGCTTAATATTGTAGATGCCATTGTAGACGCGCATCTGAAAGAATTTGAAGTTAATGAAGATCTTAGTTTTAACTTCAAACCGGCTATTATCCAGCCAGATTTTGGGCCTGCCATGGCCACCAGCGTGGGTTTGGCATTAACTTTTACAATTAAATAAAGCACATGAATATTCTGATCATAGGATATGGTAAAATGGGCAAGACTATTGAAGCAATAGCACTGGGCAGAAGTCACCATATCAGCTATAAAATTGACCAGCATACCGATGATACTTTTGAAAACATCCATCCTGATCAGGTTGATGTGGCCATTGAATTTACGCAACCTGATGCTGCTCCCGGAAACATCAGATTTTGTCTTGAAAATGATATCCCGGTAATTTCAGGAACCACAGGCTGGCTTTCTCAGAAACCCACCCTGGAAGCACTTTGCCAACAAAAAAACGGTGCTTTTTTTTATGCCTCTAATTTCAGCATTGGCGTCAATTTGTTTTTCCAGCTGAATCGCTATCTTGCCGGAATGATGAAATCGTATCCTGAATATAAACCCGACCTGAAAGAGACGCATCATATTCATAAAAAAGACGCTCCAAGCGGAACAGCCATTACCCTGGCCGAAGATATACTGGCCGCTATTCCCGCTTTGGAAAATTGGGAGCTTGAAGAAGAAAAAAACCATAAAAAAGATGAAAAATCGGTTCTTTCGATACAATCGGTGCGGGAAGGGGAAATTCCCGGTACACATATTGTAAATTATACTTCAGCTGTGGATGACATTACCATTACGCATACGGCACATAGCCGCCAGGGATTCGCCCTGGGCGCGGTGCTGGTAGCCGAATGGATTCAGGGCAAAAAAGGCGTGTTAAATATGGATGACTTTTTAAAACTTTAAAGGTAACACTCATTTATATCAGCCAAAAAAAGCCTGTTAAAAATTTAATCTGAAAACCGGAAAACTTTATGTCAAGTTTTACATTTTTAAAAAAGAGAACAACCGAAACCGAGCCTCAAAAGCAAAAAGATAATCAGCCAAAATCTAAAGCCAGAGAATGGGTTGACGCTATTTTATTTGCTGTAATAGCCGCCACCTTAATCCGCTGGTTATTTCTGGAAGCATTTACCATTCCTACTCCTTCAATGGAAAAATCGTTGCTGGTAGGCGATTTTCTGTTTGTAAGTAAAATGCATTATGGCGCACGCACGCCCAAAACTCCATTGCAACTACCCCTCACCCATCAAAAAATATGGGGAACCGATCTGCCGTCGTATGTAGACTGGATACAACTGCCCCAGTACCGTTTACCTGGCATTTCTGATGTAAAGCGGGGCGACGTGGTGGTTTTTAATTACCCTGTAGAACACCAGTATCCTACCGATCTGAAAACGAATTATATCAAACGTTGTATTGGTGTACCCGGCGATGTGGTAAAGGTGGAAGCTACCCAGGTTTTTGTGAACGACCAGCCCATGGGAAACCCACCCGGATTACAATTTCGATATTATCTTGAAACAGATGAGGTTATTAACGACCGGGTATTTAGGTCACATGGTATTTGGGAATATAATTATACGCCAAAAGGTTATTATGTTTTGTGTACAGAAGAAGCGGCCAATGAACTTAAAGCCCTATCTTTCATTAAAGATGTACGGATGGAGGTGATGTCGCGAGGACAAGCCAATTCCAGAATTTATCCGGACGCGAACGTATTTCCCTGGAATGCCGATTATTATGGCCCGCTGGAAGTGCCTGCCGAAGGGCAAACCATTAACCTGACCGCCGATAATATTGTGAAGTACAAATATGTAATTCAATATTATGAAGGCAATGAGGCGGTTGAGGAAAAAGAAGGCGGTTTATTTATCAATGGGCAAAAAGCCGATAGCTATACTTTTAAGCAGAATTATTATTTTATGATGGGCGATAACCGCCATAATTCTGAAGATTCCCGTTTCTGGGGTTTTGTGCCTGAAGACCACATTGTTGGAAAAGCATTTTTCATCTGGCTTTCTCTCGATCCTAAAGAAAATTTCCTGAATAAAGTTAGGTGGAGCCGAATTTTTAAACTCATCAATTAAATATTATTCCTAATATTTTGTGAAATTCTCCGTTTTACTTCCAGTTTAGTAGTAACATTTTGAGGAGAAACTAATTGAAGTAATAAAATTTTTGCTTCTTATAATAACCCTGACAAAATCTAACTGAAGTTTGCAGGCATAATTATGCAAATAATTAAGCACTTCCATTAAATATTCATATTAATTCGCTCTTTAAATTATATTTTGATCAAATATGACTATTTAAATAGATATCTGAGAAGTGTAACATAATGATAGTATTTAATAATAAGAGACTCTTTTATTGTTTCAAATTTGCTCATATTAAATTTTTATTGATGTGTTGGCATTATTCTACTTTTAACAAACAGAGTAACAAGGCTAAACTATAGGCAATAATAACTGAGATGCATTTCTTTGGATGAACAAGTTTTTACCTGTTGTATTTATCCTCATCGCGATATACTGCCTGCAGGCCTGCAGACCCATGATATGTCCTGCCTTTCAAAGTACATTCATTTTAGATGACAGTGTACGAATAGCAAAATTTTCCTTATTCGGTCCTGATTCATTGCCCAAGGAATTTCTCACCGCGAAAAACAGGTATGGGGTTATCGAAAGCGTACACATAGAAAAGCGGGAAAGCGAATTAAAAACAGTTAAAATGCATACCGTCTTCCCCGAAAAAATCCCATCTCTGGTAGATACTACCCAAACCCTTCCCTTTACCAGTCCACAAACCGATTCCCTGCGACGCGACGCTGCCACCAGTGCCAATGGCCTGTGATAGGTATTTGTAGTTAATGGTTAACCAACGAATAACCATTAACGAATAACTAATCTTCATAGTGGGATGGGTTGCGATTGACAGCCCAAAGGTCAGATCACAATATTCACGATTTTCTTCGGTACAATAATCACCTTTTTGGGAGTTTTGCCTTCAAGCCATTTCTGAATTTTTTCCGAAGCCAGCACTTCCCTTTCAATATTCGCTACCGGCATATCCAAAGCGAAATTCATTTTAGCACGCACTTTACCGTTGATGGAAATAGGATATTCATAGCTTTGCTCTATCAGGTATTTTTCCTGAAATGCAGGAAAAGAAGCCTGTGTTACGCTTTCGCTATTACCTAGCAACTGCCACAGTTCTTCGGCAATGTGCGGCGCATAGGGTGAAAGTATAACTACCAGATCGGTCAGTATTTTTCGTTTATTACACTGCAAACTGCTTAGTTCATTCACACAAATCATGAAACTGCTCACCGAGGTGTTAAACGACTGACTGGCAATATCATCTTCGGTTTTTTTAATGGTGCGGTGCAGTATTTTCAGTTCTTCCGCGGTAGGTTCGGCATCAGAAACCGCAAACTGATCGTCATCGTTATGAAACAGCCGCCAGAGTTTGCGAAGAAATTTATTCACCCCGTCAATGCCATTGGTATTCCAGGGTTTCGATTGCTCCAATGGCCCCAGAAACATCTCGTACATCCGGAGGGTATCCGCGCCATATTGTGCAATAACATCGTCAGGATTGACCACATTGTATTTGGATTTGGACATTTTTTCAACTTCAGGCTTTGTCTTAAAAATATCTTCTATTGGTCCATTTATTACTTGTTGAAAAGATCCATTTTGCCAATATCCACTTTTAGTTACAAATACTGCATCTGCAAATTCTGGGTCGGCTCGCCATTCCAAATATTTATTAATATCTAGTTCGTTATTTGTTACACAATCAATCAGTACGTAATGATCAGAAGTTTGATAACGGGAGATACTATTAACAACATCGTAACTTACAAACACATGGAAATTTTTATCATTATTAATAATCTCTGGTCCAACTATACCTAATTCATTTTGGAAATAAATAGTATTTGTTTTACTTGTTGTAGATCCAAGACGGCCAAATTTGCATATTTTTTCAGATATTCCTTGTATCATTCCCTGGTTGATTAGTTTCTTAGCATATTCGTCTACATTTACCCATCCCCTATCGTACAAAAATTTGGTCCAGAACCGGGAATACAGCAAATGGCCAGTGGCATGTTCGGCGCCGCCGATATACAAATCCACATCTTTCCAGTAGGCTTGCGCTTCTTTGCTCACAAATTCCTTTTCGTTGTGCGGGTCCATATACCGGAAAAAATACCAGCTGGAGCCTGCCCATCCCGGCATGGTAGTAAGTTCATAGGGTTTACCGTCCGCGGTTTGCCAGTTGGTGGCCCTGCCCAGTGGGGGTTCACCGGCTTCGGTGGGTTTGTAGGCATCTACTTCCGGCAACGTCAAAGGCAATTCGCTTTCGTCCAGCACATACGGAATATCGCCATCGAAGTAGGCAGGAATGGGCTCTCCCCAATAGCGCTGCCGGCCAAAAATGGCATCCCGGATTCTGAAATTGGTTTTGGCTTTGCCAATCTTCAGTTTTTCCAGTTCCTCAATCGCCCGAAGGGTGGCATCTTTTACCTCCATCCCATTGATAAAGCCGGAATTGATCATAGTGCCGGTTTTGGTAGGATCGGCCATTGCTGAAACATCAGTTCCTTCAATGATAGGAATGATTGGCAAATTAAAATGTTTTGCAAAAGCATAATCGCGCTGGTCGCCGGCAGGAACCGCCATTACGGCGCCGGTTCCGTAACCAATCAGCACATAATCGGCCACCCAAACCGGGATTTTATCTCCAGAAAAAGGATGAATGGCATAGGAACCGGTAAATTCACCACTAATGGTTTTTACATCACTCATCCGGTCGCGTTCCGAGCGATTTTTAGCTTGTTCCACATAGTCGGTAACTGCTGCTTTACGGTTAGCAGTTGTGAGCGTTTCCACCAGCTCATGTTCGGGCGCCAACACCAGAAAAGTAACCCCAAAAATGGTATCAATTCGAGTAGTAAACACTTTAATAGATGCTTCAGGCACTTCAGTTTTAAATGCCAGTTCCGCGCCCAGCGATTTGCCAATCCAGTTACGCTGCATTTCTTTCAGCGGCTCGGGCCAGTCAATAGTATCCAAACCCGACAACAAACGGTCGGCATACGCGGTAATGCGCAAATTCCATTGCAGCATGTCTTTCCTGATTACGGGAAAGCCTCCTCTTTCTGAAAAACCGTCTTTTACCTCATCGTTAGAAAGCACGGTACCCAGTTCGGGGCACCAGTTTACAATGGTATTGGCCAGGTAAGCCAGCCTGTATTTCAAGAGCATGCGTTGCTTTTCAACTTCAGAAAAAGCATTCCATTCGGCTAAAGTAAAAGCAGGAGTATCCTCATCGGCAACGGCATTTACCTTTTCATTTCCGTGGGCTTCAAAAATACGGATCAGTGTGTCGATAGGCTCCGCTTTGTCAGATTCATTATTATACCAGCTCTTGAACAACCGCACAAATATCCATTGTGTCCATTTATAATAAGACGGATCACTGGTTTGTACTTCCTTATCCCAATCGAAAGAAAATCCAAAACCTCTGAGTTGCTCCTTATACCGGCTGATGTTCTGTGCCGTAGTGATAGCCGGGTGCTGACCGGTTTGAATAGCATATTGCTCAGCAGGCAACCCAAAGGCATCAAAGCCCATCGGATGCAATACATTAAATCCCTTCAGTTTTTTGTACCGGGCCACCACATCCGATGCTATATAACCCAGCGGATGCCCTACGTGCAAGCCCGCACCCGAAGGATAGGGAAACATATCGAGGGCATAAAATTTGGGTTTCGCGATATTTATTTCTGCCCGGTAGGTTTGGTGTTCATCCCAATACTGTTGCCACTTTTTCTCTAAAGACCTGTAATCGTATTGTGCCATTATGCTGTAAAATTGTATTTTGAAAAATGCCTTTGCAAAAGTATAGTTTTTACCATAATTGCGGCAATAAATACCAATTTTAACAGACCGCGATAATTTTTTATATGAAAAGTGAAACTTTATTAAACAATATTTGTATATACAATTAAAGTATATACAAGTAAATAAAAATCTTTTACCTGATTAAATTTCGGCAAGAGAAATCTTTAGTAAAAATAATTTATAATTACTTTTAGTTTATAAACACCACTACCATGACAAAGTTAATAAACGGCTTGCACCACGTAACCACACTGGCTGGTGATGCCCAGAAAAATATAGATTTTTACACCGACCTACTAGGACTCAGGCTGGTAAAACGAACCATCAATTTTGATGCGCCAGATGTATATCATTTGTATTACGGCGATGGAATAGGAACGCCCGGTACTGTTTTTACCACTTTCCCTTTCGGGGCTATCAGAAAAGGGGTAAAAGGTAACGGCGAAACATCAACCATTGCTTTTTCGGTGCCGCAAAATGCCCTGAACTACTGGGCTGACCGCTTCACCAAACTTAATGTAGCCTTTCGCGACCCTGAAAACAGATTTGATGAGGAGGTACTTTACTTTGAAGACCATGACGGGCTTGGTCTGGAACTGGTTGCCAATGCGGACGATCATCGCTCAGGCTGGATCGAAGGGCCTGTAGCAGCCGAAAACGCGATTAAAGGCTTTTATGGTGTTACACTAGCGGTAGGGAGTTACGAAAAAACTGCCGGCTTACTTACCGAGACGCTGGAACATACCCTGCTGGCAGAAAAAGGAAACCGGTTTCGTTTTCAGGCAAAAGCTGGCAGGCCGGCCACTATGGTTGATCTGCTTTGGAATCCTACCGGGCATCGGGCCGTACAGGGCGGTGGTTCTGTGCATCACGTTGCTTTCAGTACCGATAATGATGCAACCCATCAGTTAATCAGAGAGAAAATAAACGCGCTGGGGTATCAGGTAACTGAAGTTATTGACCGGCAATATTTTCATTCTATTTATTTTAGAGAACCGGCTGGCATTTTGTTCGAAGTGGCCACCAACAATCCCGGGTTCACGGTAGACGAAGCTGAGGCTAATTTGGGCGAAGCATTAAAACTTCCGGCCTGGCAGGAAAAAAACCGGACAAAAATTGAAGGCAGCCTGCCACCTATTCAGTTGAAAAAAGTTTGATGCTAAAGGCGGATACCAATAATCATGACATCATCGGTTTGCACCTGATTGCCTTTCCAGGTATCATAAATTTCTTCTATTTTCTTGGATTGTTTGGTGGTTTCAAGTCCGTAAATGCTTCCCAGCAGATCTCTGAACTTTTTTCGCATAAATTTTTTGTCATTTACGCCACCAAACTGATCCTGGAAACCATCGGAAGCCATATAAAACATATCCCCTTTTTCCAGGTGGATACATTTATTTTTAAATTCTTTCTCGCCATATTCAGTACCGCCCAAAGAATACCGATCCGGATTTAACTGGAAGAGTTCGTCATTTTGGGTATAGAAAACCGGCATTTTCGCGCCACAATATACAATATTTAATGTATCCAGATCAATCTGGCAAACGGCAATGTCCATACCATCGGTAATGGTGGTGCTATCGCCATTTTGCTGGTGTAAAGCCTGCTTAATCCGGCTGTCCAGCAACGATAATATTACATCCGGACTGTATATTTTGTTTTCCAGTACCAGCTGATTCAGTAATGAATTAGCCAGCACGGTCATAAAAGCGCCGGGTACGCCATGTCCGGTACAATCTAAAGTGGCTATAATTACCTGATTATTATTATTAGCCAGCCAGTAAAAATCGCCACTTACGATATCTTTGGGGCGAAAAAAAACAAAAGAATTGGGAAAGAAATCTTTAATACGATGCTGGTCGGGCAACAGTGAAAGCTGAATTTTTTTAGCGTATAAAATACTGTCTGTTATGTTGCGGCTGTTTTCTTCCAGCAAATTACTTTTTTGCGTAATTTCGCTGTTCTGCAACTCAATCCGCAATTTTTGCTGGTTAATGGCCTCATTTTTCTGTTCAAGCTCCTTGTTTATTTTCTGTCTTCTTCTGCTCTGATAATAAAAAACTACCACCAGCATGGTAACCAGCATAATACCTGCCACCAGGCTGTAATTGATTATCCGCCGCTCATTAGCGTTCAGTTTCTGGATTTCATTTTCCTGTTTCAAAATCTGTATTTCTTTATCCAGATTTTCTACATCGTATAAAGTTTCAATTTCGGCAATCTGTTTGGCGTTTTGTTCCGCGAACAGTTTTTCATCAATCAGGATAATCAGCCTGAAGTTAACCAGCGCGTTTTCCAGATCGCCGATTCTATTATAGTATTTGGCTAATTCCAGATAACATTCACGCAAAATAGAACTGGCCTGAATTTTCTCGGCAATCGCTTTACTCTGATTCAGGTAATTGATAGTGGAATCTAATTGGGTCAGATTATAATTGACCTTTCCCAGTTCCAGAAAAATTTTTGCCTGCAATAGCTGATCGCTTTTTATATTGGCTTTAATAATACTTTTTTCAAGCATTTGCAGGGCTTCGTCATTTTTTTCCTGCAACACATACGTTTTTCCGATACTATAATAGGCATAACTGCTTTCCCCCCCGGTACCGGTAGAGTCGTTGCTCAGGGTATCAAGCGCCAGTGCTTTGTTAAAATATTCCAGCGCTTCTTCATAATCGGTTAGTGCCAGTTCTACTTCTCCAAGCCCGATATAAGCCGACGACAAATTATAGGGAAGGTTATACTTCTCAGAAACCAGCACCGATCGTTGCAGGTATTCCTGCGCCTTTTCATAATCTTTAAGGTCATAATGCACACTCCCCATGGTTTTTAGTAAGGGGGCTTTTTGCCTTTCCATAGAAAGTTCGTTGAACAATTTTAACGCTTCAATACAATTGCGGGTAGCGATTTCATTGTTGCTCATGTAGTTATTGATCTCGCATATCAGCGATAGGGTGTTCGCCAGATATTCCAGGTTGCGCTGGGTGGCTCCTTTTGTTTGCTTTTCGAATGTCTCTCTAGCCCGTGTAGCATAATTCAGTGCCAGCGGGTAATTGTCGTTGATGTAATAGGTTTGGCTCAGGTCGTAAAAGGCTTTTCCTATTCTTAATGAATCCTGATTGGCAAAATGTATATCCAGTACCTTCTGAAAATAAAAAGTAGTACTATCCCAATTGCTATGGTGGTTATCAACAAAATAGTTGGCCATATTCATATAGGCATCGGCAATACCCTGGTCGTACTGTGACTGATAAGATATTCTGAGCGCTTGTTTGCTCAGCAAAAGCATTGAATCAGAAGAGCTTTCCTCGTATTTTCTGGCCAATCCATTAAGTTCATCTACCTTGCCGCGGATAATAACAGACACGGTATCGATACTTTGAGAAAAGGCCACAAAGCTTTCCAGAAGAAATAGGAAAACGAAAAAATTCTTACACCTGGCCAGCATTCCTATTTTTTTAATTGAAATTCTTAAGTGCTAATTTAGTAATCGGTAATTTTTTAAACTATTAATAAAGGTATAGCTGCGCTAAAAACTTAAATATATTTATAGATATATAAAAATTTAGTTTCAAATTACGAAAAATTATTATCAAACCTGTACTTTCCCATGTTTGGTGAATTATAAAAGTATGATAATTTCGCGCACAGATTACCCCGGAAACCTATATTTCAGGATTTTTAGATAATTATTTTATGTTTGCATACATACAAGGGAAATTGACCCAGAAGGAACCGACTAATGTGATTGTTGATGTAAATGGATTGGGTTATGAACTTAGAATTTCTTTGCATACCTATGATTATTTACAGGACAAAGAGTCAATTAAACTACTTACTTACCTGCACATTAAAGAAGATGCCCATACCCTGTATGGGTTTGCTGAAGATAACGAAAAAAAACTTTTTCTGGATTTAATCGGCATTTCAGGCGTAGGTCCCAATACAGCTTTGGTGATGCTTTCTTCCCTATCGGTATCCAACCTGAAAGCCGCTATCAGTACAGGAGATATTAAAACCATTCAGAGCATAAAAGGTATTGGCGCGAAAACTGCCCAGCGTATTGTTTTGGAGTTACAGGACAAAACCAGAAAGGAGGAAACTTCTGACGGAAAAGTTACAGGATTACCATTTGGCACATACAATACATTACGAACCGAAGCGTTGACTGCATTAGTCACGCTTGGCATGAGCAAAGCAGTCGCCGAAAAAAGTATCGACAAAGTGCTGAGCGATTGGCAAAAAAGAAAAGACTTAAAGCCAATTATGCTGGAAGATTTAATAAAAACAGCCCTTAAAACGGCTTAAATATACATTACCAGAATTATTTATTCGTTGTTAAACATTCAACATTACCTTAAACCACTGATTTCATGCGACAGCTATCACCTTTTTTGATAGCATTTTTTTCATGCTTCCTGCTATTGGTATGCGACAGCCTTATTGTGATAGGACAGGTTACCCCGGTTGATGAAGCTGATAGTCTGCTGAGCGTTCCAAGCGACACCATTCCTTTGGATACCATTCCGGTCGATTCTTTGCAGGCAGACAGTTTATCCAATCAGCCCTACAAGCCTTCCAGTATGCCAACGTATCAACCTAAAGACCGGCTGGGCGATCCTTTTTCATTTTCTGATATTACTTCACCTTCTCCTTTGTTATTACAGGACCCGGCCAGCCTGAAAATGGATGTTGAAATTGATACCGGACTCAATTATACCATTTACGAAAAAATTGGCGATTTAAATTACCGCCCTACCACCAGCATGTCTTTCGAACAGTTCTCGCAGTATAACGACGAGCAAATGATCAAAGATTACTGGAAAAACCGGTCTGCCGGTCTGGATGGTGAAAGTGCCGTCAGTGGTCGTCAGCTCATTCCACCCATTTATACCTCACCTTTGTTCGACAGGATATTTGGTGGCTCTTTTGTTGATATTCAGCCGAATGGGTTTGTTACCCTTGATTTTGGTGCCCGGGCCCAGCGCATTAATAATCCGCAAATACCCATTCGCCAGCAACGTACGGTAAACTTCGATTTCGACCAGCAGATCAGCCTGAATGTGGTGGGTAAAGTAGGTGAAAAACTGGCCGTAACCGCTAATTTCGACAACAATAATTCTTTCGACTTTCAGAACGATGTAAAGGTAGAATACACCGGCTTTGAGGAAGAAATTATTAAGAAAATAGAATTGGGAACGGTGAGCCTGCCGGTAACCAACAGCTTAATGAGTGGTTCGCAAAGTTTGTTTGGTATGAAAACGCAGTTACAGTTCGGAAAACTATTTGTTACCGGCGTAGCTTCCGTACAGCGTGGACAATCGGATGCTGTAGAGATTGAAGGTGGCACACAGGCCAGGGAATTTTCGCTTCGGGCTTCCGAATACGACGAAAACCGCCACTTTTTCCTGGGACATTTTTTTCGGAATAACTATGAAAAATGGTTAAGCGCCATTCCGCAGGTTACTTCCGGGGTAAATATTACCCGGGTGGAAGTATATGTGCTGAACAGAAACAACGATACGGAAACCCAGCGGAATTTTGTGGCTTTTATGGACCTTGGAGAAGGCAACCGCGTGTATCGGAAAGATCAGTTTGGTGGCAATGGCAATGTACCTTCAGCCAATGGCGCCAACACCCTGTATCAGGAATTGCAAGGCACACCAGGAGTTCGCGATGCCAATCAGGTAGGCAGCATTCTGGAAAGCACATTTGGTTTCGAGAATTCTGTAGACTATGTAAAAGTATCATCTGCCAGAAAACTGGACGAAAAAGAATATGAATTCAACTCTCAACTGGGTTATATTTCTCTGTTCCGGAAGTTACAGAACGATGAGGTACTGGCCGTAGCTTATGAATATACCTATAACGGACAACCTTATAAGGTAGGCGAGCTCACCGAAGACTACCAGAACCGATCTGAAAACCAGGTTATTTTCCTGAAAATGTTACGTCCCAATAAAATTGATACTGAGGTACCCACCTGGGACCTGATGATGAAAAATGTATACGGACTGAATGCCAGCCAGGTAAGCCAGGAAGGTTTTCAGTTGCGTATTATTTACCGCGATGATGCCTCTGGTGTTGATAACCCCAGCTTACACGAAGGTGGTCCAGGGGTTCAGGATGTCCCGCTTATCCAATTACTAGGGTTAGACCGACTCAATCCGAATAACGACCGGCCTTCAGATGGAAACTTTGACTTTATTGAAGGCATCACGATCAATACCAATTTTGGCAACATAATTTTTCCGGTGCTGGAACCTTTTGGGCAGGACCTGGACACCCTTTTTTCGGCAGGGCAGCAAAACCTGAAAAACAAATACGTATACAATGCCTTGTATGAAACTACCAAGGCAGAGGCAGAACTGGAAACCAATAAAAACAAGTTTTTTCTGGTGGGTCAGTATACCGCCGGTTCTTCCAGCGAAATTATGTTACCCGGAATTAATATTGCCGAAGGTTCGGTGGTGGTATATGCCGGCAATACCCTGCTTACTGAAGGAACTGACTATACGGTAGATTATAATCTGGGTAAAGTAAATATTCTGAACGAAGGGGTAAGCAGTTCGGGAAAGAAAATCAGAATTACCTATGAGAAAGCTGACCTGTTTAATTTTCAAACCCGCTCTTTTTTCGGAACCCGGTTCGATTATCAGTTCAACGAAGATATTAACCTGGGCGCCACTTTGTTGCACCTGAATGAACGGCCCATCGTTTCCAGAATCAGTATTGGGGATGAACCTACCAGAAACACCCAGTTTGGTTTTGACCTTAATTACCGGAAAGATTCCCGTTTCATTACCAAAATGGTGGATTTCCTACCGTTGATTCAAACCAAGGAACTTTCTACCATTACCGTAAATGCCGAATATGCCCAGCTTATTCCCGGCACTTCTAACATTGTAGATGGAGAAGGAACTTCTTATATCGACGATTTTGAAAATACAGTCACGCCTTTCAGCCTCGGCCAGTTGAATAGCTGGCAACTGGCGGCCACGCCTATTACCGACGACAAGCGGTTCGACCAGCAGGCAATTGCCGGAAGCAGTCTGGGTTTAGGTTATAAAAGAGCCAAAATAGCCTGGTATACGGTTGACAATACAGCCTTTTATACCCGACAGGGCGGCCTGAAACCCGACAACCTGCCCGATGATATTACCAACCATTACGAAAGAGCTATTTTTCCGCAGGAGGTGTTTCCCGGGCAACAAAAGCAGGTAGTGAATACCAATATTCCCGCATTTGACATTGCCTATTTTCCGGAAGAAAGAGGTTCGTATAACTACAACCCTAATCTCACCAATGAGGGGTTTCTCCCCGACCCTACTACCAACTGGGGGGGTATCAGCCGGGCCATAACTTCCGACGTGGATTTCGATAAAACCAACGTAGAGTACCTGGAATTCTGGTTAATGGACCCATTTATCGATGGCCCCAATGGCGTAGTACAGGACGGCGTGAATAATGTAAACAATACCACAGGCGGCGAACTGGTAATTAACCTGGGTAGTGTTTCTGAAGATTTAATTCAGGACGACCGGCATGGTTTTGAGAATGGATTGCCCGCCGATAATACTGACAACAAGGTAGATACCACTGTATGGGGAAAAGTTACCACCCAACAGTTTCTCCTCGATGCTTTTGACAATTCCGCGGAAATCCGCAATAACCAGGATATAGGACAGGATGGTTTAAAGAACCAAAACGAAGTAAGTTTCTTTGACCAGAACTTTATCAACCGATTGCCGGCCCAGGCCCGTGATGCCGTGTTAGGCGACCCGTCTGCCGATAATTTCAGGTATTATCTGGATGCGGAATGGGATGCACAGGACGCGCAAATTGTAGAGCGATACAAGGCCTTTAATAACCATGAAGGAAACTCTCCCATCGTGAACAATCCCAATACCCGGTATACGCCTTCCGGCACGCAAACTCCTGATAATGAAGACCTGAACCGGGACAATACCCTGAATGAACTGGAAGAATACTATGAATACCGCATCAGGCTTAGAAAAGGAGATCTGGCGGTAGGCAAGCATAATATTGTGGATGAGGTAACCGTTCCCAACGCCAATATCAAATGGTACCTGTTTCGCATTCCTATTCGTGAACCCAACCGGGTACAGGGGAATATCAACGGATTTAAATCTATCCGGTACATTCGTACGTATTTAACCGGCTGGCAACAACCGGTAGTGATGCGTTTTGTAAAATTCCAGTTGGTAGGCAGCCAGTGGCGAAAATACGAAGGGAACCTTTTTGATAAAGGCCTTTTTGAAGTGCCCGAACCGTATGATGCCCGGTTTACCGTTTCGGCTGTGAATATAGAAGAAAACGGAGAAGGTGGTGCCAATCGCTCACCTTATGTGTTGCCTCCCGGCTTTAAACGCGACCGTGATAATACTTCTGCCATTGAGCGCCAGGTAAACGAACAATCGTTGCAGCTTTGTATTGAAAACCTGCTGGATAAAGATTCACGGGCTGCCTACAAAAACATGAATCTGGACCTGATTAATTATGGGAAAATCAAAATGTTTATCCATGCGGAAAGCGACAATGCCACCGACAGCACGGTATACGGATTTATCCGGTTAGGAACAGATTTCACCGAAAACTACTACGAAGTGGAAATTCCGCTGGTAATGTCGCAACCCGGTATTGCTGATCCGCAGGTAGTATGGCCGGAAGAAAACGAATTTGATTTTGTACTGAATGATTTATATGCGGTGAAGTCTGCCCGTGACAAGGCCAATGTGGATACCAATCTTCCATATACCCAAAAAATTGGTCGCAACCGCATCTCCGTAG
Source organism: Cyclobacteriaceae bacterium (assembly GCA_041745535.1). Classification (GTDB taxonomy): domain Bacteria; phylum Bacteroidota; class Bacteroidia; order Cytophagales; family Cyclobacteriaceae; genus JBGTIS01. Next base: position 45,639 of record JBGTIS010000054.1, on the reverse strand, counting down.
TAGGTCGTCCTGACCTGAGTACTGTACAAACGGTAATGATCGGGGTGCGCAACCCGGAGAGTGAAGATCGGGCCGCCAAATCCATCTGCATCTGGGCCAACGAATTGCGGGTAACCGATTTTGACCGCAGGCAGGGCTGGGCTGCCAATGCCAGGATCAATGCCAAACTGGCTGACTTTGCCAATGTTACCGCTTCGGTTCGTCATATTACCAATGGCTTTGGTAGCATCCAATCCAGAATTTCAGAACGCAGCCGGGAAGAAATTACGGAGTACGACGTTTCGGCTAATGTAACCTTAGATAAATTCTTCCCCGAAAAGTTTGGCTTAAGCCTGCCCATGTATGTAAGCTATGAAGAAGGAAAATCTGTTCCCCAATACGATCCGAAAGATCCGGACATACCGCTGGATGCCTCTCTGAATGCTATTGCCGATCCGGTAGAAAGGCGAAATTACCTGGACATTGTAACGGCCCAATCGGTAAGGAGAAGCCTGAACTTTACAAACGTGAGGAAAATAAAAACCAACGATACCAAAAGTCAGTTTTACGATTTATCTAATTTTACCTTCAGCTATTCGTACAGCGATGTGGAGGAAAGTAATTTTAATACGGCAGCGTACATCCAGCGTTTAACGCGGGGTGGTATTGGCTATAATTATTCGTTTCCTACCATTTCAGTAGAACCTTTTACCAATATACAATCGCCCTGGTTGGCCCTGTTACGTGATTTTAATTTTTCTCCATTACCAACCAGTGTGAGCGTGAGTGCTGAGTTGAACCGAAGTTATATCAAAACCCAGCTGCGAAATGCTGATCTCACCACCGTGGGCATTGCCCCCTATTATCAGAAATCGTTTACCTTTAATCGATTGTATAACCTGAGGTGGAATCTTACCCGTAATCTGTCGCTGGATTATACCGCCCAGGCCAATGCCATTATTGATGAACCCTTTGGCGATATCGACCAGTATTCCACCGAACAGGAGGATACCATCATCAATAATTTAAAAAAATTAGGAAGAATAAAAAATTACACCCAGTCGGTAAGCGGTACCTATACCGTGCCGCTGGACAGAATTCCTATTACCGACTGGATAAAAGCTGACGTACGGTATGCCGCGGGTTATAACTGGCGTGCCGGCGCGTACAGTCAGTTGCCGGGAGAACTCAGCCAGGCAGAAATCTATGGAAATACCATTGAAAACAACCGTGATCAGGCACTGAATGGTCAGTTAGATTTTGTGACTTTATACAATAAGATCGCGTTTTTAAGAGACATTAATGGGCCGCCACAACGGCGAAGAACGCCTCCGCCAACCGATAACGCGGAAAATGCGGATCAGGCTTCGGAAGAAAGTCCTTCTGAACAAAAATTTGTAAAAGGTTTTCTTCGACTGCTTATGTCGTTGCGCAGCATTAATGTCACTTATAACATTAATGAGGGAACCCAGTTGCCCGGATTTAAGCCTACCGTTAATTTCTTTGGCATGGATAGCAGTTTCAACGCGCCGGGTATTCCATTTTTACTGGGCAGTCAGGATCCCAGTATTCGCTACAAAGCATACAGCGAAGGCTGGTTGGTGAAAAGTGATTCGAATACTATCCTAACCACTCCTTTCAGCCAGATTGCCACGGAAAATATCGCCATAAAAGCCCTGGTGGAACCGGCACGGGATTTTAGGATACAAATTGATGTAAATAAAACCCAAACCTCTTCGTACCAGGAAATATTCTATACAGGAAACAATGGATATGAACCGTTGAATCCTACCCGAAGCGGGAATTACTCTATTTCCTATTTTACACTCCGTACCGCTTTTGATAAAAACAATGCTGAAAATGTTTCCGAATCTTTCAGCAATTTCGAGGGTTACCGGAGCACGATCAGCAGCAGATTAACCGCCGCTAACCCGGTTGATAGTGGCGTATACGATCTGAATTCACAGGATGTACTGATCCCCTCATTTTTAGCTGCCTACACCGGGAAAAGTCCAGGCGATGTGAGTTTGAATCCATTTCCTAAAATTCCGTTACCCAACTGGCGCATAGACTACACCGGCTTAACCAACCTGATTCCAGCACTTACCGATGTGTTCCAGTCGGTGAGTATTTCACATGGTTACAGTTCGGCTTATGACGTAAGCAGCTTTACCAATGCACTTGCTTATAACAGCGATGATTTACTGAACCTTAGAAATCCGATCGAAGATTACAATCCGGCCACTGCTACGGAAGTGAATCCAGAAAATGGCTTGTTTGTACCAACTTATATCATTCAGCAGGTTACTATTATAGAAAGATTTAATCCGCTGATTGGTTTTAATGTGAGAACCAAGAACAGACTTACCGGCAGGTTTGAATACCGAACGGAAAGGAACCTGGCATTGAACTTATCCAATGCCCAGATTACCGAACTCAACAGCAAAGATTTTGCTTTGGAGCTGGGATTTACCAAATCAAAATTTAAACTGCCTTTTAAATTGCGGGGCAGAGAAATTGTGTTGGATAATGACCTTACCTTCCGGTTAACCATGGCCATTAAAGATACTGAAACCATACAGCGTAAAATAGATGAAGAGAATACGGTTACGAATGGCAACCTCAACTTCCAGCTCCGGCCAACGGTAAGTTATGTACTGAATGAAAAACTTCAGATACAATTGTATTACACCCGTACGGTGAATGATCCGCGGGTAACCAACTCGTATAAAAGAACCACCACCGAGTTAGGCACTCAGATTCGGTTTAACCTGGCACAATAATAAAATGAAGTAACGCAGAATGAGAAATAAAAAATTACTTTCCGATGCTCATGCTGTTATGTTGCATTGCAGGTAATGGATTTTTAATCCTTCGTCTACAAACTTCCTTTCATAACTGGTAGTAATACCGTGGTGGTGGCGCAGTAAATCAGACTGATACAGGTCGAAGGTATGCCGCGGATTTTGGATATCTTTTCTTTCCTGTAAAGTTTCCAGCGTATATTCAAATAGCGCTTTATTGTCGGTTTTGAAATGCAGCATTCCGCCAGGTTTCATTATTTTTTTATACAATTCAATGAATCTGGGACTGGTGAGCCTTTTGTCGGTATCCCTTTTTTTAGGTTGTGGATCAGGAAAGGTGATCCAGATACCAGCAACTTCATCCTGATTAAAAAGCTGATCGATATCCAGGATACGAATTCGCAAAAAGGCTACGTTTTTCAGGTTTTCTTCTATGGCCATGGAACTGCCGACCCAAATGCGTGCTCCTTTCACATCAACGCCAATGTAATTATGATCAGGATACAGGCGTGCCAATCCGGTGGTATATTCCCCTTTTCCACATCCCAATTCCAGCACAATCGGGTTGGTGTTTTCAAAATAGCGCTGATGCCAGTTGCCTTTGATGTTACTGAATATTTCTTTTCCCGGTTCAATTACATTTTTTCGAACAGCATTATCGCTGAACCGTTCTAATTTGTTCCTCATTATAAATTTTCAATTTCCGCTACCACAAAAGAGCTGCCGCCAACAAAAATGATATCCCGCGCATCTGCTGCTTTCAGTGCTGCTTTCAATGCCTGATTTACATTTTCAAATACCGTTCCTTCCAATCCAAAGTGTTTACCTGCCGCGGCTAAGTCACTGGCTGGTAAGGCCCTGGGTATTTGAGCCTGGCAAAAATAGTATCTGGCTTTTTCAGGTAAAAGAGAAAGAATGGTTTCTAGTTTTTTTTCTCGCGCCACTCCCATCACCATGTGTAAATTTAAATACGGATAAGCCAACAATTGCTTCATTACTGCCCGGATGCCCGCTTCATTATGCGCTGTGTCGCAAATTACAGCAGGGTTTCTCTGAAGAACTTGCCAGCGCCCCTTTAAGCCTGTAAGTACTTTCATTCGTCCAATGCCTTCCCGGATGTGCTGGTCAGAAATCGCATATCCCTGTTCCTGTAGCACGGTGATGGTTTGTAAAATTCCGGCAATATTTTTCAACTGATAGCTTCCTGCTAATGACAACTGAAGGTCCTCAAATTTCAGTTGGGCCTGCTCATATACATCAACACTTTGCTGGTCAAGTTCACTGTTTTTAAGTACGATCTGAAAATTATCGGAAGCAAAAAACAGGGGTGCGTTTAAAGATTCAGCCTTTTCGGTGAACACCCTAGTAACTTCAGGTTGCTTCTCACTTATTACCGCTGGCACATTAGGTTTGATAATTCCGGCTTTTTCTGCCGCTATTTTTTCCAGTGTATCCCCCAGCATTTCCTGGTGGTCAAAGCTGATATTGGTGATCAGACTTGCCACTGGGGTAATAATGTTAGTAGAATCAAGCCTTCCACCCAATCCGACCTCAATTACAGCAAAGTCGACCTGCTGCCGGGCGAAGTAGTCAAAAGCCATTCCCACCGTCATTTCAAAAAATGAAGGTTGGATTTTTTCAAGTATGTCCTGATGGGCCGCCACAAAGTTCACCACTTCCTGCTCCGGAATTTCAATACCATTAATTTTAACGCGCTCGGTAAAATTTTTTAAATGGGGCGAAGTATATAAACCTGTTTTATAACCGGCAGCCTGCGATATGGCTGCTATGCTGTGAGAAGAACTGCCCTTTCCATTGGTGCCTGCCACATGAATTGCTTTAAAAGATTGGTGTGGATGGCCCAAATGCGCGCTAAGTGCCCAGGTATTGGTAAGGTCTTTCTTAAACGCGACTTGCCCAACCTTCTGATACATGGGCAGCGAATTGTATAAATACGCTAATGTTTCCTGGTAATTCATATTGCCTGCAATGAAAAGCAGCAAGGCTGCTCCGGCAAAGGTAAGTGTAATCTGCTTGAAATTATTATGGTAATGGATAAGCTAATGAGAAACCTTAAATGATAAATTATACTAAAACAATAATATATATAACTATATTAATTTATTTGGTTTTATTACATTTTATTTAAAAAAATTGTTAAAATAATTATAAAATTACCTGTAAGAAGCTATACCTTAAAACCGACAATTTTTTAATCTTGGAAGTTTAATTTTCACTAATAATTAGAGATTATTACCAAATGAATTTAAATCTGGAACTATAATAGAAAATATTACACCAATAATTTTTGACCCTCTAGTTAGTACTTGATTTCAATTTTAGAAAAATATAATAAGTACCTGGATTGGAACCAGGGCAGCTACCCAAACTATATTATATTTATTATGTTTTTTATTAAAAAACTTATTAAAAATAGCAGTCTCAAACATCCAGGAGCTTTTTTATTTCCTATTAACCCGATGAACCCTGTTACTAGTTAAATATTTTTAACGACCTCAAGAGAAATTTTTAGTGGAAATTTAGAAATAGGCACATCGGTAATTATAAGCCATTTAGTAACTGTGGTTATTGATATTTAGAATTAAATTGCCATAAAAAATTTTTAATTTATTTAAATCACTACGTCATCAGAATATGTGCGTTTATTTTTTATCTGAGCAAATTTGTTACTAGTTTCTTTGACGTTATTTTTTTATGGATTTAATTACTCATTTTTTCATTTACATTTTATATGGGCCTTACACGTTTTACTCCAGGCAGATTGCTTGACAAATTTTTTAAGTCGAGCAACACCTATTATTATTATAGTTCAAAAGAAGAGTACTATAAAAGCCTTTTTCGGGAAGAAAGCTCAAAAGGATTAATCAACCTTTTTTGGCATTCCGATACCACCCCCAGGGTTGATCATATCAGGATCAAATTCAGAGATATAGAATTTAATACGCCATATGCGGAGGTGGTGCAAAAGCTGGGTAAACCCAGATTTGTTTTTGATAATACCCGAAGAATCGCTAACCATAAAGTGATATTCTATAAATTTAATATTGGCGGTTATAAAGTAATTTCGCAACTCCATTTTTTAAAAGATATGTTCTTTTATGGCAGTTATACGTTTAAAGATGTGAACACGCCCAGTCTTAAAAAAATTGAACACATTCTGAATGTAAAATATTTTAGCCTGGCCGACGCGCACCCAAATGATAATTCGGTTATTGATGCCGAAGGAAATTGTTTAATAATTAAACGTGGCATGTATCTTACCATTAAATATATTTCTGGCAACGAAGTATTTGCCAACAGCATTCAAAATCAGTTTCAGGCAAAACAGGAAACAAGACAAATAAAAGAGCAGCGCAGGTATCAAATCCTGCAAACTCAGCTTTAATACTTTAGCTTCTGTAGCATATTATTTTTTTAAAAGGTACTGTAATCATAATTATAGTACCTTTTCTTTTTTCACCAGCTTATCCCCTATTTTATTAATTTCGGGCTTGTTTTCCGGAAAAACCCTGCTTACATTATCCTCGTAAAGAAGTAAATATTCTATTAAATTCTTTTCTTAATAATGTTAGTATTAAAAGGTCAGGACCTCGTTAAAAAGTATAAAGCCCGCACCGTTGTAGATCACATATCTGTAGAAGTCGCACAGGGAGAAATTGTGGGTTTATTAGGTCCGAATGGCGCCGGTAAAACCACTTCATTTTATATGATAGTAGGGTTAATTAAACCGAACGCGGGAAAAATTTTTTTAGGCACACAGGAAATTACAGATTTGCCCATGCACAAGCGCGCCAAAATTGGTATTGGGTACCTGGCGCAAGAGCCTTCTGTTTTCCGAAAACTAAGTGTGGAAGATAACCTGAAAGCCGTACTGGAAATGACCAAACTTTCTAAAAAAGAGCAGAAAGAAAAAATGGAAAGTCTGCTCGAGGAATTCAGCCTTACACATGTTAGAAAAAATCAGGGCCTGGTGCTTTCCGGAGGAGAAAGACGCCGTACTGAAATTGCCAGAGCTTTGGCCGTTAATCCTAAGTTTATATTATTAGACGAGCCTTTTGCCGGGGTTGACCCCATTGCGGTAGAAGAAATACAAACCATTGTAGCCCAGTTAAAAAACAAAAATATTGGTATCCTCATTACCGATCATAATGTAAACGAAACCCTATCCATCACCGACCGCGCTTACCTCATGTTTGAAGGGAAACTACTCAAAGCCGGTAGTGCCGAAGAACTGGCAGCAGATGAACAGGTGCGGCGGGTATACCTTGGGCAACATTTTGAACTTAGAAGAAAAATATAAGTTATATTTGTAAGTTATATTTTATAACCCAGTTCATTAACCCCAGCTTTATTTTATAATATATGGAAATACTTAATTCAGTAATACGGTGGATTATGAAAAAAAGAATTCACCAGATTGAGTTATTTATGAAATACCCATTCGAAGTTCAGAAAGAATTGCTGGAGGGTTTGGTTAAATATGCCGATAACACTGAATTTGGTAAAAAATATGGTTTTGGTTCAATAAAAGGCATCAAAGAATTTCAAAACAGAGTCCCTATTTCTTCCTACGAGGAATTTTTCCCTTATATTAACCGGCTAATGAAAGGGGAGCAGAACATTTTGTGGCCCAGTGAAATTCGCTGGTTTGCCAAGTCGTCTGGCACCACCAATGCCCAAAGTAAATTTATTCCGGTTTCAGCCGAAGCACTGGAAGAATGTCATTTTAAAGGAGGTAAAGATTTGCTCTCCATTTATGTAAATAATTATCCCGAAACCAAAGTATTTTCTGGCAAAAACCTGGCGGTAGGCGGTAGCCAGCAGATCAATCCGGTTGATGAAAATGCCCGCTCCAGGTATGGTGATGTATCGGCTGTACTCATGAAAAACCTGCCCCTTTGGGCTCAGTTTGTACGTACGCCCAGCCTCGACATTGCCCTGATGGATAACTGGGAAAAGAAAATAGAGAAAATAGCGGCCGCCACAGCCGATGAAAATGTAACCAGTATTTCTGGCGTACCCACCTGGACCATCGCTATTTTACAACGGGTGGTAGAATTAAAAGGCAAAAAAAATATTCTGGAAGTATGGCCCAACCTGGAATTGTTTATCCATGGCGCTGTAGCTTTTACACCTTACCGGTCGCTTTTCCAGTCGCTGATTCCTTCGGGTACGATGCGCTATATGGAAACTTATAACGCTACCGAAGGGTTCTTCGGTATTCAGGACAAAACTGATTCCGACGAAATGCTGCTGATGCTGGATTATGGTATTTTTTATGAGTTTATTCCAGTTAGCGAAACAGATCAGGAAAACCCGAAAACCCTGGACATCAGCGAGGTAGAAATTAATAAAAACTATGCGATGGTAATTACTACCAATGCGGGCCTCTGGCGTTATAAAATTGGCGATACCATCAAATTTACCTCTTTATCTCCTTTCCGGTTTAAAATCAGTGGCAGAACCAAGCAATTTATCAATGCGTTTGGCGAGGAACTAATTGTTGAAAATGCTGAAAAAGCCATTGCTTTGGCCTGTGAACAAACGCGATCGATATTTAAAGAATTTACAGCCGGACCAAAGTACATCGCGGCAGGTAAAAAAGGGTGCCACGAATGGATTATAGAATTTTCTGTTGCTCCCAGCGATATACAGGAATTTACCCGCATCCTGGACGAAACGCTACGAAAAATCAATTCTGATTATGATGCCAAACGTGCCAAAAACCTGGTAGTGGAACAACCTTTGGTTCATCAGGTTGAATCAGGAACTTTTTACCGCTGGATGAAAAAAAGGGGCAAACTGGGCGGACAAAATAAAGTACCCCGCCTGGCTAACAACCGTGAATACCTTGATGATTTAATTGATTTGATTTCTGGTGGTTCGATAATCAGCGATAAGGTTTAGGGAGGGTCAGGAATGGGAAATTTGGTATGATCGGACTTGAAACCCATGCGTTAAAATAAGTTATTGTCTTTATCTCCCCAATTTTTAGAAAGTTTAGGTGACACCATGTCATCCGATAAGTTCAAACCTTCCAGTTCCTCTTCACCGATTGAATTATCATCCTGAATGAAATCTTTAAGGGTGGGCAGGTCGTCCAGACTATTAATACCAAAATACTCCATAAATTTGTCGCTGGTGCCGTATAAAAGCGGCTTACCAATGGTGTCATCTTTTCCTAAAATGGTAACCAACGATTTTTCGAGTAGCTTTTGAATAGCATAATCGCACCCTACTCCCCTGATTTGCTCTACCGAAGCTTTGGTAACCGGTTGTTTATAAGCAATAATAGAAAGCGTTTCGAGGGCGGCTGTAGAAAGGCGCTTTTTAGATTGTTGTTTCAGTAAAATTCCAATACTAGCCTGGTAGGCTGGTTTGGTCAAAAATTGGTATCCTTTTCCTATGTGGTAAATCTGAAAAGCAAAGTCGTCATTATTGTATTTAGCTACAAGTTCCTCTACCACCAGGTATATGTCTTCTTCCGAAACCTCCGCGTCAAACATTTCTGATAAACAGTTTCTAATTTCAGCAATAGTGATAGGTTTGGCCGCGCAAAAAATTAATGCCTCAATATGATACTTCAAAAATTCCATGATACACTTTAATGGTGAAGAGTTAATATAAAAATAAACGCGGCAAATTCCAGGCAAATGTTTGGTTTACCAGGAACCTGCCGCACATACATGGGTAATGTAAATAAATTATTGCCGGCTCAGTTTTGCCTCAATAGAATGCATGGTGTGTGGCACAGCCCGCAGGCGCTCTTTGGGTATAAGTTTGCCGGTATCAATACAAATACCATAGGTGCCATTTTTAATTCGTGCCTTGGCATTCTCTAATTGGTTGATAAACTTTTGCTGACGAGCGGCTAACTGACTTAAATTTTCTTTTTCAATGGTATCAGCGCCATCTTCCAGCACCTTGGTACTACCCACCGTATTATCCGTTCCGGGATCATCTTTTCTACTCAGCGTAGACTTAATGTATTCCAGTTCTTCTTTAGCCTTATTCAATTTTTCGTCAATAATTTTTTCGAATTCTTTTAATTCTTCTGTAGAATATCTAGTTTTTTCTTCCTGGCTCATGAGACATCTTATTTACACATTACCAAATAAAATTTTGCGCAAATTTATCGATTACTTCCTATAAACAAAATAATTTAAACAATCATTACACGATACGTAATCTTAATTAATAAATTGTTTGAATTGTATTAAAATTATAAAAATTAAAAATTTTCATAAAATTACAAAAAAAAATTCACTTATTTTAATTTCCAAATAATAAAAAATATGTTTTGGCACTTTCAAATGTGTTTTAGAACAGGTTCTGCTTTTAGTCATAATTAAAAACTATTGGCCTGTTTTTGAATTTATGACGTAAAAACTTTACATTCGACGCAATGGAAAAAAGAAAATTACATCTGCATTTTTCTATTGGGCTTGCCTTTATGGTTTTGTTCGTGCAGTTTGCCTTTTTCCCATTACATTATTCCACCCATCTGCATAACCTTAGTAGCAGTACTTCAGAAAATCTGGTTAGGCAGGCTCAGCCTCACTACTACATTCATAATAATTCTGGTATAGCTGGCAGTTTAGATTGTAGTTTGTGCACGCTATTTTTTCATCAGACTCATTTTCTTGAAAGTTTTCAGGCCAATGAGTTTATTGATGTGCAGGCTAAACAAGATGGTTTTTATGTAACGGCAACCTATCTGGGCGAACGGGTTACCTGTACCTCCAGAGGCCCTCCCCATTGCACCAGCTTACCGCAACTTTAATCCAAAGCTTTTTTATTCCTATCAATCATTTTGCCTCAAGAAGTTATTTCTTAGGCTTAAAGTTAAGGGCTATCCATGAAAAAATACATCTTTATGGTAGCGGTCTGTATTTTGTACGCCCAGGTAAGTGCGCAAAATAATGGCCATACCCTAAGTGGGGAGGTGTTATCGACCGACCGAACGCCACTTCCGGGTGCTACCATATTTCTTGAAAACCTGCATCGGGGAATGGTAACCGACGCAACTGGTAAGTTTTTTCTTAAAAGTATACCAAAGGGAAAGTACGAAGCGGTAGTACGTTTTACAGGCTATAAAACCCAGTACATAACCATTTCGGTTCCATCAGCAAAACCAATCAGCATTTTATTGCAAGAAGATGACCTGGTACTGAATAATGTTATCGTTAAAGGACAATCGCTGACCAGTGCAGCAATACCGGAAAGCGCATTAACTGAAAAAGAAATAGAAATTACCCGGGGCGAATCGTTGGGCGAATCGCTGGCACAGCTTACTGGCGTTAGTACCCTTAAAACCGGATCTGGAGTAGCCAAACCTGTAGTGCATGGGTTATCGGGCAATAGGATTGTGATTTTAAATAATGATGTAAAGCTGGAAGGACAGCAATGGGGCACCGAACATGCCCCGGAAATTGATCCTTTTATCGCGAAAAAAATAAAAGTAGTAAAAGGCGCGGCAGCCGTAAAGTACGGTTCGGAAGCGTTGGGAGGTGTAGTAATTGTGGAACCACCTGACCTGCCCACTGGCGCTGGCTTGAACAGCGAAATTAACCTGATTGGCATGAGCAATGGCCGATCGTTTACCGGAGATGTCCAATTAGAAGGAGGTTTTAGCACGATAAACGGATTAGGCTGGCGCATTCAGGGGAGCTCAAAAAATGCCGGAGATACCCATACCCCGGATTACAATTTGACCAATTCCGGCGTGAAAGAACTTAATTATTCCATCGGTTTGGGTCTAAAGAAACCTGCTTATGGTATTGAACTGTATCATAGTCATTTCGATACGGAAGTAGGTATTTTGAAAATTACAGGCCTTACCGGTAGTTTGGAAGATCTGCGAAAGGTGCTGGAAAGTGAGCGCCCCCCCATTATTGAAGATTTTTCTTATGACATTGGCAATCCCAGGCAACAGGCTACCCATGATTTATTCAAAATAAATGGATTCTTTCTCACAGAATTCGGCAGGTTTAATATCCAATATGGGTTGCAACTGAATAAGCGGAAAGAGTTTGACATCAGAATAGGATCGCTGAGCGATATTCCGTCTATGAATCTGGAAATCACTACCCATTCCCTTGATTTGGAATGGGTTCATAATCCGTTTGGCCTCCTGGATGGCAGCATCGGATTAAATGGCGCCTATCAGGATAACATCAATATTCCGGGTACACAAAGAAGCAATTTTATTCCGAATTTCAACAATTACTCCACAGGGATTTACCTGATTGAAGGCATAGAAAAGAGTTTCTGGGAATTGGAGGCTGGCGTTCGATACGATACAAAATTCTCTGATATCCGTGGGTGGAACCTAAACGAAAGCTTTTACTACGACAACTTCCATTTTACCAACTTTACCGCTACCCTGAATACTATTTACCATATAGGGAAACAGGATCGAATTATTGTAAACGTAGGATCGTCGTGGAGACCACCGAATATGGCTGAACTTTATAGCTTTGGTAAACACCAGAGTGCAGCGGGCCTTGAATATGGATTGTTATGGTTTTGGGACAGAGAGGCGCCGCCACCGGCTAATATCTATATCAGAAAATTTGATCAGGTAGCAATTGAGAACGAACAGGGATTCAAATGGCTGAATACGTATGAACACCATGGCAAAAAACTAAACGTGGATTTCTCTGCTTACCTTCACCGGATCAACAATTATATTTTCATCCGGCCAGAAGGAGTAACTAAACGCCCGGAAGGTGCCCTACCCTACTTCTGGTACCGGCAAACCGACGCATTGTTTTTGGGAATAGATGCAGATACCCGGTACCCCTTATTTTCCTTTCTAAATTGGAATGTAAAACTCAATTATTTATGGGCTAAAGATGTTCGGAATAACGATTATCTGCCCTTCATTCCAGCCAATCAGGTAGAAACTGGTTTTGAATTTCAACAAAACCAATGGGGAAAAATCAGGGATGTTTATGCGCGATTTTCAGCTGCCTATACAGCCAGGCAAAAGCGTGCACCCCGGGTAATTTCTCCGGAAGTAATAACCGAAGCAGGCGAACAGGATAAAAATCTGTTTGCTGAAGATCCGAGCAATTTTGATTTTTTAGCAGCTCCGCTGGCCTATACGCTGGTTAATTTAGATGCAGGTATTACGGTACCCACGGGCAAAAGCAATGCGCTTCAGTTCCGGTTGGGCATTCGTAATCTGTTCAATGTGAGTTACCGGAATTATACCAACCGACTGCGATATTATGCCGATGATGAAGGGCGAAATTTTATAGTTAGTTTAAAATTCAATATTTCAACATTTAAAAATTAAGTTACCGATGAACACAAATCATATTTTATCTCATACTTCGAAAATACAATTTAAATTATACGGTATTTTATTTCTGGTATTTGGCCTGATTGGCTTTACCGGTTGCGACCAAACCGATCCGGTACCGGAAGAAATACCAGAAACTGTTACAACTGTAAAATTAACTTTTACACCGAGTGGCGGTGGCTCCCCTGTGGTAGCACAGGCAAAAGATGCCGATGGAGATGGCCCTGGCGGTCCGGTGGTAGATGAAATTACGCTTGTTGCTCATACCACTTATGCGCTTTCTGTAGAGTTATATAATGAACTGCTTGATCCAACAGATGCCGGATATAATATTTCTGATGAAGTTGACAACGAAAGCGACGAACATCAGTTCTTTTTTCAGGTTGCTCCCCCTGCTTTATTTGATGGCAGTTTTCAGTATAATGACCAGGATACGAACGGGCTACCCGTTGGGCTGAAAACAACCTGGGTAACCGGTGCGGCAGGTAGCGGTACCTTTAGGGTAATTCTGAAGCACCAGCCTGGCTTAAAATCCGCCACCTCTGACGTTACAGTGGGCGAATCAGATGTGAATCAGTCATTTGGTATTACCATACCGTAATACAAAAGCTACCTGAGCCAATCCAGGTGGTTCAGGTAGTTCCTTTATTTGTTTATGGCCAACCCCATCAGGAAAACTCTTTTTGAAGCCTTACATTAACCCCGCATTCCCTTAAAATTCCGAAGGTTATAGGTAAAGGTTAACAGTAAATACCGCCGCAATACCAGGCTTTCCGAATCCTGCACATTGGTTTCGGTAACTGTTCGGGCTATGTTGTTATTCTGGTTCAGCAAGTCGAAAGCAGAAAGAGAAATTTCTCCGGTCTGGTTTTCGAACAATTTCTTCCCTTTGGGCATGAACCGGCAGGGTGTAGAATCCCAAAATAAGTGTAGTGCGCAGAATAATTTTCTTTATCATGTTTACCCAGTAACAGTTATCCTGGTTTTGACAGGAAAAAAGTGGAATGGTTTAATGAAGCAGAAATTATAATTAGAATCGCAGCCTTTTCCTTGCAGAACGTAAAAGGCTATGTAAGTTGGGCTATCGGAATTACAGGCCCGAATAACGAATTTTATCAAGGGCCGCTAAAACCTTGTTGGCTCGTGCCCGAAAACCAGGAGAGCCAAAAGGCAACTGATCTTCTATTACCAGCTTCAATTCATTCTTCAATTCCGGAATTTTTCTGGTGATATTAAGCAATACAGACATTGAAAAAACTTTTACGGCAACTGGCTCCATTCTATTCTCCAGGTATTGAAAGCATAACTCGGATACCTCACCCATTAGCTTATCTGGTACATCTATAAACTGCCAGGTACGCAGCACGTTTCGTTTTACAGCGTCAGTAGGATTTTTTTTCAGCACTTTAATCATATGTGGCAGATAAGGATTAACAAGTGCCGGATCTTTATCGGCACAATGGACCAAAACCCACGCCGCTCGTTGAGTAATACGATATGGTCCAGCGAAAAACAGGGTCATAAGCGCTCTGAATTTTTCATGATCAGTTCCAACAAAATCGGCAATTTTCTGAACCACTGATTTACTGATGGCTCCTTCAATCTCTTTTTTTAAATTCATCGTTCATTTCAAATTAAAAATGGCCTTTAAACTTGCCTTTTTATGCATTTTTTTAAACCTTAGACCGAAATTTGTAGTATATGCTAATCCCAAGTTACTTATGAATAAAAATGATATTATCAGGTAAGGAAATAAAAAAAGAACTCGGAAATAAAATTTTTATTGATCCGTATAACGACAGGCAACTTAATCCCAATAGTTATAATTTACGACTTCATCACGAACTAATTGTGTACCAGGATAACCTCCTGGATATGAAAAAAAGCAACGCCACGGAAAAAATTATCATTCCTGAAGAAGGATTGATTTTAAAACCAGGCGTTCTCTATCTGGGTCGTACGGTAGAAACTACCAGGGCTGTCGGATTGGTGCCTAAATTAGAAGGCCGGTCTTCTATTGCCCGACTGGGTATTATGGTTCACCTCACTGCTGGTTTGGGTAATGTTGGGTCCGAAGGTTTCTGGACACTGGAAATTTCCTGCGTGCAACCCGTTAAAATTTATCCAAATGTAGGCGTTTGTCAAATTTATTTTCATGAATTAAAAGGTGATTATGAAAATTACACCAATGGCAAGTACCACAATCAGGACATCCAACCCAGCATGTTGTACAAAGAACTATCGTTAAACGGATTCACGCATAAAAACGGACACGCGCCATCTGTTGATAAACTGAAAGATATTTAGTGTATTTTTTTTATATTTCCATAGCATATTCTTGTGTCTGAAACATGACTACCAGAATTACCTTTCATACAGGTGTTCTACAGAATATTTAATGGAAATTCTTAGGTCATTACCCTGATCAAACTCTATTTATTCTAATAGTTTTAGCCAGGAAATACTTTCCAATCCAATTACCATTTCATTACCTTTGCAGGCGATTTTAAAACACCAGCATATATATGGTGCTATGGCACACCGTAGCGCTTAATTTAGTTATGAAAAAAACATTCTTTACGCCAGGTCCATCTGAATTATATTTTACGGTAGAAGACCACCTGAAAAACGCACTAAAAGCACAGGTCTCTTCCATTTCACATAGAAGCAAAGCCTTCGAAGCCATTTTTAGTGAAGCTACTCAAAACTTAAGAACTCTGCTGAATCTGCCTGATCACTATCATATTTTTTTTACAGGTTCAGCTACTGAAATCTGGGATCGGATTCTGGAAAACTGTGTTGAAAAGCACAGCTATCATTTCGTGAATGGGGCTTTTTCCAAACGGTTTTATGAAACCGCTACTTTGCTGAACAAAGCGCCTTATCTGCAAAAAACGGAGGATGGAAGCTGTGCGGCAATAAATATAAATACCATTCCTCAGTCGGTTGAGTTGTTTGCGTTTACACAAAACGAAACCAGCACCGGAGCCGCCCAACCCCTTGCCGACCTGTATGCGGTAAGAAATAGTTTTCCTGATAAACTCATTGCCGTTGATGCCGTTTCTACCCTACCCTACATCGATATCGATTATAATCAGGTAGATACAGTATTCTTTTCTGTACAGAAAGGTTTTGGATTGCCGGCAGGTTTGGGGGCATGGCTGGTGAACGATCGCTGTATCGCCAAATCAAAACAACTGGCAGCGAATGGCCTGAATATCGGTTCATACCATAACCTTGAATCGTTATTGGAAAAAGAATCCAAAAACCAAACTCCGGAAACGCCCAATGTACTGGGTATTTATCTGCTGGCCAAAGTAACGGGCGATATGCTGAACAAAAGCATGCTGAAAATCAGACAGGAAACTGATTACAAAGCGGCTGTTTTGTACCAAACTATCGAACAGCACCCCTTATTAAAACCATTTGTAACCGAAAAGCCATACCAGTCTAATACGGTTATTGTAGCGGAAACCAGTGTACCTGCCTCAGAAATTATTAAAAAACTGGCAGGCCACAACCTGATAGTAGGTTCAGGATATGGCGCCTATAAAGAGAAACACATTAGAATAGCGAACTTTCCCACGCACTCAAAAGAGCAGATAGAGTTACTTTCTGACCAACTTTTGGCAATTAAAATGTAATGTTGGAAAATAGTAACATATTCAAAAAGGAATCGTTACAAAAATTGAATGATATAATTTGTTGATTTATTTGTAGATTGATTTAGATTTTATAATTATGTACGTAGAAGATATAGAATTACCGAGTGTTGAAACTCAACCCAATTTGCATATGTACCCTTTAAAAAGAATATTAGTAGCACTGGACAATTCGGATATGGATGATGATCTGATTGAATATGCATCATTTGCCGCCCAAAGGTCCAACGCTGATATTGTGTACTTTGTAAATATTATTAAAGATGCCAAAATTCCGGATGAAGTATTATCTGATTTTCCTCATCTTTTAGAAGATGCTATTAAAGACCGGGTAAAACAACTGAGAGAAAAAATTGAACAACATTTTGATCTTTCCCTTAGGGCTGAAATAAAATTTGTCGTGAAACAAGGTCAACCGGCCAAGCAATTACTCGATCTGGCTAATAAGTATAACATCGATGCGCTGTTTATTGGAAGAAAAAAGAATAAAAACAGCAGCCATATTGTGGCCCAGCGACTGGCTCGCAGGGCAACCTGTTCTTTGCTGATCGTTCCGGAAACCAAGTATACCACCATGCGAAAGCTAATGGTGGCTACCGATTTTACCGAAAACTCTTTGATAGCCCTGGAAGAAGCCATTGCCATTGCCCAGCATAACAAAGAAGAAGCTGAAATCATTTGTCAGCATGTATACAGTGTTCCATCAGGATACTATTATACCGGTAAAAGTTACAAGGAATTCTCAGAAATAATGAAGAAAAACGCGATCAAGGCTTTTGATAAATTTATCCGGCTGGTCGATACAAAAGGTATTAAAATTCGCCCGATTTTCACTCTGGATAAAAACGATAACCCTGTAGATGATATTTACAGAGTAGCGGTTAAGGAAAAAGCGGATTGTATACTGGTAGGTGGAAAAGGAAAGTCGGCTACCACTTCCCTGTTTATTATAGGCAATACCACCGAAAAACTGGTAAGTACCGTATCAGGGGTTCCTTTGCTGCTGGTACGTCCTAAAAATCAGGATGAAGGCATTATGGATTATATAAGAAAAATATAAACACATACAGGTAACCTGTAACTATTTCATATGAAGTTGCAGGTTATCTTTCCCACTGCCGAATTTTAACATTTGTAAATTTTCTTACAATCCGCTGTTTCTTCCAAAGTTAATATCTGGTAAATTTCTTCCTCCTCTGTGTGGTAAATCCCCTGAGTTTGTCCCAGATTGGGATTAAAATTCCCATTTTTAATTCAAATTTTTATATTTTCCTACATTTTTCATCCATTATTATGGATTTTTACCCATTTTCTATACTTGGCAACTTAATTGTACTTTATGAATTATAAATATAATTATTATTAAAATTTCATTAATTAAATTTAATTTCAGGAATATGAAAGCTCAAAATCACCCTAATCAGGAACCTGTTGAATTGAATACGAATTCGGTAAAAGTAGCCCCTACCGCGATAAATCTTGACGCCCGACAAAAAGAAAGTTCCTTAAAAATATTTAATTACTATGATTTGGATAAGAATGGTGAAATATCCAAAGAAGAACTAAAGATCATGCTGGAGGGTTTCAGAGAGGCTATTAATGAAAACGAAGTCAATCGTTTTTTTCAAGAGTATGACATAGATGCTTCTGATTTTCTGGATTTTAGTGAATTTTTGGAAGTTGTAAAATACAAACTGGTGAAAGAAGCCAATAAACTGGCATCCAGTAAGTCAATTTCCTTTCACTTTGACAAAGAAGAATTAGAAATTCTGGTCCAGTACCTGGATATTGTTATCTTCTCCAAGGGTGATCAACTGAATATACTCGACGACAATCAGGAAGGCGCGCTCATTATATTAAGCTCCCAATCAAAAGCGGCTTCAGATCCTATAAAAAAAGGCATTTCCTTTAATAATTTAAAACACAAAAATTTTGAAGCGAAAAATAACGGAATTGCTATAAAGTTAGAAGAAACCAAAATTAAGCAACTTGTGATGAATCATCCTTTGGTGGCTTTAAAATTAAATCAGTCTCTAGATTCAAAGTTGTCTACTATGATGGCCAAATTTGTTTAAACTATATAGCCAGATTCCTATCCAGCCTACCTCTTAGGTTTGATTCACCGTATTTGCTAAGAAAAATCAAATTTTCTTAGAAAGCGCGGTTTTTCTTTTTATAATTATTTTCCCTTGGCTGATCATTCCCCGCTTTTGTTCCAAATTCGGCCCATTGGACATAGCGATTAAATCACCTGGTAATTTGGTGGTTGTGTAAGCCTTTGTTAGTATTGCCACTTGATTTTAAAATCACCACATCATGACCTCAAAGCTGGCAATTATTATTTTGCTGTTTTCAATACCGCACAAAACTTTCGCGCAATCTGATTCCACCATTGAACTGTCTACTATCACCATTCAGGAAAACCGGCTTGAAACTCCTTTTTCCGAATTGGCACGCAGTGTACAGGTCATTACGAAAGAAGAATTAGCAACCTTACCCGTGCAAAGTGTTGCCGAAGCACTTAGTTATATTTCAGGGGTTGACCTGCGACAGCGCGGTATTTTAGGTATTCAAACCGATATCAGTATTCGTGGTGGCACCTTTGAACAAACCTTGATTTTGCTGAATGGCGTAAAAATAAGCGATCCTCAAACGGGGCATCACTCATTCAATCTGCCGGTAAGCATGGAGAGTATTGAGCGCATTGAAGTTATCAAAGGACCGGCTGCCCGTATTTACGGACAGAATGCTTTTAGCGGCGCTATCAATATCATCACCAAGGTTCCTAAGAAAAAAGCAGTTTCCCTGAAAGGGTATGGTGGCGATTTCGGCACCTTCGGTGGCCATGCTGGTGTTGCCTTGCCTTCTAAAATTTACGGACAGTATGTTTCAGTCAATCACGATCGTTCTGACGGATACCGGAAAAATGCTGATTTTAACTTAACCAATTTATTTTACCAGTCGTACCTGAAAGCATTGGGTGGAACTTTCAATGCTATAATTGGAAATACTTACCGGAAATTTGGCGCCGCAGGTTTTTATGTACCCAATTCTGAAGAATTTGAAAAAGTAAATACCGGATTTGTTACCCTTAACTATGAAAAAAAATTAAATCAGCTCACCATCAAACCCCGGGTGTACTGGCGAAGAAACCATGATGACTATGTATTTATAAGAAGCGATCCAGATTTTTATCATAACCTCCATACCACCCATGTATATGGTGCTGAAATTAACACCTCTTATTCCAGCAAGCTGGGATTAACCGGACTAGGAGCTGAATACCGGAAGGAAAAAATAGAAAGCACCAACCTGGGGGACCATGCCAGAACCATTGCCGGCATTTTTGCGGAACATCGGTTCTATTGGTTCAACCGGCTGGATGTTACGCCCGGCATTTACCTGAACTGGTATTCGGACTATGGCTGGAATTATTTTCCTGGTGTGGATGCCAGTCTGGAGATCACCGATAATTTGAAGCTGTTTGGTAACATCGGAAAATCATTTCGGATTCCTACTTTTACCGATTTGTATTATGCGGGACCCGCCAATATTGGGAACAGCGAATTAGAACCAGAAAGCGCGATTAGCTATGAAGGAGGGTTTAAATGGTTTCAGAAAGGGTTCTGGGGACAATTAAGTTATTTTAAACGCGACGCTTCAAAACTGATTGATTGGGTAAGAATTACAGACCAGGAGCCCTGGCGCCCCGATAACTTTTATAAAGTAAATACAGAAGGATTTGAAGGAAATTTAACTTTTAATTTTCAGGAACTGATAGCCACCAGCTTTATCTTACAGCGTTTCTTTATCAACTATACTTACCTCAATGTTGAGCTGCCCGTACCCGATGGTGTTCAATCGCATTACGCGCTGGAAAATTTGAAGCATCAGCTTGTGATGGGGGCAGATCATAAAATTTATAAGAATATATATCATAGCTTCCGGTTCAGGCATACCGATCGCGTTACCCTGTCCGACTACCGCATTCTGGATTCAAGAATTTATTATAAAAAGCACAATCTAAATGTATTCGCGGAAGCCACCAACTTTACGAACACACAATACAAAGAAGCAGGATTTGTGCAAATGCCCGGGCGATGGTTCAGAGCAGGTGTGGATGTAACGCTTGATCTTGAAAAAAAATAAAACTATTTTTTTCTTATAAGAATAATGACCAGCCAGATTAAACAGATGCTAAACAATACGGGGGCAAGAAAGGTAAGAAAATAAAAGTAAGACAATTGTTGTTCATCTAAATTATTGGTAAGCCCTATAAAAACAATAGAAGCAATAAAAAACAGGTTGATTACCACAGCTAAACCGGAAAACCAGGTAATAAAGCTTTCTTGCAAAATCCTGTTTTTACTTACCAGGCTGGCAGAACCTTTAAACAGATCGAGCATTTTGGCAAAAATAAAACAGGCTACATTGGTAAGAACAAACAAGATTAGAGCAAGATAAAAAAAACTATCCCGGGTTAAGGTTTGTAAAGTTGTTTGCCCGGACGGATTCCAGACAACACTCTCAGGCAAATATGCATAAACATACAGTAGTATGATCACAAATAGGATAGCGGTTACCAACCAGCCAAAAAAGAACAACCTATGCATATCAGATACTGAAAATTAAGAAGTAAGTAAATTAATTCAGCGGCAATGTTACCACATTTGAAATTGTTTTGATAATAAATCTCGTGTAAATCCGGACATAACATGATAAATAAATTTGTTATTCTACTTTTATGTATAGCAAGCCTGGGATGCGCTAAAAAATTTGAAATTGAAGGTTTCGATCAGCAGGCATTCCAGGAAGACCAAAATGGGTGTAAAGGAATCAGGCAAGAGATGCACGATATCATTAACAAAATAAAACCACAGTTTTTAGGCCATAACCAGGGCGATATTATTTCCCTGCTGGGCTTGCCCGACCAGCGGGAACTGGCAGGAAGAGGTCAGAA
This sequence comes from Cyclobacteriaceae bacterium, assembly GCA_041745535.1. GTDB lineage: Bacteria > Bacteroidota > Bacteroidia > Cytophagales > Cyclobacteriaceae > JBGTIS01. Next base: position 23,904 of record JBGTIS010000054.1, on the reverse strand, counting down.
GTTTTTCATTTATTTTATTGGTCCATCACCTAAATGTGAGGCTGCCGGCACCAACCAGTCGCCTTTAACCATGTACATACGATTTTCAGCCCTGGATCAGGTTACAGAAACAAGTTTTAAGAATTATTAATACTGATTTCACTTTTAATAAAACAGCATATTTTGATCGCGCTAGCCTCATTAACTGAATTTCAATGGATGCTTCTGGTGTTATGTGCGTGTAGCGTGGGCATTGCCAAAGCTGGTATTCCGGGTATTACCATCTTTATTGTTCCCTTACTGGCGCTTGTTTTCGGAGGAAAATTATCCAGCGGATTGTTACTGCCTATGTTATCCATCGGTGACTTTTTTGTCGTAAAATATTATAACCGGCATGCTCAGTGGAAATATCTTTTCCGGTTGCTACCCTGGTCGTTAACCGGGGTAGCCATTGGCGTTTGGGTGGGTGATCTGGTGCCTGATGTTATTTTTAAAGAAATTATCGCGATCGTTGTTTTTGTATGTGTAGGATTGATGGTATGGCAGGAAAAGAAAAAAAATGTTTCGGTGCCAGACCATTGGTGGTTTCCCGTAATTATGGGGCTTTTCAGCGGATTTGCCACCATGATTGGCAACGCTGCCGGACCTATCCTTGCTTTGTATTTTTTATCAATGCATTTGCCTAAAAACACCTATATCGGAACAGCCGCCTGGTTTTCACTGATAGTAAATTTAATTAAAATACCCCTGCATGTTTTTGTCTGGGGAACCATTACCTGGAATTCCATACTGGTGAACATTACCATGGCGCCCATGATCGGGCTTGGCGCTTTTACTGGTATTTATCTGGTAAAAAAAATTCCGGAACGTCCTTACCGGTTATTTATTATTATTGCCACAGCCGTTTCAGCTATGGCACTTTTACTTTAGCTTTACCACGGTAATTTGTAAATTTGCTTCGCATAACAGAACAGATTGTAAAATCATACCGTTAATATTTTCAACTTTAACAAACATAACATGACTAAAGTAGCAACCAAATTCAGACCCGGTGTATTATTTGGCCAGGAAGTATTGGATTTATATAATTATGCCAATGAGAAAAATTTTGCGCTTCCGGCAGTAAACGTAATTGGTACTGACTCGGTAAATGCCGTACTGGAAACAGCACGTGACCTGAAATCCGCCGTAATTATTCAGTTTTCGAATGGAGGTGCCCAGTTTTTTGCCGGCAAGGGTTTGGACAATACCAACCAGCAGGCTTCAATTTTGGGAGCAATATCCGGAGCATTACACATCCATAATGTGGCAGAAGCTTATGGGGTACCTGTGATTTTACATACCGACCATGCCGCCAAAAAACTATTAACCTGGATAGATGGCCTGCTGGATGCTGGCGAAAAATACTACGAACAGCATGGCAAGCCATTGTACAGTTCTCATATGCTGGACTTGTCGGAAGAACCACTGGCAGAGAATATAGAAACTTCTAAGAACTATTTTGAGCGGATGAACAAAATAGGAATGGCCATCGAAGTTGAACTGGGCGTTACCGGTGGTGAAGAAGATGGTGTGGATAATACCGACATTGACAGCTCTAAGCTATATACCCAACCTTCTGAAGTTGCTTTTGCTTATAAAGAGCTGAAAGAGGTAAGCGACAGCTTTACCATAGCGGCTGCATTTGGAAATGTGCACGGGGTGTACAAACCAGGTAACGTACGACTTACTCCCGAAATTCTGAAGAATTCTCAGGACTATATCCAAAAAGAATTTGCTACCGATCCGAACCCGGTTAATTTCGTGTTTCATGGTGGCTCTGGCTCGCCCCAGGAAAAAATTCGTGAAGCTATTGAATATGGTGCTATAAAAATGAATATCGATACCGACATGCAATGGGCATTCTGGGAGGGTGTGAAAGATTATTATGAAGCCAAAAAAGGATATCTGCAAAATCAGTTGGGTAATCCTGAAGGCGAAGACAAACCGAACAAAAAATACTACGATCCCAGGGTTTGGCTTCGCGAAGGCGAAAAAACGTTTATCAAAAGATTGAAAACAGCGTTTGAAGATTTGAATGCAGTGAATTCCAATGCTTAAAACTTTTTTACAACCCTGTGAGTTATTCCTATTCATAGGGTTTTTTATTTTTTTAACTACATGCAATCCCCCCAAGGAAACCGCGAATATGGTGAATATCTCTGACCTGCAGGCCATTGCCCGGCAAGACAATAATTTATTGGTAGAAGACATTGAAGGCGATAAAATGGTATTGTACCAGATTTTTACCCGTCTTTTTGCCAACACCAAATCAGTGAATAAAATTTATGGTACACTGGAAGAAAATGGTGTAAGCAAATTTAAAGACATTACCGACACCGCCCTGCAGGCGATCCAGGCCAGTGGCTACAACTACATTTGGTGTACGGGCGTAATTGAACATGCTGTACTTACCGATTATACAAGTTTTGGCATTGAACTCGACGATGCCGATGTGGTAAAAGGGCGGGCCGGCTCCCCTTATGCCATCAAAGATTATTATGATGTAAATCCTGATTTGGCCGTGAATGTACCCAACCGGATGCGGGAATTTGAATCACTGGTGGAACGGATTCATCAAAACAAACTAAAAATAATCATTGATTTTGTGCCTAATCATGTAGCCCGTAAATATTATTCGGATGCCAAAACTAACGGTTCAGCAGATTTTGGCACCGATGATAATACCAATCTGGCGTTCGATCCGCACAACAATTTCTATTATATCCCTGGTGAACCCTTCCGGGTTCCTCCGGGTTACAATTCATTGGGTGATCATTCTTTCCCAACCAAGGATGGTAAATTTGAAGAGGTGCCGGCCAAAGCGACCGGTAACGACCAGTTTACGGCACAACCCGACATCAACGACTGGTTTGAAACCGCCAAGCTGAATTATGGAGTGGATATTCTAGATAACAGACAAACCTATTTTGATCCCATACCAGATACATGGCAAAAAATGAAAGATATCCTGTTGTACTGGGCAGGAAAAAAGGCTGACGGCTTTCGTTGCGATATGGCCGAAATGGTTCCGGTTGAATTCTGGCACTGGGTTATTGGAGAAGTAAAAGCGCAATACCCTGAAGTGGTTTTTATTGCCGAAATTTATAACCCTGACCAGTATAGAAATTATATAGATACCGGCCGGTTCGATTATCTGTACGACAAAGTTCAATTATACGACACCCTGAAAAGTGTGATTCAGGGCGCCGGCACTACTGACCATCTGCCGGGTATCTGGCATTTTCTGAGAGGAAAAAACAAGCACATGCTTCGTTTTCTTGAAAATCATGATGAACAGCGCATTGCTTCCCGTTTTTTTGCTGAAGATCCCTGGAAAGCTATTCCAGCCATGGTGGTAAGTGCCTTGTGGCATACCGGCCCGATAATGGTGTATGCCGGGCAGGAATTTGGCGAACCGGCTCTGGGCGAGTCTGGCTTTAGCGGTGACGATGGTCGCACTACCATTTTTGATTACTGGGGTGTGCCTGAACTTCAGAAATGGGTAAATAACGGGAAATTTGACGGCGGACAACTTAGTGCCGATCAGAAAGCACTTTATAAAAGTTATAGGAAAATTTTACAACTTTGTAGCGAAAAAGCTTTTAATCAGGGTTATTTCTATGACCTGCACCCGCACAACCGCACCCATACCAAACATTACACCGACAAAGCTTACGGTTTTTTGCGTTTCAAAGATGAGCAGCAATTTCTTATTGTTACTAACTTCGATCATCATGATACGCTGAATTTTAGTTTGAAAATTCCTAAAACAGCTATCGCGGCCATGGGGCTTTCGGAAAGTAACACCTACCAGCTTAAAGATGTGTTGTTTTCTGCAACCACCAAGAAGTTTGAAGCCAACAAAGTTATCATTAATCAAGGCAATTATGGTATTCCGCTAACTATAGCGCCTCTTGCTTCTTATGTATTTGAAATTCAGCCGCTTTCAGATAATTAAAATGCTTCCCTGAATAACTGAAATATTCCTGTGAGAACCACCTTAATCTTTTTGATTCTATTTGGCTTTCTAAATATTGCCGCTGGTTGTTTTATATCTGCGCGATCAGTTTAATCTTTTCCTGCAATAGATTCAAAAACAGCCATTACTATCGAAAGAATAATGCTGAAAATTAAAGCCCAGAGAAACCCATCTACCTCAAAACCTGCAATGAGAGCGTCGGCCGCCAGAATAATGAGGGCATTGATCACCAGCAGAAACAATCCCAGGGTAAGAATGGTTACAGGTATGGTAAGAATGATCAGCAAGGGCTTTAAGGTGGCATTCAGCAAAGCAAGCACCAGGGCCAGTATAATGGCTGTACCGAAACTTGCCACCGACACTCCGGGTAACAAATAGGCAGATAACATTACGGCCAAAGCCGACAGTAAAACTTTGATAATAAAGTTCATGAACGTTTGTAGTTATTGAGGTTGATGAATAAATGCCTAATAATACTTAAAATTATTTTGTATGAGAAATAATTTCTGCTGATGTTAAAAATAACAGGGAAATAGCCGGGTGAAAAAGAAATTATTTCATTTGAATAACTGATAATAATTATGAAAGATAAAATATGTTTAATTACCGGAGCCAATTCCGGGATAGGAGAAGTAACTGCCACTGAACTGGCTAAAAAAGGCGCCCATATTGTAATGGTTTGCCGGAACGCGAAAAAAGCAGCGGAAGCAAAAAAAAGGATTATTAGGCAATCCGGCCAAAAACAGGTTGAAATTATACTGGCTGACTTAGCCATTCAGGATCAAATACATCGGGCAGCCGAGATTTTTAACAGCACTTATCCCAAGCTGGATGTATTGATTAACAATGCCGGCGTAGTGATGGGAAAAGAGCGCAAAGTAACCCCCGAAGGGTTTGAAATGACTTTCGCGGTCAATCACCTGGCTCCTTTTCTGTTAACCGCATCGCTGTTCGATAAAATTCGGAAAAGTGAACAAGGCAGAATTATTACAGTCTCTTCAGAAGCGCATCGATATGCCAACCTTGATTTTAATGACATACAGTTAGAGGAAGGCTATGGTTCATGGACGGCTTATGGAAATTCCAAGCTCTTTAATATCCTGTTTACCAAAGAACTGGCCCGACGTGTGGAAGGTACTTCTGTGGTGGCCAATTGCCTGCACCCGGGCGTAATCGCCAGTAACTTCGCTATGGATTCCACGGGTATAATGAATTTTATTTTCCGGCTGGCAAGGCCTTTTTTTATGACGCCAGAACAAGGCGCCGAAACCAGTGTGTACCTGGCTGCTTCCGAAGAAGCCAGCCGATATAATGGTAAATATTTCAAAAAGAAAAAAGTGGCAGCACCTACTAAGCTGGCTACCAGTAAATACAATGCCACCCGCCTGTGGGAAATAAGTGAGGCGCTCACGAAAAAGAACTTCCTGCCCGTGATGGCCCAAATCTGAGAATGGGGTTAAAAAACCATTAGAATCAAAAAGAAATAGGTTTTATTAACTAAATTTGCAGGATTATTACAGTTTTGTTTCTTAAAATTCTAATTAATTATGGATTTTTTGAACCTTTTCTAATCCGCTTACCATATAACAATGACCATATACGATGTTTTAATAGTTGGAGCCGGACCTTGTGGACTGGCCTGTGGTATCGAGGCAAAAAAGAAAAATCTTTCTTACGCTATTCTGGATAAAGGCAATGTAACGGAATCTATCCGCCGCTATCCATCCAACATGATTTTCTTTTCCAGTGCCGATATGATTGCCATTGGAGATGTGCCGTTTACTTCTCTGAATCTTCGTCCAAGCCGCGTGGAAGCGTTGAAATATTACCGAAAAGTTTCAGAATATTTCAACCTGAATATTCATATTTTCACTAAAGTGGAAGACATCAAAAAAGAGGATGATATTTTTATACTGGAAACCAGCAAAGGAGAATATCAGGCAAAAAAAGTGGTGTTGGCCATTGGGTACTACGACATTCCGCGCTCATTGAAGGCGCCTGGAGAAGATTTGCCCCACGTAAGCCATTATTTTGACGAACCTTTTAAATATACTCGCACCAAAGTTACCGTAGTGGGTGGTGCCAACTCAGCTATTGAAACAGCGCTGGACCTGTACCGCAACGGATCTGAAGTCACGTTGGTACACCTGTACGAAGAACTGGACCGACGGGCGAAATACTGGATTGTTCCCGACCTGGAAAACAGGATCAAGAAAGGCGAGGTTAAATCTTTTTTCCGGTCTAAAGTAACAGAAATAACAAAAGAAGCGGTTCACATTGTTAACCTGGACACCAACGAAAAAACCACTATTCCTGCCGATTTTGTTTTCCTGATGATCGGATATCGGCCCGATGCTGAGTTTTTAACCAAAGTTGGCATTCAACTGGAAGGCGACATGCTGATTCCTAAAATTAATCCGGAAACTTACGAAAGCAATATTCCCGGCATTTACCTGGGTGGATCTGTAATTGGGGGTGAGGAAACCGCCAAGGTTTTTATTGAAAACGGAAAACTGCATGGTGAGCCCATTATGACTGATATTGTAAAGAAAATTAATGACAATCCGAAAGAGAAAAATACCGTGAATGTAGATGGGTAAAAAGGTTATTTGTTAATAGTTATTCGTTAAACCCAAATAATTATTAACGAATAACCATTAACAAAATCAGAAAGAAATCTTATTCAGGTAGAATACTTTCCGCTTATTTTTTACATCCTCATTATCCATGTTTTTAATTTTTTGAAAACCATAAGCCAGAAAGTAATTGCCATACCAGTAAGCCAGATTATCTTCATCGGAACGCTTCACTTTATCTCCACCAAATTCACCAGCAATGGGCATTACCGTTTGCCCCTCCAGCACTTCACTGCCATGAATCAGTTTTGAGCGGATTTCACCTTCATAACTATATGATAATTTCAGTTCATTATTGTCTTTAAATCCAACTTTTACCATGGGCTCCAGTTTCGGATAAAGTTCCCGCCGTTCCAGTTCAATGCTATTATCCCAGAGTAATTTTCCGTTGGTGCTAAAGCCAGCTACCATGGCATGGGTATACCGGTATCCGGCAAAAACCTGTTCGTAACGGGTGTAGTACCGGCCACCATAAAAGTATTCGCGCCTTTGTGTTTCGTATACCCGGTAATAAGCTTCGGCTACCAGCGTATACTGATCGTCTTTCCTGATCAGATCATGCACCAGCAACCGCATTTGCAGGTTTACATCTTTCCCTTTTTTGCTCTTTTTTTCCTGTTTTCTTTTGATACTGGTTTGTTTGCGGTCCGATAAATAATCGAAAAAATGATCCATCTGGGCAAAGGAATAATAGTTGATATACTGCCGTTGTTCACCATTGTAGCCAGCGATGTATAATCCGTCGGAAAGCCGGGTTTTGTTGTTGGCAAAAGTACCTACAATTACCGATTGCTGGTAACCAGTGAGAAACATTTTGGCAGTTAGTAAATTCTTATGGTCATCATCCAGGGTAATAGGCGCAAAAGCAGGTTCGCCATCCGAATAGAAGGAATATAAAGTCATGGTCCCATTTTTTCCTCTCCAATTTACAGCGGTGAGATTGACCAATTGGTTGACTGTATCTTTTTCCAGTCCCTCCAACTCTGTCCTTTTAGTAAAAGACGTAGGCAATACCCTGATCCCTCTTTTTTCTTTCTCCTTCAGGCTCAGGTGTAACAATACCGGCACCCGCTTTACTTCGCCGGTCAGAAAAACCCTTTGATCCAAGACCTTGAAATCGTTAAATTCTAGCTTTTTCAGGGAATTCAACTCATGAACTTTCAGTTCGCTTGTACTTACATTTACCTCAACGAGGTAATACACTGAACTGGACCAGCGGGTGAACAATAAATAAAGCCGGTCGCCATCGGTTTCATAACCCTGGTACGTATGGGAACGGTTTTTCATCACCAGTTCTTTCTGCCAAACCTCTTTAAGTGCTTTGTTATAAAAGGTAAAAGTAAACTCCCGGTTGCTGTTAAAGGTTTTTTCGATGAGGTTAAAAACTACCACTCCTTTATCCTCCATGGGTACTACCTGGTAATCGTCGGTATTCTGACGCGCTGTAATCTCTACCCTTTCCTTTTCTTTGTCCTTTTCCTGGGAAAAAGCCATACAGGGTATGCCACATAAAATTATATATACAAAAAACTTTTTAACCATTTGGTGATATGATTTAATTGAATGCTACAGGCTGGAATCGCCCGTAAACCATTTAATGAACGTACAGTTAACTATTTTGGTATTATTTACTACGACACCTACCGGCTACATTAAGTTGGAAAGTTTAAGGCATAGTTTTTATTAAGCAGGTGAGCAATAGTTTTAGGGCATTCTCCCCGTTGGGGCGCCGACCGGATTTATTCCGGCCACCGCGGAATTCACCGGGCGCTATCGCTTATCTGGGGGAATTGGGGAAATGCCCTTAAACATTTGTCCACTTACTTCCCTTCGGTTTATTTAAACATGGTATTGTAATCCACAATACTTTTTTCCACAATCTGTAGCGCAAGTTCCCGGTTCTGAAATTCCTCTACCACCACTGTTTTATGTTCCAGCTTTTTATAATCTTCAAAGAAATTCTGCATTTCTCTGATAAAATGATTCGGCATTTCGCTGATGTCGTTCAGGTGGTTAAAACTCATATCTTCTTCCGCCACCGCGATAATTTTGTCATCGGCCTCGCCATTGTCTAACATCCGCATTACGCCAATTACTTTAGCGGATACCAGGCACAAAGGCACAATATCAATTTGTGACAATACCAGAATATCCAGCGGATCTTTGTCGTCGCAGTAGGTTCGGGGAATAAACCCATAATTAGCCGGATAATATACCGAGGAATACAGCACCCGGTCCAACATCAGCAAACCACTTTCTTTATCCAGCTCATACTTGGCCCGCGATCCTTTGGGTATTTCAATAATACCATTCACTACGCCAGGGGCTCTTTTACCAGTAGGCACATCATGCCAGGGATTATTCATATCTTTTTTTTCGCAAAGGTTCAAAAACATTCCTCACCGGGCAACTTACAGGCCATATAATTTTTTTCCGGAAGGTTCATATTTGTCTTCAGCACGCCAGAATGGAACTTCGGTACTATTGGCAATTTTTTGGGCTACCAGTATATAGGTTTCAAAAACCCGTTCCAGGTAAAGAAAATTCAGTGTGTTCGCTTCATCCGTAACCTTATGATAGTATTTCATAATTTCCTGATCAAATCCGGTCATTCCCGGTGAAAGGTTTATGGCAGGAATACCCACCTTTGCAAAACTCACATTGTCGGACCGATCGTACAGGTTTTGCTCCGGGGCGGGATCGTCATTAATATCAAATCCCATTAATTGGGCGGCCTGGGTAATATTTTGTTCCGCGCTGGTCCGGTACAGCCCAATTACCGTGACCAGGGTGGTATCGTTGTAACCAGCTTCATCGGAATTCAGGTTAAAAACTATTTTTTCCAGTGGTACAAGCGGATGTTCTACAAACCACCGGCTACCTACCAATCCGATTTCTTCCGCGGTAAGGGCTAAAAAAATCACAGAACGTTTGGGTGGATTTTTACCAAAATATCGCGCGGCATTGAGCAAAGCGGTAGTACCCACCGCATTATCCCGCGCCCCATTATACACAGAATCGGTGAATAACGTGCTTTGGGTAGTACCAATGTGGTCGTAATGGGCTGATAAAACCAGATATTGCTCTTTTAATTCAGGATCGGTACCGGGTATATATCCTACCACGTTTTTAGCAGGTATGGGAAGCTTGCGGAAACCCTGTATGGTTAAGGAACCAACAGATTTTCGCTTTGTATAAATTTTTCTGAAAGTGTCTTCTGAAAGTAGCAGAAAAGGGATGTGGGTATCGCCCTCCTGATTTTCAATATGCATTTGTTTCTGATGCAAACCCCCAACTACCGCCGACCAGGGAATTCCAGGATACTGATATACTTCTAAATATGCCAAAGCTCCCCGTTCAGCTACCTGATTCGCCTTTTTTTTTCCTGCTGTTAAAAAACCAAATATTTCTTCCTGGGTAGCCGTATCGCCTTGGGCCACTACTATTTTACCGCTCAGGTCAGAATTATCGCCAGCCGGGCCCTTTAAAAAAAACAGTTCGCCGGTAAGCTGGTCATCTGGTCCGTTTACCACCGCCATTTCCATTCCCTGGCCAAATACCTGATTATCCACCTGCAATTCAGTAGTTTCAGGTGGATAATGGTTAAATAAAGGTACCTTTTGAAAATAATCATCCGCCTGCGGAAAAGTTCGCAGGCCAAAGCTCCTGAACTGCTCGGCAATATAACGGGCTGCCAAATCAAGTTCAGGCGTGCCAATGGCCCTGCCTTTCAGTTCATCGGCAGCCAGAAAACGGATATGCGCTTCAGAAACCTGCGGCGAAACACTTTCCCTGATCTGTTCCACTTCGGAAATCTGGGCGCAGGATACCAATGAGATGCTAAATAATATCAGCGCAAGCAGTATCCATTTCATATGCCCTCTTCGTATACCGAATCTTTCGTATAGTTCGGGTAAATCTGATAGTATTTTTTAGATACTTTTTTGAAAAGCGTTTTTCTTAGTGCTTTCAGGTTGATTTTTTCGGCAGCGGAAATAAATACGGTGCTATTTTTTTCTTTATTCAGATAAGAAGTTTCCAGCTGTTTAATTTCGTCCTGTACAGACACGGCATGTCCGTTTTCGGCATAACCGTTATCCTGCCGCAGTTGTTCCAGCAGCAGGTCTACTTTGTTATACACCATAATAGTAGGTTTATCTGCCGCCCCTATTTCAGTGAGGGTTTTATCCACAATGGCAATCTGCTCTTCAAAAGAAGGATGCGAAACGTCTACCACATGCATCAGAATGTCGGCTTCCCGTACTTCGTCCAACGTTGATTTAAAACATTCAATCAGCGTGTGGGGCAATTTTCTGATAAACCCTACCGTATCGGTGAGCAAAAAAGGAATCTGATTGATTACCACTTTCCTTACGGTAGAATCTACCGTAGCGAATAATTTATTTTCCGCGAATACGGTTTCTTTAGAAAGCAGGTTCATCAGGGTTGATTTGCCCACATTGGTATACCCTACCAGGGCCACCCGCACCACTTTTGAGCGGGCTTTGCGACGGGTTTCGCTTTGCTTGTCAATTTTTTCCAGCTTTTTACCAAACAAGGCTATTTTATCGCGCACAATCCGCCGGTCTGTTTCCAGTTCCTTTTCACCAGGTCCCCGCATACCAATACCTCCTTTTTGCTTGGAAAGGTGGCTCCACATTTTGGTAAGTCGTGGTAAAATGTATTGGTACTGCGCCAGTTCTACCTGGGTTTTGGCCTGAGACGTTTTTGCCCGGCTGGAAAATATATTCAGGATCAGCAGACTGCGATCCAGAATTTTACATTCCATAATTTTTTCCAGGTTACGCACCTGAGAAGGCGAAAGGTCGTCGTCGAAAATCACCATATCGGCTTCCTGCGCTTTCACAAATTTTTTAATTTCTTCCGCTTTACCACGCCCCACAAAAGTAGCCACATCGGGCCTTTCCAACTTTTGGGTAAAAGTGCCAACCGTGGTGGCTCCAGCGGTTTCGGCCAGAAATGCCAGTTCCCGCAGGTATTCTTCCACTTTATCAGCCGGTTGCGACTGGGTAATTAAAGCCACCAAAACGGCGGTTTCTTTTTTATTAGCAATAGCAAATGATTCTATCATGCGGTATGATTAAGTTAATTGATCCGGATAACCATTTACGTAAAATTTTATACTATTGTTGTACTACAAATTTGGCAAGAATACAGATGGTTATGGCAGTACAAAGGTCAATTATGCAGCAGTTCTACATCGGCCTGCCGGATATAGGCTTTCTGGCCTTCCCACAGAATTTCCAGCCAGATATCTTCCCGCTTTTCCACGGGTACCCGATGTCCTTTTTCGCTGATATAGATCACTTCCGCCCCGGCTGACGGCCCGCTCATGATATACGAATGGTCGTACACAATAATAGCCCGGCGGTCTATATCGGAATAATTGATGAGAAAAAACAGAATTAGCATAATAACCAGATAAAAGCCACCGATGCCGTAGGGACGTTCCGCATACTTTTTTCTGCGCAGGGCAAAAATAAACAAACCGGCAACGGCCAGACCCAACACAGAGAAAATGGTAAGGTAGCGGTATTGCCTGAAAAAATTCTGCAACAGGTCATAATCGTCATAGGCATACCCCTTCAGGTTATGCGCTTCGGCCAGTTCTTTCATTTTAGAAAGTACCAGTTCGTCGTTGGTCTGGATAAAATATTCATTCAGGTAAAACAGGGCCTGACTATAATCGCCCAGCCCTTCCTCTATATACGCCATCCTGATCAGCATAGCCGGAGAGGCAACCCAGTGCAGCTGAAACAGCTCCTGATAAATACGCAGCGATTCGGTATACTCCTTCTGATCAAACAATGAATCAGCCCGTTGTAATTCCATTTCCGGTGCCTGTGCGGCAGCCTGAAAAAGCGGTAGAAAATAAATGAAAAAGAAAAGAAAAGTAAATTTATGATCTACCCTTTGGTTTTTTGTCATAGCCTCTTATTTTTGCACCGCAATTTACAGAAACGCAAAGAGAAAATTAAAATTTAAATTAATGATTCTGTAGCTCAGCTGGTAGAGCAACGCCCTTTTAAGGCGTGGGTCCTGGGTTCGAATCCCAGCGGGATCACCAATAGCAAACAAAAGAGTCCTGGAGCTAGGCATTCAGGACTTTTTTATTTTTTTGCCGAAAGTCTTAAATTTTTAAAAAAGAGAAAACAGGCAAAAAAATCAGTAAGGATACTTAATTTAGCAGAGAATTACGATCCGCCATTGCCTAATCATTATGATTCTGTAGCTCAGCTGGTAGAGCAACGCCCTTTTAAGGCGTGGGTCCTGGGTTCGAATCCCAGCGGGATCACAAGTTATAACCCTAAGTTGTTAAATTTTAATAGCTTAGGGTTTTTTTATTGCCATTCAAGAACATAGAGGGAACCAAATGGCTATTTTCTAAACAATTTGTCTCAAATCTGTATCGGAACAAAGTGGTAACAAAATTTACGTCATCATTAAAAGCCATCACTTGCACTAAAAGAACGAGAAAAATCACAGAAATGCAGAGAAGATTATTTAATTAAGAAGAAGGGTTCAGCCTTTCTAGATCGGTATAGATAATAGTAATCTTAAGGATATAGTAGGGATTATATTGAATCAGGGGTGACATATTGATCATCCTCTGAAGTACCTAAATTTGTTGAGCTTGTACACATTATTTTCATCAATGAGAGCAAATGTTTTGGGGTGTTTTCTAATGGATTAAGAGGAGCGAATTTAAATCTGAAAGTGTGCCTTCCAACATCATAATGCCCATAATACAAAACAATTCCACCATATCCATAAAAATCATTTTGGTATAATGATTCAAAATCTAAATCATTTGCTTTAAATCCACGCATCATCAGTGTATAGAGTATATTTGTTATTTCAATACATAATAATGTATTTTTTGAGCAATACCCTTTTTTTGATTTTTTTTTAACAGCAATTTCTACTTTCCACTTTAAATTTCCCATCAGTGCATCTTCACTTTTAGCCAAAGTGTATTCGCTTCGACAACTAGTACACTCTATATTTAACGGATCTTCGAACCCATCAATTACAAAATCAGGCGGATCAGGCATATCAAATTTTATATTCTTTTCAATCAGGGTGCCTGCAATGTATAATTCAAATTGATTTGTATTAAAATTTATCCTGTTGTTGAGCCAATCATCTTTTCTAAATTTATTTTTAAATCTCTCATGAATATCAGGCCTTTTACTTACTAAAATCAACTTATTTTTTAAAATCGTTAATTTCCCTAGCTTAGTATCTCTTTCTAATATTAGCCCTTCCTTATGAGCCTGTTTAATCTCATGCAAAACAACATTAATTGGAAAAGTTCCTGAACGATGATCGGGATAAACAAGTTTACTAAGATAAGCACATAAAATTTGTGGTAATTGAGTTATTAATAACGAATATTGGGAATCATTATACCTAGATTGATAATTTAAATTATTATAATTATGATACTGTCTTACACGCTCTGTAGGAATATCATTTATGAAAAGATACTTTTTGCACAGATCACATTTTATTACATTGCCACTTAATTTAGATACTGTACTTTCCTCCACACATGAAGCAATCAGGTTATCACAGTTAGAGCAGATAATATCAATATGGCCGTCGGCAGCTTGAATATAAGTTATTTCACTATAATTAGTAGCAATTTCCTCAGGAATAAGGAGAAGTCTGTAGCTGTCTTTTGATTCACATTTACGTTTATCCATATTGCTTGCTGCACATGAGCACCAAATAATTCATTCCAACTTGGGAATTTTTCCATAATATAACAATAATTAAGAATATTCTTTGTAAAAATAATTATACTAAAATTGTCATAGGTTCCCTGATTTGATTATTATTACTTATCTAATAAACTTAAAATCAGTTACTTACATGAAAAAAATCTTCTGCTACTGGGCTTGGTTTCAGCCCGTCAATCTGAAATCGTGCAGCCAACCTCCCAAACACAAATTCAGTTATTTCCTAGCCTTGCAGAATTCCAAATACTCAGTCCAGAGGCTGGTCGCAGCGCTGAAACAATTGCTATTACACCAGAATTTGAGCAATATTTCGTATACACGTGGGATGGCACTCAATCTACTGCATTCACATTTCAGAGAACTGAAGCAGTGCAACTAGATTTGATTAAGAAGCAAGAATACGAAATCCTGTGAGTACACTACCTGATAGGGTATATTTCTTAATTATATTGATTATTATATACCCAATAAGGTATAATTACATTTAAATTATTATATTTATACCCAAAGGGGTATATTATATGGATAAGGAAATAAATACATTATCTTCATTTTTAAAGGATCGCAGAAAAAAGCTAAGACTTACGCAGCCCCAGTTAGCACAAAAAGCTGGCGTTGGTTTACGGTTTATACGTGATCTGGAGCAAGGGAAAGATACGCTAAGAATGGATAAAGTCAATCAGGTATTAAAATTGTTCGGACAAGAATTAGGTCCAATCCCTATCAATCGAGATAAACTGTTGCATGAGAAAAGCTAAAGTATATATGCACAATCAACTGGCCGGAGAGTTAATTGAAGATGAAAATGGCTACACTTTCTCTTATAATACTAACTACCTGGTATTGGCAGATACTTCCGCTATCAGTTTAACTTTTCCCAAAACAGCAAAGCAATATCAAAGCAATATCCTGTTTCCCTTCTTTGATGGATTGATTCCGGAAGGCTGGCTACTGGAAATTGCTGAAAAAAACTGGAAACTAGATGCCCGAGATAGAATGGGATTGTTACTGGTCTGTTGCCGCGCCTGTATTGGCGCAGTGAGTATAGAAGCATATTAATAAAGCAATGCGATACCACAGTGCCTCATAGCTTAATCAGATTACAATCAGGAGAACTGGCTTACATCACAAAGCGGGTTGACAGGTTAAAGAAGCAAAAGATTCATATGGAAGATATGTGTCAACTGACCGAAAGGCTAACTGAACAAAAGTATAAGGGATCCTACGAGCAGATAGGTAAAGCCATTATTCAATATGCTGAAAACCCTTTGCTGGACATCATTAATTTCTTTGAACAGGTCATATTTTCATTTTTAACAGGCAATGCCGATATGCACCTCAAGAACTTCTCATTAATTAACCAACCAGGTATAGGTTATACACTGTGTCCTGCTTATGACATGGTAGCCTCTGCTTTAGTGGTAGAAGGAGATACAGAAGAATTAGCCTTAAACCTCAATGGAAAGAAGCGGAACATTAAAAGAAAGGATTTTTTAGAGTCTATGAGCAGGTTCGATATTGATGACAGATCCATTGACAATATCTTTACCAGGTTTCAAAGATCGTTAGAGAAATGGTACGACTTTATTGACATAAGTTTCATACCAGAGGATATGAAAATCAAATATCAGAAATTGATCAGGCAGAAGACTATTCAGATAGAATGAATGCATTGAATCATAAAAATAACTTCAGGAGAAATAGTGCCTGATAATCAGTGAAGAATTTGCCACCAAATATTTTCTTTGATTTCAAACCATAAAAATTACATCCTGGCAGATTTTGTGCTGACTGGACTGGAAAACCACACGGCTGCTTCCGAACATGAACTGGCTATGAAAAAGCTGAAAAAGGTTTATAGAATTAAAAGAAAAGCGCCATAAAATACATATTAATTCCACTCAAAGAAGCGTATCAGAAACAGAAAAGGTGTAATTTTCCTAACTTACGCCGGTAAAGTTTTCTCTGCGAAGAAAAAACTTTACTTACCCTAAGGTTCCTGATTTTTTTATAGGAAGGTGCCTGAATAAAATTTTTTTATGACTGTATAACTTTTATAATTGCAATGATTACCAATTTTAAAAAATTAATCTGGATCGTACTGGTTTGGATACTAACTGCCAACACTACAGCTTATGCCCAGGAAGTAACTGACGGGAATCTGAATTCGTGGTTCCTGCTGCTGAACCGGTTTAATCTTTCCGACAAATTGAGCATCACCAACGAACTGCATGAGCGTACCGGAAGCTTTCTGAAAGACCAGGGACAACTGCTGATCCGCCCTTCGCTCGATTACCATTTTAATCCCAATCTGGAAGTTTCATTCGGTTATTCTTTTATCCGAGTGAATCCGTATGAGCCTTATGCGTTGCCTATTGCCAGAAATGAGCATAACATCTGGGAGCAGGTATTACTGAAATTTGACGTCGGCAACGTCCATATGCAAAACCGGTTCCGGCAGGAAAACCGGTGGGTCAATCACATAGACAATCAGCAGGGCGAATACACGATCCAGGGAAATGATTACGCCAATCGTTTCCGGTATCGGTTTGTAATAAGTTTCGACATCATCAAATTTGGTGACGACGCTCAAAGTATATTTTTTAATGGATTTGATGAAATCTGGTTTGATCAGGACAGCAAGCTGCGCCCTACCGATTTTACCAGGAACTGGCTGTACCTGGGCCTTGGGTATAAGTTTAATAATACCACCAACTTTCAAACCGGATTTATGCACCAATACGACAAAACAGGAACCAACAATTACATCAGTACGCCCATTGTGCAGTTCACGCTCCAAAAAAACTTTACACTGTAAACAGATTCAAAGATTTCTGAATTCGAAAGTTTTTTATTATTGGAAACAGGCTTTTTGATAATTTGAATTAGGTCCAAAGCCTCTAAATTTTCAAGCCTTTTGTAGATACACTAATGGGCAACACGGGCTTGCGGTTGATTAGTAAACTCAGAAAAGATGCCCGTCTGAAGTATCTCTATCGGCGGCGAACCGTCAAGGTGGTAAATCTAAAAAGCCGGGTAGGCCCAAAAGCTATGATGGTCAGGTGAACTTAGACCTACTTGATGAGCGACATTTCTCTCGCTGTTACCAAGATGAAGAAGTTCGCGTTCATCAGGCAATAGTACTTATAACTTACGACAATCGATATAAAACCCTTGCGACTCATATTCCTCTGATAGAACGAGCTATCAACGAGATGGAAAGCGAACAAAAACTACCGCATATTGACTTAAGAAGTAAATAAAGGTGCCTGGTTAATTTATTCATCCTTCAAACAATCTATCGGATTCACGCCGGCTGCTTTTACGGTTTGCAGTCCTACGGTAAACCAGGCGATTAGTAACGCCAGGAGTCCGGCGCCGGCAAAGTACCACCAGGCCAAATCAATGCTGAAAGCAAAGCCCGCCAGCCACCGTTGGGTGAGGAAGTAGCTAACGGGCAAGGCGATGAATATCGCTGTCAGCACCATTTTGGTAAAGTCGCCAGACAGCAGGTATACGATACCCAGGTTGCTGGCGCCCAGCACTTTGCGGATACCGATTTCTTTTAATCGACGTTCGGCGGTAAAAGCGGCCAGTCCGAATAGTCCTAAACAGGAAATCAGGATGGCAATGCCGGCAAAATATTTTGACAGGATGGACACCCGCTGTTCGGCTACATACAGGGCCTGGTAATCTTCGTCCAGAAAGCGGTAATCGAGGGTGAAACCCGGATTAAAGGTTTGGTAGAATTGCCGCAGCGAACCCAGCGTTTCCCTTTCTTTTCCGGCTTCAATTTTTACCATAATATAATTGGTAGCCTCCGGGGCCAATCGGAAGAACAGCGGTTTTACTACTTCACGAAACGAATCAAAATGAAAGTCGTTCGCTACGCCTATAATTTCTTTGTCATCACCCCACAGCTTCACTACTTTCCCAATCGGGTCAGTAAGGCCCATAAATTCAATGGCGGCTTCGTTGAAGATGATTTTATCTGGTTCCGAACCGAATGTTTCCGAAAAAGATCTGCCTTCTTTCATGGTAATGCCTAACATCTCGATCATGCCGTAATTTACCGCTACCCGTTCAAACTCAGTTTTATCGTCAGGGTCCTTTCCGGGCCATAACACACCATACGTACCCCCATTGTGCCCCGTCATGTCATGCTCTGAACTGGAGGCGTCCAATACGCCCGGCACCTGGTTTAATTCGGAAAGAAAAGTCTTTAGTTTTTCATCCTCCCGCAGCGGCCCTTCTCTGCTAAAGAGTAATACATTGTCTTTTTCATATCCCAGATTCTGATTCTGGACAAACGCTATCTGTTGGTATACCACCCAAACCGATACGATCAGGATGATGGACAGGGTAAACTGAAAAACCACCAACCCTTTTCGTGCCCATACTTCTCCTACCAGACTATTGAGTTTGCTAATGGCACCTCCGCCCTTCAATACGGTAGCCGGATTGAAACCGGAAAGGTACAGGGCCGGGTAACTACCCGCCACCAGTCCGGTGAATAATACAATGCCCAGCAGCGATACCACCAGCGTTGCATCGAAGTGGAGGGTGAGGTGTTTCTCCGTAATGGTATTAAACTGCGGTAGCAACAACAGCACCAGCAACAAAGCTACCAGCAACGACACAAACGTCATTAAGGTAGATTCTCCGATATACTGATAAATAAGCGCGGTTCTGCGGGCGCCCATCGCTTTTTTGATGCCCACTTCCTTTACTCTTCTGGATGCCCGGGCGGTAGACAAGTTCATAAAATTGATGCAGGCGATGAGCAGAATGAATAAAGCGATAATGGAAAATAATCGTACATATTCAATGCGGCCCCCGGCCTGTACGCCATTTTCGTATTTGTTATACAGGTAGGTATCCGAATAGCGGGTGGCAAACGGCGTACGGTGATCGACCTCACCATTGGTTTTATTTCTCACAAAATCCGCGATCTTACGATTAAACTGTGCTACATCACTGCCTTTTTTGAGTAATACAAAAGTCTGAGGGGCTGTATTACCCCAACTGGTAACCCATTCATTTTTATCTCTGAATCCTTCAAAAGTGAGTACAAAATCGAATTGTATGGAAGAGCGGGCGGGTATGTCTTTGAAAATGCCGGCAACCTGGTAGGGTTCGTCATGTTGAAATTCCACCGCTTTGCCCACCACATTTTCAGTGGTGCCAAATAAGTTCATCGCCAGTGTTTCCGATAGTACAATCGCTTTTTTGTCTGACAAAACCTGGCTTTTATCGCCCTGTATCAGCGCATAGGAAAACATTTTAAAGAAGTCGGTACTGGCATACAGTCCCTTTGCCTTGATATCCCGGTTGTTCACTGTAAGGGTATAGGCATTGATATAACTGGGGGTGGCCGTTACCGCGTTTTCTACTTCCGGCATTTCATTCGCCAAAGCTTCTGCCATTGGTCCTGCGGTGGTTTGTCGGGTAATCATCCCGCCGGCCTGGTCTACATTTTCCATGATCTGATACAACTGGTCGTCCTGTTCGTGGAATGTATCCATGCGCAGTTCATCGGTTACCCACAGGTAAATCAGAATGGTACAGGCCAATCCGGTAGAAAGTCCGATCAGGTTGATGAAAAAAGAACTTTTATAGCGTTTAAAGTTGCGGAAGGTAAGTAAAAGATTGTGTCGTAACATGCCGGTATGGTTGAATTGAAATATTCGGATGAGTTAGCATAAACCCTTTGTCCTCAACCCAGGCAGGCCAGGACAAAAGGGGGTAGTATAGTAAAAGAAATCTTTTTACCAGGATGACGATCAGGGAATGAAAGCATTACATGGATTGGGCAATGTTTTTAGTTCCTGGTTATTTCACCGGAACCGCTGGACTTAAATTTATTGATTACCGCGGCGCCCCGGTAGTTGATTTTTCCTGAACCGGATATATTGCCTTCAATAGATTTCTCAGCACTGATGGCTACCGTGCCCGAACCGCTCATATTCACCGCACATACATCGGTTTTCAAACCATAAGCTTTTACATCTCCCGATCCTGATTTATGGATGGAAATGCTGTTGGTGGAACCGGCATCCACCTCCAGGTTGGCGGAACCGGACATGGACACATCCAGGTCTTCACTTTCCAGGGAGGCTACTTCCACATCGCCACTGCCGCTCATATCAATAGAGAGCTGATCGGCTTTGATGTTGCCCTCGCTTCGCAATTCCCCAGAACCACTGTTGCTCAGTTTGAATGTCGGTACGGAAAGGTCTGATTTGCTGATCAGGTTGCCCGACCCGGAACCACTAAGTGCCTCCAGATTTTCGTAGGTGATGTATACGGTGGCATTCACGTTGTTATAATTTCCTTTTTCCAGGAATACTTTCAATACATCACCTTTTACTTCGGTAATTATTTTTTCAGGATCAATCCCTCGGGACTCGATGGTAACAACATTTTCATTGCCCTGTTCCACAATTACATCAAAGCTGCCACCGGCTTCAATCTTACTAAAATCTGAAACTTTTCGGGTATCAGTTTCCTGCGCGCAGGCGATATGGGTGAATAGCGGCACGAATAATAACAATAGGTATTTCATAGGATTGGTTGTTTTGGTATGTTAAAATTTACTAATTAAAAAGCATAGTTACTCATCTTTCAGGCACTTTGTGGGATTCACCCTGGCGGCTTTTATGGTTTGCAATCCAACGGTAAACCAGGCAATGAGTAAAGCCAAAATCCCGGCACCAATAAAGAACCACCATTCCAGATCAATGCGGTAGGCAAATCCAGCCAGCCAGTTTCTGGCGATGAAGTAGCTAATGGGTAACGCGATTACAATGGCAATTAGTACCATTCTGGTAAAATCACCGGATAAAAGGCGAACAATGCCAAACTCACTGGCACCTAATATTTTGCGAATACCGATTTCTTTGAGCCTTCTTTGGGCGGTGAAAGCAGCTAAACCAAACAGCCCCAGGCAGGAAATCAGAATGGCAATACCGGCAAAATATTTGGACAAGGTAGATACTCTTTGCTCAGCGGTATAAAGTGCCTGATAATCCGCATCCAGAAAACGATAGTCTGGAGGAGGTCCCGCGTTGTACGTTTGATACAACTGCTGAAGTGCCGCGATTACTTCCCGCTCTTTTCCTGCCGCGATCTTCATCATAACCGTATGGGTGTTTTTCGGGTCAAACCTGAACATCAACGGTTTTATCTCATGGTAAAGGCTTTCCATGTTAAAGTCTTTTACTATACCCACAATGTGTTTATCTCCGGAATAATGCGCTATCGGCTCGCCGACCGCATTTTTAAGACCCATTACTTTAATAGCTGCCTCATTGAACACCACAGCGGAACTGTCGGAAATAAATTCTCTGGAAAAAGAACGGCCTTCTTTCATAGTAAGCCCCAGCATTTCAAGGGCATTGTAGCCCACCGATACCTCATAGAAGGGGATATCATCGTCAGGATTTTTTCCTGCCCAATCGATCCCATAAGTAGTGCCTAAACGGCCTACCTGAAAATCAGATTCCGCCGCATTGACAACTCCCGGCAGCTTTATGGCTTCGGCTATAAACGTTTCAGTATTTTCAGCGACTTTTCCCTCCTGCATAAAATAAATGATATTGTCTTTGTCAAAACCCAGGTTCTTGGTTTGTACAAATGCTATTTGTTTATACACCACCAGCACCGAAACAATCAGAATGACGGATAGGGTAAACTGGAAAACCACCAGTCCTTTGCGTGCCCACACTTCGCCTATTGAGGTATGCGGTTTACCTGAGCTAACCGCGCCTTTTAATACGACAGCCGGATTAAAGCCCGAAAGGTATAGGGCGGGGTAACTGCCTGCGATAAGTCCGGTAAACAAACTAATACCCAAAACCGCCAAAACAAGATTGCCGTCGAATTGAAGGCTGAGTTGTTTTCCGGTAAGCTCATTAAACTGTGGCAGCAAAAGTGAAACAATAATGATGGCTGTGAGCAATGAGATGAAAGTCATGAGCAGCGACTCACCCAGGTATTGGAAAATCAGCGCTTTTCGGCCAGCTCCTATGGCTTTTTTAATGCCCACCTCCTTAATCCTACGGGAAGCTTTGGCTGTAGACAAGTTCATGAAGTTAATGCAGGCAATAATGAGTATGAAAATGGCAATGATAGAGAACAATCTGACGTATTCTATCCGGCCGCCTGCCTGTTTACCATTTTCAAAGTTGCCATACAGGTAGTTCTCTGAATAAGGCTGGACAAACAGGGTAACATTTGGTTCTCCATTTTTGTTTTTCACAAAATCAGCGATCTGATGATTGAATGCCTCAATATTCACATCCTTATTTAGGATCAGATAAGTGATAGCGTAATTATTATTCCAGAAAGGATAGGTTACCAGTTCATCCTGAAAGTAATCGAAGGGTAATACAAAATCGAACTGGACAGAAGCGCTGGAAGGAACATCTTCAAAAACACCGGAAACCATAAACTGTTTGGCGACATCGCCCATTTGCCAGGCTACTGTTTCGCCGATCACACTTTCTTTATTATTGAATAACTTTTCGGCCAGCGACCGCGAAATAACAATAGCGCTTTTGTCTGCCAATACCTGATTCTGCTCTCCCTGAATAAGATTATAAGAGAAAACGTTGAAAAAGTCCTGACTGGCAAATTGCCCGGCAGCTTTGATTTGCTCATCGCCAACGCCCAGCGCGCACTGCCCAAACCACTTAGGATCTGTTCCTGAAACCGCATACACTACGCCGGGAATTTCTTCCTTTAAGGCGTTAGCCAGCAGACCTGGTGTGCCATTCCAGGTTTCAGTACCATCGGTATTTTCGTGGTTGGCCATTACCTGATACAGCTGGCTATCCTTTTCATGAAATTTATCCACGCTCAGCTCATCATTCACCCACAGGTAAATAAGTAAAGCGCAGGCCAGTCCGGTAGAAAGGCCGATCAGGTTAATGAAAAACGTGGTTTTGAATCGCTTGAAGGTGCGGTAAATCAGGAGCAGGTTGTGTCGGAACATAGGGCCAGGGATTGATGATGCGCATGATAATCACTATCGTGTTTCAATCCCTGTGCCATGCTTATTATAGGCCCTGATGTCTGTTATGGGCCTGTTCCTGTTTTATAAGGTGTTCATTTGCGATCACTTTTGCACGGATGCGGGCAGTATGTAGTTCGTGATGGGGGCTATTTATACACTCCCTAATTAGGGGTAATTGGTGAGGCACCTGATCGTTACGTCCTGTGGGACACAGGCCGGGGGTGAAGAGTCGCGAAGCTACCGTATCTATCAGTCATTATCCGCCACAGGTCAAATAATGGTTTGAGGTACGAAATGGGGGTGTGGAATGGTAAAGTGACTGTCGCACAGTTGTTCCGCGGCCCTGCAGAGTGGTTGAGTAACAGTAACTCAGGCGTTCCGCAGCACTGCAATGTGGTTGAGTGACTGCTCCTCAGTCGTTTTGTAGCCCTGCAAAATGGTTGAGTGACAGTGACTCAGGCGTTCCGCGGCCCTGCAATGTGGTTG
>JBGTIS010000053.1:0-1758 GCA_041745535.1 Cyclobacteriaceae bacterium | reverse complement strand
AATTGAACTTTTAATTACTTATTAATGGATTTTTATGTGGTACACAACATCCGGATAACCGCAATTGGTGGGTTGCCTCGCTTTATTACGTATTTACCGTATTTCCTTAATCCGGTGTTGAATATAATAAATCTTTTTCTGAAGAGGATGGGACTACTTTATGAAAGCTTACTGCTTGAGGAAAATGGTTGCATGAAAAACAGAACCGCTTGAGGGCAGTGGTATACTGTGGAAGGATATGGGAGGTTTTTATATCCTGTATGCTGGCTCTTTGTACCTTTGGAAACAGAGCGTTTTTGCATTAATTACTTGGTTTTGATGCAGTTATTCCGCAGAAGTTACCCGAAAGGCTGATTCTGAAAGATCAGATTTAGAAAATATTTTTGTTTTTTTATTTCTAAAATTTCGTAAAGACCCGGTTTTCAAAAGCACAGGTGGTTTTAGTCGAAACCACAGGAGGTTTTGCTCGAAACCACAGGAGGTTTTACTCGAAACCACAGGAGGTTTTTGATGATTTTTCAGGTGGAAAACAGGGATGGGAAGCAAAAAAAACCCTGACTGCAGGCAACTTGGCACTTTCAGTCAGGGATTTCCTGTTGAGTTGCTGTATGACTGACCAAAGTCAACGCATAGCACAAAAAGTTGTTATATAGCGCATAGGGCTGTTTTTACCAATTATCTTTCGGACCTTCCCCCACAAAACCATAACTTTTACTTTTTGATGCTTGAGAAACATGAGCAATATATTCAGCTACAACCAAACCGCTAAGGAATAATGATTTGGATGGTAATGCAACTGGCTTTCAGCTGTTTCCTTACCGATGTAAAACAATCACAGGTTTTTACTATTTCCTTTTTATAATTCCATCAATCTGTAATCCCTTCTCTATAATAAGCAAAGTGTATTTAATTCGGGGTGCAATAAAACAGAATCCGAAGGATTCAAATATTTATAGAAAATAATATGAATGAGATGATACGACCCTGTAGGGGTCGCACATAGCACCGGTTTTATGGGTTATAAATATATTATCCATTCGGGATAAGGCTTTTATGTGCTGATGTCAGTGGTATTGTAAAAGGGAAGCTTGTATGGTGTTAGACAAAGCAACAAAAGACAGATGGGGTATGATTCAAAACAAAACTTTGCGCTTTAACAAACTGTAGGGCAAATTTTAATAAAAATATGCTTGGTCTTGATAATAACATTAAATTGAGGCAGTAAACATTTTTAAATCAACCTTTCATTGTATGCAACCGCTTCGCCGTAATTTTCTTAAAAAATTTGCCGCCTTTACAGGTACGCTTTCCATCAGTCCGTTTCTTTCCCAAGCCATTGCCGAAGATATTAAACAGGCACTGGTGTGCCTGAACCGGTTGAGCCCGGCAGCGGCGGCACAGGATGAAGACTTGTGGCGCAGTATTCAGCAGGCTTATACGGTCTCGCCCAACCTGATTAATCTGAACAATGGCGGAGTAAGTCCGCAGCCAAAAATTGTGCAGGATGCCGTAGACCGGTATTATCGGTATTCCAATGAAGCGCCTTCCTACTATATGTGGCAGGTACTGGACCAGGGCCGTGAACCTTTGCGCATGAAGCTGGCTGCTGCGTCCGGTTGTTCTCCCGAAGAAATCGCCATTAACCGCAATGCTACCGAAGCGCTGGATACAATTATTTTTGGTCTTGATCTGAAGAAAGGTGATGAAGTGGTGCTTTCCAAACAGGATTATCCCAATATGTTCAATGCCTACAAACAA
>JBGTIS010000052.1:0-6177 GCA_041745535.1 Cyclobacteriaceae bacterium | reverse complement strand
TTAAACAACTGATTTTCCAAATCGCAGTCGTTTGGTAAAAAACCGCTCAATATTTTCTCCGTTGGCCACCAGTATGGGCGCAAGAGCCATAGTTAGAATGGCTACCGCCAGAAAAACATGATAGTCGTGCGCGCTGATCAGGCCGAGCGTTTGACCTGACTTCGACAGCACAAAAGAAAATTCACCAATCTGGGCAATGCTGATGCCGACAATCAGGGAAGTTTTTAAAGAAACCTTCAGCACCAGCGAGGCCAGCAAGCCAGCGGCTACCTTCACCAATAACACAAATACCAGCCAGAACAGCACCGATTGCCAGTCGCTGATAAAAATATGATAATCCAGCAACATGCCCATGGCGATAAAAAAGAAGCAGATAAACACATACCGGAATGGGATAAAACAGGAAATAGCGATCTTGTTATAGTCGGTTTCGGCAATAATAAGTCCGGCAATAAAAGCCCCCAGCGACAACGACAAGCCCAGGTACGAGGTCAGAATGGCGATGCCGGTAACAATTAAGATGGTGGCAATCAGAAATACTTCCTGGCTTTGCAGGGTCATGATTTTTTTCAGAAACCAGGGAATGGTCCATTTGGAAAGCACAAAGGCAATCAGCCCCATGGCCAGCAATTTTACAAGCAGCATACCTATTTCCATCATAGGGTCTCCGCCTTTCCCGGCCAGAATAGGCGTAAACAACATCAGTGGTACCAGGGCAATATCCTGAAACAGCAGGTACGAAAGTATGATTTTACCATGTTGTTTGGCCAGCATGATCTTATCCTGCAGCACCTTAATCACAATGGCGGTACTACTCAGGGAAATCACAAAGCCCCAAAAAATACTTTCCTCAAGGGGGCGTCCCATCAGGTTAATCAGTAAAGCCGTAAGGCCAATGGTAAATACAAGCTGAAACAAGCCGCCCAGCAGCACATATTTCCGGAGCTTCTTCAGATTTGAAAATGAAAACTCAAGCCCTACGGTAAACAGCAGCAATACTACACCAATTTCGGCATACATCTCTACCTCATGGGCTTCGCCCAACAGAGAAGAAGTGTTCGGGCTTAGCAACACACCTGTTAATAAATATCCGATCAGGAACGGGATTTTTAAAGTATTGCAGATAATGACCACCCCAATGGCCACGGCGAACATGACGCATATATTCTGCAGTATCTGAATTTCCAATTTTGATAGTATTAATAATGAAAAATACGATTACAGGCTAAACCCCTGATTCAATAAATCTCTTTACATTTCCTTAACAAATATATCGCGGAGTTGGGAAAATAAATAGAAGGCCAATTTAGTCAGACTATGGATATGACCTATTTTGAACTGTTATTTATTTATTTCTATTGTTTGCCGGCCTGTACAAAAAGTTTCTCTTTATAGCAATACAACTAGAAATCGCAAAATAAACGCTGTTTAAAGCGCTTAGTATTTAATTGTTTTAGTATTAGCCACGTAAATTAAAAAAATGTAAAAAAATCGCATTCGTAAATTTGTTTTATAAATAAAAAGGTTTACTTTTATTCAACATTGTTGAATGAACATAAACATAGTTCCACAAATGGTATCAGATTCTGTTTCTAATAAACTCAATATCGGGGATCGCATCAGGATTTTGCGTGTGAATCAAAACAGGACTTTACAGGAAATCGCGGACTTAAGCGAATTGTCAAAAAGTATGATCTCCAAAATAGAAAATAATAAAACGGTACCTTCTGTGGCAGCATTGGTAAAGATATCACAGGCGTTGGGGACCAATATGTCAAGTATACTGGAACAGGACAATTGGGTAACGGCCGTGATGACCTGCCAGCAGAAAGCGGAAGAAAATTTAAGTCCGACCGATAAAGGGTATGAAATTTATCCGTATGCCTCGGAAGTGCATGAAAAGAAAATGCAACCTTTTCTTTTTGTAGCAAAAAAAGGAGTGGTTAAGCCACACCGGGTATCCCACGAAGGCGAGGAATTCATATATGTGATTCGTGGAGAAATGAAAATGCAGGTAGGCGATGTAGAGTACCTGTTGAAACCAGGAGATAGTCTCTATTTTAATTCGTTGAGAAAACACGGTATTATGCCCGTATCTGAAGAGGTAGTATATCTGGATATATTTGTTTGATAGAAGTTACCGCAGGCGAAAACAGTCAGTTCGCATCACCAGTAGCCAGTTAAAAAAATCACGTAATTAAAACAACTTTTGCTATGAAAAACTTTAAAGGTAAATAATCAGAAAAGAAAATTTTTCAAATTTAAGTAACGAAAGATTTGATAAACCATAACCCATAGTTTTGTCCTAACATAGGGAAACCATTGGGGCTAACCTTATTTTTCAAGGTGTATCACAACTATATGCCACTCATAAATTCAGAATGATTTTCTTTCACTCTTTTTAGTTCTGTTGTACACAATGAAGGTGCTAATGATTGAATTCTTATTTCACACTTCTATAGGCATACTTTTGCCTTGTTAGCCCCTTCACACCATTGACCCCGACGGAAAATGGTCATTCATGAAATCTGATGCCAGCGTTTTGCGCGAAAACTATGGCCAAGAGGAAACCTATAACCTAACATATATCACTATGCGACACATTAAACAAATTCACCAAAAGATTTTACACGGCTTATGCTGGTCGTTAAGCCTGAGTGTTTATTTACTTCCATGGGACTCCTATGGATTTGAGTTCAAAGAACTTGATAGAACCTTGTCTGATAACACGTTTTCAGGTTATAAAACCATCTCAAATGAAGCCGGTACCTTTCATTTTATAAGCCCCTCTCCGAGTCTGGAAAAAAATATCCAGGGCAAGGTAATTGATGAAAACGATGCCCCCTTGCCGGGCGTGAATGTAGTGGTAAAAGGAACAACCACCGGAACCGTAACCGACATACAGGGAAACTACAGGCTAACCGTTAGCGATGAGGCAGCGGTTCTGGTGTTTTCTTCAATCGGTTATACCAGCCAGGAAATAGTGATCGGAAGCCAGTCTACCATTAATATTGAAATGGCGCCAGATGTAAAATCTCTGGAAGAAATAATTGTGATTGGGTATGGCACGCAGCAGAAAAAAGACCTTACCGGATCGGTTGCCAGCGTATCCAGCAAAGATCTGGAGGCAAATACCATTAGCACCCCAGACCAGGCCTTACAGGGCAAGGTAGCCGGTGTGAATGTGAGAAGAAATTCATTTGCCCCCGGCGGCGGTATTTCGGTGCAAATACGCGGTACCGCTTCCTTGTCGGCGGGTGGTCAGCCCTTGTATGTGATAGACGGAGTACCTATTTCAACTGATTTGCCCACCAGTGGTCAGAATGATCCGGGAACTTTTGGCGCACCGCCCAATCCGATGAATTCCATTGATCCTTCCCAGATCGCTTCCATACAGGTACTGAAAGATGCCTCAGCCACAGCCATTTATGGTTCCAGAGCGGCTAATGGGGTGGTGCTGATCACCACCAAACGTGGCGAAGCGGGCCTGCATAATATCGACTTTGAAACTTCACTGGGCGTGCAAAAACTTAGTAATAAGCTGGATTTCTTAACCGCAGGCCAATGGGCACAGCAGGCCAATGAAAGGGCCGATCTGCTGGGACAAAACCGGGTATTCACTGACGCGCAGGTCGCCTCTTTTGGAGAAGGTACCGACTGGCAGAATGAGGTATTCCGTACAGCCCCCAGCCAAAGGTACAAACTGTCTTTTTCCGGTGGCAACGAAGGTTTGCGCTATCTGATTGCCGGCAACTATACTGGTCAGGATGGCATCATCAGCGGTACCAATTTTAAAAGGTACGGCGCTACCATTAATATGGATGCCGATATTAATAAGCGGCTTACGATTAACGAAAGTTTAATGTTTACCGCTACCAACAATAAAGTGGTGCCTACCGATACCAAAGGCTATGAGGGCGTATCTAATGTCATCGACGCTTTGTATGAGGCGATCCCTACTATTCCTGCCAGAGACAGTACCGGGCAACCTACCAGTCTTGCTAATTTTCCATATGGGGGAGGTCGCGAGAACCCTTTGGTAATGACAGAGAAATACAAACAGCTGGGCAATACCCTGCGCCTGCTGGGGAACATCGCGGCCAACTATAACATCCTGGAAGGCCTTGACCTGAATATCCGGTTTGGCGCCGATATCAACGATTTTCGCTGGCATGCTTATTATCCGATCGGCTCTGAAGGTGCCGCGGGAGCAGGAGGTAAAGCCAGTCAGTCCAGCATCCGCAACATCAACTGGATCAATGCCAATACACTTACCTATCAGAAAGCCATTAACAATGTGCACCGGTTCACCGTGTTGGGTGGCTTTACCTATCAGAAAGAATATACAGAAAGTTTGGGTGCGGAATCCTGGGGATTTCCGGGAGATGTATTTTCCTATAATAACCTGGGCCTGGGTACAAACCCCAGAACCCCCAGCACCAGTGCGCGGCAGTGGCAGCTGATCTCCTATCTGGGCAGGTTAAATTATTCGTTGCTGGATAAATACCTGTTTACCACCTCTTTGCGGATTGATGGCTCCTCTAAATTTGGGGCAAACAATAAATATGGTTATTTCCCTTCCGTAGCCTTTGCCTGGCGTGTAGACCAGGAGCCTTTTATACAGCAGTTGGATTTGTTCAGCCAGTTAAAACTTCGTACCAGTTATGGTAAAACCGGTAACGAATCTATTGGCGTGTATCAGTCCATATCAAAAATTGGTACTTCATTCGGCACCAGAAGTTCTTATATTTTTAACGGGGCAGCTGCTCCCATCGCTTATCCGCAAAACCTGGCTAATCCTGATTTGAGCTGGGAAAAAACAAGCGAATGGAACATTGGCGCGGACATGGGCTTTTTTGACGACCGGTTAACCTTCTCTGCTGATTATTACCATAAAACTACCACCGACCTGCTGCTTAGTGTGCCTGTACCCTCCCAGACAGGTTTTAGTAGCGTACTGCAAAACACAGGTTCAATGGAAAATAAGGGTGTTGAGTTTGGCCTTAATAGCATTAACATGGCCGGTGATTTTAACTGGAGTACGAATTTGAATATTTCTTTCAACCGGAACAAAATCCTGTCCCTTGGTGGCGCCCCTTATTTGTGGACCGGATGGGTAGGCGGCGGCAATGTAAATCCGCATGCCAAAAATGTGGCCCGAATGGAACCAGGCTATGCGGTGGGTCAGTTTTTTGGTTCTGTGTACGACGGCATATGGCAATCGCAGGAAGAAATTAATGAGGTAGGCACCATGCCCGCGGCAAGGCCAGGCGACATCCGCTATAAAGATGTAGATGGTGACGGCACCTATGACACCGAAAATGATGATATTTATCTGGGAGACCCGAATCCTGATTTTAGTTTTGGGGTTACCAATGACTTTTCGTACCAGCAACTCAGCCTGCACGTATTTATGTACGGGCAATATGGCAACGATATCCTGAACCTGACCACCCAGCAATTGGCCCTGGATGGTTTGGGTACTTCCGCCAAGCGAATGCAACGCTGGACACCAGAGAATACCAATAACCCCTACCCGGCAGCCAGTGCCTCTAATCCGCAAAGGATAAGTTCGCTGTTGATTGAAGACGGTTCTTTCCTGCGCATCGGAAATGTTACATTATCCTATAACTTACCGGTTCAAAAATGGAAAATCGGCAATACTTTCCGAAATATTCAGGTCGGTGTAGCGGCCGATAACCTGGCCATCATTACCAACTACTCCGGGTACGATCCTGAAGTAAACTCTTACGGAAATAGCAATACCACCAAGGGCATGGACCGTTTCGGATATCCTCCGTCCAGAATCTACCGATTAGACGTCAGACTTGGATTTTAAACATTTAAACAAAGTATTACTATGAAAAATATAATTAAAAACCCTGTACTAAAGTTAGCCACGGCGCTGATTACCGTACTGCTATTAGGCTTTTCCGGTTGTAAAGAGGCACTGGATGAAACCTTGTACAGCCAGGTGGGCGTTGATGATTTTTATCATACCGCGGATGAAGCTAATCTGGCCCTTAATGGGATTTATAATCGACTGTGGGACGACAGCTACCGAGACGGCCAGATGATTTCACTGGCTGATGTAGGCGGTGGCATCTTAATAGGTGGTGGTTCCGCCAACGGATCGGGCGACAGATCGGCCCTGGATACCGAATGGAATACCTTTTC
>JBGTIS010000051.1:0-5232 GCA_041745535.1 Cyclobacteriaceae bacterium | reverse complement strand
GTGCAGTTTACCCTGGCTTTGTGTATGATCATCAGTACGCTGGTAGTACGGAGCCAGATTCAGTTTATGAGCAGCAAAAACCTGGGATACAATCAGCAGATATTATCATTGGGTGTACCCGACGATTCGGTTGCCATACAGCAGATTGATGTGCTTAAGAATAAAATATTACAAAATTCAAGTGCTACAGGGGTTTCCATGAGCGCCCGGCCCGATGTTTTATTAATGATCAATACCTTTTCTATAGAAAATAAAGGAGAAACTCATGAAATTTCAGCTTATGGACTTAATGCGGATGAAAATTATTTAAAAGTGCTGCATATTCCTTTAATCGATGGAGTTAATTTTAATCCGGAAATACAGGGCAGTCAGGTATTGGTGAACGAAGCTTTTGTAAAAAAAGTAGGGTGGGAACAACCTGTTGGACAGGAAATTCATTTTTCAGAAACGGAAAGCAGTAAAGTAATGGGAGTAGTGCGCGATTTTCATTATGCTTCTTTACACAAAAAAATAGAACCCTTACTATTACTTTACAATACGGAACATCCGGTGAATGTATTAATCAGTGTAAAACCCGAGCAGGTAGATAAGATAAAGGAAACCTGGCAAGCAGTGCTGCCGGATTTCCCTTTTGAATATGAGTTTTTAGATCAGGCTTTTGACCAGAAATACAAAACAGAACTCAGCATGATGACCTTATTCAACTACTTTTCAGGGCTTAGCATTTTTATTGCCTGTATGGGCATGTTGGGCCTGGTATCGTTTACGGTACGGCTGAAAACAAAGGAAATCGGGATCAGAAAAGTGTTGGGCGCCGGTGCGAAGCATATTGTTTATCTGGTTTCCGGGGAATTTATTTTAATGATGCTGTTGGCAGCTTTGCTGGCCTTGCCACTGGCTTACTTCGCGATGAATTTCTGGTTGCGGAATTTTGCTTACCAGACCGGTATTTCGGACAGCATCGTGCTGCTGTCAGTAGCAGCCATGGGTTTTCTGGTATTGCTTACCTTAAGCTATCATGTTTTTAAAGCGGTTTATGCTAATCCTGCGCATTCGTTGCGGAATGAATAGAAATACTGAAATGTTGAATTAAAAATGTTAAATGTTGAATTGGTTTGATACCAATTCAACATTTAACATCCATCATTTAAAATACTGCCTGAAAAGAAAGTCAGCTTCCTATTTCGAACACCACCAACCGCAAAAAGCACTACAATTGACGCGGCTCTCTTTCTCTTAATTCCTCTACCCGTTTTTTTTCAGCTTTATCCAGCCACAGGCCAACACCTGCTGATACAACAAATAAAAATATAAAAAAACCGAGGCCAATGATGGTACCAAACATAGACGAAATATTTAAAGTAAAGCGTATTTATCAGGCAAAAATAGTATTAGTTTACCACATTGGAAAATTAAAAAATAATTAGCTCAGATAATATTTTAATGCCTGGTTGGTTGCTTCCAGATCAAAGTAGGTCGGGTCCCAGTTTTCTCCCTCTTCCAAACCCAACCAATCCCGCATATCTTCGTATTCGTCGTGTTCGGGATTGTTTACAATTTCCACCAGATCATAATATCCCCAAATGCCACCGCAATCTTCAGGCGGACAAGCGTTTTTGCCAGCCAGGCAAACAGGGTGCATAATGGTTTGGTCCTGTATTTTCTCTAAAGTTATAACATGTTCCCAGCTATCGCCAAAATCGTAATCATAGATTAATTCTTGTTTTTCATGCTTAAATTCATCTTTTAGCTTGATTTTTTTCGCGTTACGGACTTCCATATCCATAAAGTCGTCGTCATATGGAATTCCAATTTGGTTATCAGGGTCGTTTGGATAACGAAACGCGAAAAGATGGGAATTTTCCCAGCCCATTACGGCTTGTATAATCAAATGAAAATCAGCGAAGTTGGTGGTTGAAGGGACCAGAACCTTCCGCCAAACAGGTGGTTTAGAACCATTCAGAGAAATTTTAAATTGAAAAGCTGTCATTTGTTTTGAAATTTATTAATGACTATTAACGTATTACAAAGTTAGCAAAATGGATTTAAAAGGCATTTTTAAGTGTTAATAATATTTTTCCGCTGTCAATGGCTTTTCTTCCTCTTCAAAATTTGCTAATCTTAGTTTTTGCCAGGGCAATACCAGGCAGGTTTTAGCAATATTTTCAGGTATTGCATCAGTAACCATACATTCAAAAACAGCATTTGAAAAGAAACAATACCCGGTTATCGCAGTTTTTATCTTAACACTTAAAACTAAATTAAATTATGACCTGGGAATATAAAGTTGTTTACATTAGTTCTGAAAAATGGACAAGTACCGGCTTACCGGACGATATCAATGTAGAGTTTAATAACTGGGGGGCTGAAGGCTGGGAACTGGTTAAAATAGAACCACGACTTACCGGCGGTTTTTTTATATTTGGTTTTGGCGTTGCCACCAGCACAGCAGGTTACGTGGCCTTTTTTAAGAAATCCAAACCATAGCGGGCAGTTTCTATAATTAGTCTCAAAACGAAACATCTGAAGTGATCAGGTGTTTTTGGGTCCATTAAAATTCAATGGTTTCTCCTATTTTTGGTAGCAATAATTCTTTGCCCGCATCAGAAAATTTCCTGACGGCGGCCGCATGGTCAATCTTAATTGACTCAAATGTATCGTAATGTACGCCCATAACTTTATCGCACTGAATAAACTCTGAGGCGATTATGGCATCTTCCACATCCATAGTCAGGTTGTTGCCAATGGGCAGAATGGCCAGGTCCAGTTTGGCAAACTGCGGAATTAGCTGCATATCCAGCGTTAAGGCGGTATCGCCGGCATAATAGAAATTCTTCTCATCGCTCATTATAATAAATCCACCCGGATTGCCGGCATAACTTCCATCGGGGAATGAACTGGAATGGACTGCATTTACGTATTTTACTTTACCAAAATCGAAGGCCCAGGTTCCACCATGATTCATCGCATGGGTATTGTCAATACCTTTATTGCCAAACCAGGTAATAATTTCAAAGTTGGAAACTAACTGTGCGCCGGTTTGCTTAACCAGTTCCATGGCATCGGCCATATGATCCTGATGGCCATGAGAAATTAAAATGTAATCGGCTTCAATACTTTTCAGATTAATATCTTTGGCCAGTTCATTGGGGGTGATAAAAGGATCGAATACTAAGTTTTTACCTTCAACCGACACCGAAAAACATGAATGTCCGTAATATGTAAGTTTCATAAAATGTGATTTATGTTAGGATTAATATTTGATTCAAAATGAAAAACAATTACAATGGTAACCTCCCGGCTTTCTGTTTTGTTTGATTAAAACTTCTTGTCTTTTGAGAGAACCTCTTGTTTTTGGTTTTTTCAAAAACAGAATAAAAAAAGTAAATCACGCTCAGTAATTAACGCGATTTTCTAAAAGTTAGAGATTAGTTATGGAAAGAGATCTCAGCCATAACAGGCAGGTGGTCAGAAGGAAAAATATCGCCTCTTTGTTCAGAAATGGCCACATGTTTTCTTACTTCCACTTTTTTATTGGTGAAAATATGGTCAATGCGGCTACGTTTTTCAACCGGTGTTTTGCCAAAACTGTTCGCCGTCCAGGATGGTCCGTACGGATGCGCGGCGAGTGCCCGGCTGTCGATAAGGCCTTTGCAGTCTTCCGTTCCATTCACAATAATCTGATAGGGTTCGCTGTCGGGCGATGCGTTGAAATCGCCAGTGATAATAGCATCCTGATCTTTAGCGACTTCCTTTACCTTTTTCAACAAAAGTTTTGCGCTTTCTTTGCGGGCCACTTTTCCCCGATGATCGAAATGGGTATTGAAAACAAAAAAAGTCTGGCCGGTTGCATTATTTTTAAATTCACCCCAGGTTACCACACGATTACATACGGCATCCCAACCCATTACGCCTGCTTTTTCAGGAGTTTCAGAAAGCCAGAAAGTAGATGAGCGGATGGGCGTAAATTTGTTTTTTTTGTACAAAATAGGGCTGAATTCTCCAGCCTCTTTCCCATCATCGCGTGCTACCCCCAAATGGTCGTATTCCGGCAGCAACTGCTTCATATCTTTCAACTGACCAATCAGAACTTCCTGTGTGCCTATAAAATCA
Source organism: Cyclobacteriaceae bacterium (assembly GCA_041745535.1). Taxonomy (GTDB): domain Bacteria; phylum Bacteroidota; class Bacteroidia; order Cytophagales; family Cyclobacteriaceae; genus JBGTIS01. The sequence continues at coordinate 1,119 of JBGTIS010000051.1, read as the reverse complement.
GGATTATAAAAGTGGATAAGTTCTCCGACAAATTCCTTCCGGTTTGCCCAATTATTAGGTGCATCGTCTGGGTTATCGTACCGGATGTTGAAAGTCATTATAGCAATAGGATCTGATTCTTTTTTCTGGGGTTCTGTGAAAGCGAATAAAGCCAGCCCGAGGCATGTTATACCAGTGAACAGGATACTTTTCATGAGAAATAATGGTTAGGTTAAGCAATAAAATTAAATAAAACAGGCCAATAAACTGATACTGACCTGAAAAATAAAACTAATTTTGATTACCATCCCGGATTTTGCCCCAGGCTCGGATTTAACAGCCTGTCGGTTTCGGGAATAGGATATAAATAAAATTTATCATCCCATTTTCTGGGAATGTTCTCCAGCCAGATAATGTTTTCCATAGGTATCGTTGCTGAGCTGTTGCGGATTGGTAACCCCATTCACCGTTTCGGCTACATTGATGTAGGTAACACCTTCAGCAGGATTTTCCGGAATTTCTTTTACGAAATTCACATCCGGATTTCCGTCTTCGTTCAGGTCCAGCGGCTGGTTCAGGCCAGGTACATAAAAGCCGTTCCAGGTCATTTCCATCAGTTCGCCACGTTTCCACCTTCTGATGTCATCGAACCGGAAACCTTCCAGCACCAGCTCAATACCGCGCGCTCTTCTTACTTCCAGCAGTGCCGGATCGGAAATCTGGGGAAAGTAATTACTTTGCAGATAGGGATCCGCTACAGTAGGCTTGGCGTCAATACCACCCGTGATACCTGCTCTGGCACGTAAGTCGCCCACTGTGGCAGCCCAGTCAGCATCTGTTAACAAACCTAATTCTGCACTGGCTTCCGCGTAGTTCAACAGCACTTCCGCATAGCGGATAACAGATATGGAATTGATATTTCTGTTACCACCATCGTAATAGGCATCGTCCAATGTCCATTTTATAGGCTGATAACCGGTATATGTATATGAAAAAACAGGCGGCGCCGGTTGTAAATCTCCTGCGTTCAGCCGCTGGTAATCATCCATGCGGATGGTTTGCCGCAGGCGGGCATCTCTGCCTTTTACTTCCTCGCTGAATGTCATGGTTTCGTAACCCGGATTGTTGGTAAAGGGCGTA
>JBGTIS010000050.1:0-4892 GCA_041745535.1 Cyclobacteriaceae bacterium | reverse complement strand
TTAAAAGAAAGTGAAGGGCGATTTCGCGTTATGGCGGATGCCGCGCCAAACATGGTGTGGGCACTGAACCCTGATGGCACGCTGATGTATATGAACAAATTTGGCCTTGAATTTTTGGGTGTTACGCTGGAACAGTTTATACAACAAGGCTGGCACTCCGTGGTTCATCCCGATGATTTAAAAACAATCCAGGAAGAAATATTTAAAGCTACACAAAGTAATAAGCAGTATAATAGAGAATTACGATTGCTTGGGAAAGATGGTACATATCGTTGGTTTCTTTCCAATGGCGCTCCAAGTTATTTTACTAATGGAGCGCTATATGCTTTTGTAGGATCGGGTATTGATATTACCGAACGCAAGTTGGCAGAAGAGGCACTGGCCTCAAAAAACAAACAACTGGGTCGGATAAATAATGACCTGGACAATTTTATTTATACGGCTTCACACGATTTAAAAGCACCCATTTCTAACATTGAAGGGCTGATGCAAGCCCTTTTGCGTAACCTGTCTTCCGAAGTACTGGCCTCAGAGCTGGTACAGCGCATCACGGGTATGATGCAGGAGTCGGTGGAACGATTCAAGAAAACTATTGCGAATCTCACCGAGATTGTAAAACTCCAGAAAGAACACAGTGGTGAGGCCGTGATGGTGGATGTTTCCCAGGTGGTGCGGGAAGTATGCCTTGACCTTGATCCAATGATTCAGGCCTCAGGTGTGCGGTTGGAGGTTGACATATCAGGCTGTCCGGCTATCCGTTTCTCGGCCAAGAACCTGCGATCGGTAGTGTATAACCTACTTTCTAATGGAATCAAGTACCGCTCCCCTGATCGGGTACCTCAGGTGCTGATTAGCCGCGAAACTAACGCCGAATACTATGTGCTAACCGTAAAAGACAATGGTCTGGGTATAGAAACCGGGTGCGTTGGTCAGCTTTTTACCATGTTTAAACGGTTTCACACCCATGTGGAAGGCACAGGTATTGGCCTGTATATGGTAAAGAAAATGGTGGAAAATGCTGATGGTTACATAGAGGTGGAAAGCCAGGTAGGGGCGGGTACTACTTTTCGGGTTTATTTTCGGCGATGAACTTTTTAACGTTATTATATGTATTTTTTAACAACCTATTTTTTTACTATGAATAAACTGAACTGTATCCTTTTAGTAGATGATGATGATACCACTAACTTTGTTAACGAACTGCTACTGGAAGACCTGAAGGTAACCAAGGAGGTGTGTGTAACGCGCAATGGGGAGGAAGCGCTTCAGATGATCGGGCAGGAATGTGGAGAGAATAATTGTCCGCAACTGGTGCTGCTCGACATCAACATGCCGGTAATGAACGGCTTTGAATTCCTGGAAGCCTACAATGAGTTGGATTTTTCCCATAAACAGTCGGTAGTAATTGTAATGCTGACCACCTCGATGAATCCGGCGGATGTAGACCGGCTTCAGAAGTTGCCCATCCAGGGGGTTGTGAACAAGCCGCTCACCAAGGAAAAGATACAGGAACTGCTCCGGCAGCATTTCAACCAGGAATTACCCGGTTAAAAGGGGAGGGTAGTTTAATATTAACAAATGCGGGGCAGCTGTTCACCAGACAACATATCCTCCACAGGCGGTTTACATCATTACCCTGCCCGGGTGATCGGCAACCACCTCCCTAACAATAGCAGCTTTTTTTCCTAAAGCATGATGCCTTATGGCTTCCGGTACCTTTTCAGCAACATGTGCAGGTACAATGGCATAAGCAGGTGGACAAATGTTTAAGGGTATTCTCCCCAGATTTATTCCGGGGTACCATGAAGCGGATGCCGGGTGCCGGCCACCGGGTGCCGGCCCAGCCTCATCCGGCAAGACATACCATATTATTTTTGTCACCTTACTTAGGCTAAAGATGAACGATTCAGGGATGGTAACATAGACTTATAGGGTCAGGTAGGTAAATCCGCTCTATTCTTTTTGCTCTAAAATTGTTCTTAATTCGGTGAGTGCCCTCCGGTTTCCAATCACCGTTATTACATCGCCAATCAATAAGCGGGTATCGCCATGAGGAATGAAAATTTCACCGCCCCTGCGCTGTATAACCAACGACCCTGATGGGGGGAAAGCTATTTCTTTAACCAGTTTTCTATGAACCTCCTTTCTGGTAATCTGTATTTCTTCTACACGATAGTTATCGAAACTTTCCGACAATGAGGCGACAGAATCCGGACTTACAATCATATTTTCTATGTGGCTGGCAAGTACCTCATCATGGTCAATCACCTTGATCTCAGTTTGTGCAACTACCAGTTCGTGGGAAGCGGATTGTTTGCGGGCAATAATTTTACTATGATCTAATTGGTTTTTTATATACAGCGTCAATTCCAGATTCAGATTTTTTGATTCCGTTAATACCACTACCTGGTCTGAGGCACGCAATTTCAGGGCATCCAGTACTGAGGCGTTCATTTTATCAACCGCTTTGAAATGAATACTTTTTCGCTCAAATTCGGGCACAATTTCCTTTTTTTGAAGAATGGTGATGCACGGAATACCATGCATTTTGAGTCTTTCCGCCAAAAAAAGACTTGCTCTGCTGCCGCCAAATATATAGATATTATAAAATTGCTTTCCTTTGTTATTAAATATCTTATAGGCCATAGGCGAAATTAAGCTAACCAGGATGGCTGTAGAAACAATACCGGCATTATCGGCCGAGGTAATCACACCGAGCGACAATCCGATTTGTGCTGTAGCAATTGCAAGCCCAAGACGGGCGGATAAAAGAATACCACCGGCCATTGCCTTTTTTAACCCAAAAACTTTTACCATAATCAGGGATGGAATCAGTTGGGTAATAAAAAAGCCGGCCATGAGGGTAAGAACAAACGGGATAGATTCCTGAAATTGGGTAAGCGCGGATAAGTCAAGTTTAACACCCACCATGATAAAAAATATCGGTATGAAAAAGCCATAACTCATGCCATCCAGTTTAAAAAGTAGCGAAGAGCGCTCTTTACTGACGAACAGGCTGAGCAAGGTGCCCGCGAAAAAAGCACCCATCGCCAGTTCAGTATCGATCAAGTGGGCGATAATCACAAAAAAGAGCAACAGCGCCACAGTACCCCGCGCCCTGATCTGGCTGGCTGCGTGTTCCAGTCTGTACAACAACTTTTGAAATGTACGTACTTTCACCAGTTTTTTACCTAAAAAATAGACCATCACAAAAACAATAAATATGACTGAAAAGAGGAGTAGCTCTACCTGAAAGCCATTTTTTATTACGCCGGAATAAATGGAAATAAGAATGATGCTCATTACTGTGGCAATAGCGCCTTCCATTAAAAGGATCTGGCCAAATTTGCGGATTAGTTCTCCCTCTGCCTTCAGAATGGGCACTATTATACTTAATGCTACGGTGGGCAGCAGCAGGGCGTAAAACACCATGTCGACACCCATCAACTGGTGTAGCAGCCAGGCAAATGGAAGGGCAAGTAACAATGAACCAAAGTAGATAAAAAGCGCGACCAGCAGGGAGTTACTCACCAGGTCTATTAACTTTATTTTACTTCGGGGCAGGGAAGCAATAATTTTGTCGACATCAATTTCAAGTCCTGATAAAAATATTAGAAATAAAAACCCTGTATTAGCTAAAAAATTCATATACGGCGTTTCCACTATCAGGTCTAGCACGAATGGGCCAACCATTACGCCCATGATGATCTCTACGATCACAGACGGAACTTTAGTGATATTTAGCCACGACAGAAATAGGGGCACCACCCAGGCGATTATGAATAAAATAAATAAAGGCCAGTAGTTGATGCTATCCATACGAAATTTTGAATGTAATTAATTTAAATTTAAGTAATCTGAATGGCTGAAACCCTGTTTCCAGCAAGGAACCGCTTTTACCACCTATAATGTTCCCGAGAAGGTTTGGCTTAATCGGCGTAGTCAAGCTACTTCATTTGTGGCCTAAAGGCACATAGGGTTCGCAAAATAAAGAAAACCGATGTTAACTGGGGGTATTTGCCATTTTTTACCAGAAAAAAGTCACTTTTTAAGGATGCCAACGCGCGAATTTTATTTCAACCGATAACCGGCCGCGGATTTTTAATAATTTACTTAAGAATACCCAGATAATTTAAAAATATGCTTATTAAATTAGTTTTTTTATAATATTGTTAAAAAATATAAAATAGCATAAATAATTAATTAAGTGAGTAAGTGAAACCTGAAATTATAGTAATAGGAAGCAGCAATACAGACATGGTAATACAAGCCGGCAAACTACCCACTGCCGGAGAAACAATTATAGGTGGTAAATTTCTGATGAATCTGGGAGGAAAGGGAGCCAATCAGGCCGTTGCGGCAGCCCGACTGGGTGGTGATGTAACTTTTGTGGCCAAAATCGGGAAGGATGTTTTTGGTAAACAGGCCCTTGCGCGGTTCCGGAAAGAAGGCATCCATACTGATTTTGTTTTTACAGACGAGGATAACCCTTCGGGTGTGGCCCTCATTATGGTGGATGAAAAAGGAGAAAACTGTATATCGGTAGCTTCCGGAGCAAATGGTACCCTGAATAGCCGTGATGTAGACAAAGCCAAAGCTAGCATACAGTCCGCGGCCATTTTACTCATGCAACTGGAAATACCGCTTTCTACCGTGGCTTATGCAGCGGACCTTGCCAGAAAATATAAAAATAAGATCATCCTGAATCCGGCTCCGGCGCGACCGCTTTCCAGCAAACTGCTACAGGCTGTTTTTCTGCTCACCCCCAATGCCTCAGAAGCTGAAATGTTAACCGGCGTGAAAGTAAAAGATAAAGGATCGATGCTAAAAGCGGCCATGGCTTTGAAAGCTTGCGGCGTAGAAAATGTGATCATCACTTTAGGCGCGGAAGG
>JBGTIS010000049.1:0-66720 GCA_041745535.1 Cyclobacteriaceae bacterium | reverse complement strand
TCCGGCTTTGCTGAACGACAACCAACTCCAGCCACTTTTCACTGAAATACACCAATGCGCCTGGCAGGAAGAAGTGAAATTGCTGGAAAATTTTCATTTTAGAAAGATAAATCAGTTGCTTCAGGATATGGAGAAAGGGAGCGCGGGGTTTGACGTAATCTATTTTGACGCTTTTGCTCCCAACAAACAACCTGAGCTGTGGACTTATGAACTACTGGAAAAAGTAACTTCATTTTTAAAGGCAGGCGGCGTTTGGGTAACTTATTCAGCCATGGGCCAGATGAAAAGAGATTTAAAAGCCATTGGATTAACCGTTGAAACCCTGCCCGGTCCGCCCGGAAAGGCCGAAATGGTAAGGGCGGTGAAACAGTGATGTGCTTTAAGTTTAACCGATAGGAATAAAAAAGTTAGCGGGTAATCACATGCCCGCTAACTTATTATTTTATTGTTTTAATAATCGTACTATACTTTCTTTTTCTCCTGCTCCCATTACCCTGAGAAACAACAATCCCGGAGTAACTTTAAGCTCCGACAAATTCAGCTCAATGGTTTGCGGATTATCTATTACCACTTCATTTTCGCTGTAGATCAGTCTGCCCAACTGGTCATATAAGCTAAAGCTTACCGGTTTTTCTACCGACTTATTGAACTGTATATTCAGTTTTTGAATTACAGGATTGGGATAGGCACTGATGGTAATGGGCCCTTGTGCTTCGAATGCTTTGCTTTCCTCCTCTATTTCCAGACTGGCTATTTTTTCGTCGGTCTTGTTCACTATGCGGGCCATCATATCTGCTGATAAATCATAGATACAGGCAGAACCGGATTCCTTGCCTTTCGGATCGCTTCGGTAAGCGCCAATCATGGTATTATGGCCGGAAATACTGGCCGACCAGCCAAAATAATCGCCCGTTCGGCTATTCTCAGGTTTCAGTTTCATGGTTTCTGACCAACTGCCACCCGCATATTCGTACACATAAGCAGCGCCTGAATTAATGCCTGGCATATCGTCGTAAGGCGTTCCAATCACAGCTTTGTCACCTTCAATCGCCACCGATACGCTAAAACGGTCTTTTTCCATACCGTCGGAAGCCACCAGTTTGGCTTTTTCCATCCATTTTCCACCTGTATTATGAAAAATATAGGCGGATCCGGAAGACTCTCCATCGTCATCATCCAGGTTAGCGCCCACAATGGCCCGGTCGTCAAAAATATCTACCGAAACACCAAAACGGTCAACCGCGGCTGCATCTGAAGCAGCAAGTTTGATCTGTTGTGTCCAGGTGATTCCGTCATATTGAAAAATATACGCCGAACCAGCCTGATGACCTACCCCTTTATCATTGTCTTTATAAGCCCCTACAATCACTTGATCTTTATCAATAGCTACAGAACGACCAAAATGGTCTCCGGTTCGGTGGTCAGTCAGCATGAGTTTAGAGGTTTCTGTCCAGGTTCCACCCATATATTCAAAAATATACGCCGAACCCGAATTAGTATATCGGGTATCATCATCAGGGGCACCCACAATGATCTTATTACCGGAAATGTCTACTGCCCGGCCAAAACGGTCTTTGGTCATGGCATCAGAAGCGGTGAGTTTGGCTTTTTCTGTCCAGGTGCCGCCTGCGTATTCAAACACATAAGCCGATCCTGAAGAAGTACCATGGTCATCATCCTGGTGGGCGCCTACTACCGCCCATTTACCGTCTATGGCTACGGCGATACCGAACCGATCGAAAGTAAAGCCGTCAGAAGCGGTAAGCTTCGCGTTTTCTACCCAGGTAGTGCCGTCAAATTTATAAATATAAGCAGAGCCTGATGAAATGCCATGGTCATCATCCTGAAAAGCCCCAGCAATGGCCCAATCGCCGGAAATATCTACCGAATACCCAAAATAATCGTTTCCGGCACCATCTGATGCGGTTAGGATAATTTTAAATGGAACAGGCTCTATTTCGCCCACAGTAACCATAGCTACCACAGGTTTTCCATCTTTGTAATAGAATTTGAGCTCATCAGTACCCATTTCTGAGGTTAAGTAGCAAAACTCTATCATGCCATTTTTGTCTGAATCGATTTCAGCTACCATTTCGCCATTTTTTTCTACAAATACCTTTTCTCCCGGGAATGGATTGCCAAACTGATCAAGTACGGTGGCTTTGAAACAAACTTTTTCTCCTATCTGTGCCTTTACATTAGTCGGATCTACCACTAAAGAGAATGCAACCGGTTCTCCATCATTTTCAATTACGTTTATAGTTGCGGAAACCTGTTTGCCACCTTCATAGTAAAAAATCAGTGTGATAATTCCAATTTCAGTAGGAGTTAGACAATATACTACTTTGCCAGTTTCATCTGTAAAAGAAGAACCCACAATGTTACCATCCATTTCGGTAAATACATCTACCTCTTCTAACGGATCGCCAAACTGGTCTAACACAGAGCCTGTAATACAGGTTTCTACTCCTTTCTTTACCGTTGTATTTACAGGATCTAGGGTAAGAGAAGAAGGAACCCGTTCTTTAATTTCTATGGTGGCCTGTGCTGAAATGTCTCCCACAGAGGCTGTAATAACATCTATACCTGTATTTTGAGGAGTATAACAAAATTTTGCTTCACCTTTGGTATTTGTAAATACAAAGCCTTCTGTGTTATTAGCACCTTTAACAGTAAAGTCTACCCGTACTCCTTCAATAGGGTTACCATCACCATCTACTGCTTTAGCAATAAAACAATATTCATTGCCCTGCCCAATAATAGGTTTGATAGATATAGGAGTTACGCACTAAAAGCAAAAGGTTTTAGTTTAGTAAAATATGCGAAAGTTGAGAAGAAAATCAACCGCTAAGTGTAATTTAAATCTGTATAGTGATTACTTACTGGTCAGTCCTCGGAACCGAGGCTGTACCCGTTTAGCGGAGGCCATGGAAAATGTATCACATGATAGCGTAAACCGTTATTTGCTTCGGGAAGAGTTTGCCCCTTATGATTTATTTAAGCATGTAGAAGAGTATATAACTCTTGTGGGGGGTAGCCTAAGTGTGGATGATTCTATCCTGGATAAACCCTATAGTAAAAAAGGCAAAAATGAATGGGTTGGGTTTCATTATTCAGGCAAACACCATCGGAAAGTACAAGGTATCTGTGTGGTTAGCTTATTCTACACTGATAGGCAGGGGGTGAAACTCCCGGTCAATTACCGCATTTACCCTCCAGGGGGCAACAAGACCAAGAATGAATTGTTCCGTGAAATGTTGCAAGAAGTATTGGACTGGGGGCTGGTGCCTACTGTGGTCACCGGGGATGCTTGGTATGCCAGCTTGGACAATCTTAAGTTGATCAGAAAATATCATTTGGATGCCATGTTTGGTTTAGAAAAAGACCGTTTGATCTCCAACCAACCCAACGTCTATGAGCAGGTAGGAGAAGCCGACATTCCTGCTCAAGGATTAAGGACACATTTAAAAGGCTTCGATTTTGTAACAATCTTTCGTAGACAGGAGCTAGGCAATGACCGACATTACCTTCACTATAGTGCTGATAGACAACAGAATATAGATCAGAACACTGATGTGGCAGTATTTGAAACGGCACATAGCCACCATTGGCACATTGAAAGTTTTCATCGGGCCTTTAAACAACTTTGCAATGCGGAAAACTTCTTGGTGAGAACAAGTAAAGCCGTAGAGAACCACCTGTTCTCAGCTTATTGGGCTTTTGTCAAACTGGAGGTGCAAGTAAGGCAAAAAATAATTACTAACTGGTATGAAGTACAGAGAAACCTTTGGTGTCAACTCATCAAAGCATGGTTTAATAATAACTACAATATGAGCGCGTAACTCCTAAGATAATTCAATTTTATCTACATTCGTAATTTCTCCAAATGCTTGTCCTCCTAAATATCCGTATGATTCATCGTTAGCAAAACCATAAATTGATACACCAAAAGGGGCATTTCCTTTAAGATTGTGGGTACCAAGCTTAATATCAACCTGGGCAGCATAAAACTCACTGCTTCCGATGGCAGTAAATGTAGAAGCTGGTATTATAGAACCATCCAGTGTGATGTTTCCAATTGCTTTTTTGGGAGCAATTATGTTAACAAAATTAAGTGTAAAGCCTGTTTTGGGAGTAGTAATGGTATAAGCACTGAGAAATTGTTCAAGAGAAGGTACTAATAGCATAAAAGGGTCTCCATTTACAATAGTAGGATCACTTTCATCGCCTTTGGAGAATTGAGCCACTAAAATGGGGTTGCTAGAAGTAATTTCTGTATACTCGTTACTAGGAATATCTAATTCACGGAATTCACCACGATTAATAGTGAAGGATTGGGTAAAGCCTTTAATACCTTTGACCTCAACTTTAGTATTATTGGTAGATGACAGTATTCTAAAAATATCACCTTTTAAGCGAGTGGCTAGTGGAACTGTAACAAACTTTTCACCCCAGGTTGTAGTTGGTGGTAACTGTTCTACAATATGATCGCAGAAAGTAGTATTTGGGGGAACATTCGCGCATACATGTGCACCAAATACAGCAATAGGCTTGTCTGAGCTTACTATCGTTCCTGTTAAATCATTGGTACTGCTGCCTGTAGCCTGAAGCTGATAAGTCTCACCTTTCCCAATATTGATGGTAAATGGTACGCCACTTGGATGGCCGGGCACATTTTTAGAAGGGATAATGGTTACTTTTGTATTATTTTCGGTTCCTACCAAGCCAAACTCACTGGTTATTGAAGAATTTAGATTGGTATAAGACATAATAATATAATCGGAATCTTTATCTTCATTTAACACATTAATAGGTAGGGCCAGAAAGGCATCGGTAGAAAATTGCATTTGGTTAATCCCATATACAGTTACTTCCTGTTTGGCAGTAATGTGTATCCCCTTTTTTTCTATTAGGTCATTGCTGGTAACAGCCGCAGTACTTGGCAACTGAATGGTTGTGATTTCTTCAGGAGTTACTGAAAAAGTGGTTGTAAAAGAAATTCCTGGAATTTCTACAGTGCCAGAGGTAGCTACATCACTGGTAATGAAGATGAAAAGGTTAGATGTGCTGAAGTTTTTTGAAAACATAATCCAAAATTCTTTTCCTTTGTTATCAGGCTGGTCAGTTTGTGCCCACAGGTTACTGGCACCCGCTATGATAATGAGGAACCATAAAAACGTTTGTTGAAGCTTTTTCATAAGTTTTATTGTTTAAGGGTTTGAAAAATATAATCATGGTTTAGCAGGTTCTACTTAAAAAATTAAGGACATCTTGGCTATTAATAAAAAGACGCAGTAGTGGGTCTGTTTTCCTTTGTTTCATAGGCATTATTATATTGGGCAAAACAAAATGATGAATGGATAGGCTGAAAACTAATTATTTTTTTTATTAAAAAAGCCAAAAATTTACTTGTCAAATTAAAATTCTTATATAAGGAAGTCAATACCTAAAAGTGGGTATTTTTTGTTGCTTTCTGTAGAAAAATTAAGGATTATCAACCAGGTATTGATAGGCTAAAAAGTAACTTGCAATTTGTAAAGAGGCTAAAACTGATAGAATATATCTATTAAAATTAAGGTCGATAGCAGGTCTTTTGCTCTTTTATCTATATCTTCAGGCGTAATTTGATCACACATATATGGTTACTTATAAAAAATATTTGATTGCTTTTTTTCTTTTTATTATGGTTGGTTCTGGAACTCAGGCACAGGTGCGGGTAGGCGGACAACTGGCACCCGTATTTCCTATAGGTAAATTTTCAAGGGCGGTAAAGGCCGGGTTTGCGTTGGGCGCCGGGGTAAAATTCGATGTGAAGGAGAATGTGCTGGCCGGCCTGGAATTGAACTGGTATCGGTTTAGTACCGGATTTGAGAATTATACGAATAATTATACCACCCTTACCGCTTCTTTGGAATACCTGTTTACCAGTATTGCTCAGCTTACCCCGTACATGGGGCTCAGCGCCGGTGTGTACCGGTTTTCACCTCGCATACAAAACCTTCCGGTAGCTGATAACTCAGTGGTAACCAGCCTGGGTGTAGCCCCTACGGTAGGCGTGCTGTATGCCCTGCAGGAAAACCTGGATCTAAATGTGAATCTGAAATTTAATATTGCCTTTTCTAAAGAAGAAAATAACGCGTTTATACCTTTAAATATTGGGCTGCTGTATAAGTTCGCTCAATAAATTATTCCCAGTCGTTCTATCAAAAAGTTTTACCTGTCGCTTTTTGCGCGATAAGCCGCAGTCCATCCAAAGTAAGCCAGGGTGCTATGGCATCAGATACGGGGGTAAGCGGCGCGATAATTTCCGACATGCCTCCTGTGGCTATTACTTTTGTGTGGTTATCTTTCAGTTCTTTTTTAATTTCCCGCACAAGCTTTTCTACCAATCCGGTATACCCGATTACAATGCCTGACTGAATAGCCTGGGTAGTATTTTTACCAATGATGCATCCATTTTTGTTGAAAAATGCCGAAGGCTATATTCGAATTACCAATATCAATAGCTAATAACATAGGAAAACAGTTAAGGTGCCAGGCATAATTCTGACAGTAAAATTAAGTTGAAATCCAGGACAAGGTATCAGATTAATTACATAAAAGAAAAATTTTGATGGTAGAAGAAAATCACGTATTACAATAAGGAAGTTCAGAAAAGATGTACCATGCCAGATGGAATCAGGTTTGGCTGAATGAAATATTTACCTTGTTTCTTATGTGCTAAATTCGATTATTTACGCCAAGTTTTAGTTTAAACCGCCTACTTTTACGGGAAAATTTTCGATTAAATCTCCATTGCTCAATGATGCTTTCCAATAATTTTTTCCTCTATATTTTAGTGATATTTCTTGCTGCCTGTTCTTCGCCTCAGCATTACGACATCATTATTAAAAATGGGTTGGTTTACGACGGAAGTGGTAATGCTCCGGTTCAGACCGATGTGGCCATAGTGGGAGATGCCATCGCTAAAGTAGGCGATTTAAAAAATGACCAAGCCAATCAGATCATCGATGCGGCAGGAAAAGCTGTTACCCCTGGTTTTATTAACATGTTAAGCTGGGCGGCTTATCCGTTGCTGGAAGATGGGCGATCGATGAGTGATATCAAACAAGGTGTTACGCTGGAAGTGTTTGGCGAAGGTTCTTCGCTGGGTCCTTTGAATAAAAAAATGCGGGAAAATGCCAAAGTAAGCTGGACTACCCTGGCAGAGGGTTTGGATAGTTTGGCGCGCAAGGGAGTTACACCCAATATAGCTTCTTTTGTGGGGGCTACCACCCTTCGAATTCATGAAATAGGTTATGAAGACCGTCCTCCGACCCATGTGGAACTTGCTGCCATGCAGGCACTGGTGCGGCAGGCCATGGAAGAAGGAGCATTGGGTGTAGGTTCTTCGCTAATTTATGCGCCTGCTTTTTATGCTAAAACGGAAGAACTTATCGCACTGGCAAAAGTAGCCGCAGTGTATGATGGTATGTACATATCGCATATGCGTAGCGAAGGAGATTCATTTGTGGAAGCAGTGGATGAACTCCTCCGCATTGCTACCGAAGCGGATATTGATGCTGAAATATATCATTTAAAAGCCGCGGGAAAAGACAATTGGCACAAACTGCCGGTTGTACTGGCGAAAATTGATTCGGCTAATAAAACAGGTTCGCGAATCGCAGCCGATATGTATAACTATACCGCAGCCTCTACCGGATTGGATGCTACCATGCCACCCTGGGTGCAGGAAGGTGGTACGGCAGCTTGGATAAAGCGCCTTAAGAATCCTGTTATCAAAAGAAAAGTTTTGAAAGAAATGCGAAGCCCATCTAAAAACTGGGAGAACTTTTTTACGGCGGCAGGTAATCCTGAAAACATTCTTTTGGTAGAGTTCCACCAGGATTCGCTGAAGTACCTTACCGGAAAAACGGTAGCGGAAATTGCCGCACTGCGGAAAACTTCGCCTGAAGAAACTATTGTGGATATGGTGATTCAAAATAATGGAGATATAAGTGCCGTATATTTTTTGATGAATGATGAGAATGTAAAAAAGCAGTTAAAGCTTCCTTACATCACTTTTTGCTCCGATGCAAGGTCAATCGCCGCTGAAGGTAAAAATTTACTTTCCAGTACCCATCCCCGTACCTATGGTAATTTTGCTCGTTTACTGGCAAAATATGTACGAGAAGAAAAGGTGATCTCGCTGGAAGATGCAATTCATAAGCTAACCCATTTGTCAGCCCAAAAGCTTAAAATAAAAAAAAGAGGAAAGCTTGAACCTGGTTACTATGCCGATATACTGGTTTTTGATCCTGAAAAAATACAGGATAAAGCTACTTTTAACGAGCCTCATCAGTATGCTGAAGGCATGGAACAGGTTTTTGTGAATGGGGTGCAGGTACTGAAAGATGGCAGCCACACCGGAGCTATGCCCGGTAGGGTTGTACATGGCCCGGGTTATCAGCAAACAAAGGGTCAGTAAAAAAGCCCAGACATCATATGTATGGGCTTAGTCGTTGGATTAATGTTGTAAATAAAGTTATGCTTATGCATACGACTTATTATAGGATTGAGTTGTTGTGATTGGTTTTATTATAGAAAAGTATTATGAAAATAAACTCAATCGTGCTTTACACGCTGTTGCCTGGGTTTCCATTCTATCTGTTTATAGTAATCTGCTATTACGATACAGAAGGAAATAATCAGCAGGCTGTCGAAAGGTAATCTGAACCGCGTTTCAGCAAAGGTTATGATATAAATACTGGTATTAAGCACAAACAGCAGTATAGCAAAAAACTGAAACCTTGTTTTACGATTTTTCCGGAAATTGATTTTAATCAGGCCAATAATACCAATGGGTATCACACAGAGCATTTGTAGAAAATTAAGCAGGATATCAAATTCTAACCGCATGCGAAAATCAGTAACCCGCAATTCATTGCCTACCAGTTCTACTTTTCCTTTTCCAAATGGTACATAAAGGGGTGAGTAAAAAGAAATAAACTTACCAGTCATATATCCTAAGGTTCGTATGGGGTTCTCAATCATTTTCGCGACGGCTCTGCTGCGCAATGCAGAGTCCTGTGCATAGGTATAGTGAACGAGATCCATACCCGGAAGCACCTCTTTTTTTAAATATTCCGCTGATAAATCTATATCAACCTGTGGGTAAATGGTCTGTATAACCGGATCGTTACCTTTAAACAAGTTAAGACCATTGGTATTTGAAGATGAAAGCGTGATGTGCCCAAAGGAAGTATAATTATAAATTTGCCAGGGTAGGTTGATCAGGCAAAATACCAATACCGCAAAAAATATGTTTTTTGCCGGGAGTTGGTAAGAAAACATATATTTAGATACAAGAATACCTGCAATTAAGATTAAGAGCAGGGTAAAGCCATTAGGGCGGGCAAGGTGCGCGAATCCTGCCATGCCTGACAGTAAAATAATATTTTTAGTATGAAGCCTGTTTTTTATAAAAAAGAGAATAAAAATAAGTAGAAAAAGTTCGAAAAAAACTGTTTCTCTTTCAGCAAGGTGCTCAATCTGAAGTTTAGAATGCAGAAGGTATAAGGTAAAAGAGGCCATGGCTACCTTTCTGTTTTGCGAAACCCGCAGTGCGATTAGGGCCACCAGCAAACTGCAAATCATACTTAACATTGCCTGAAAAATAGTAATGATTATCCCATAGTTTTCCGTACTGATAACTTTTGCCAGCGCTAATACATAAGGATACAAGGGCGGACGAAAAAAACTGTCGTGAATTCCATCTTTTGAAAAAATACCCTTTGTTACAATATTTTCCGCTATAACACTGAAATCAGTGCCTATTCCTCTGTCCAGTACATTGTTATAGTTGATAATAAAAACAGCAAATAGTATATGAAGTACTATTGAAATTATAGTTAAAGAGGAAAAAAATTTCTTTTCTGATGCTGAAAGCAAAAACATAGCTTTAATTTATATGGGGAAATATTTATAAACCTGTATGATTAGCAGCAATTACAGCAAGATTCTCAAAGATGAAAAATTCAAGAATTAAAAGCAAAATAATTAAAAAAAATATTCTTTTATTTATATGATATTACATCCAGAAAAACACTTTTATACTTTTCCGCAATTTTATTAGCGTGAAAATCATTGGCTCTTATTTTCCCGTTTAACGCGAGTTTGGTTAATAAAGTATGATCTTGCAGCACCCTGACGATCGCTTCCGCTAGTTTCTGTTCATTTTTAATCGGAACCAATAATCCGGTTTCCGAATCCTTAATTATTTCATTGGGTCCATAAGGGCAATCGGTTGCTACCACTGGCGTACCACATGCCATGGCTTCCACAATTACATTTCCAAACCCTTCATACAGCGAAGATAATACAAATAAGTCAGCAGCGGCCATATAAGCATATGGATTGGTTTTAAAACCAAGCAGCCTTACATAAGGCTCCAGGTTATATTCCCTGATCATATTTTCAATTTCTTCGCGCAGTTCACCTTCACCCAAAATCCACAAGTAGGCATTGGTGGTTTTACGAACCATAGCAAATGCTTTGATCAGATAGGGATATCCTTTCTGATAGGTAAGCCGGCCGCAGGCTATGATTAGTTTCCCGTCTGCTGGTTTTTCAATAGCAGTCTTTTCTTCCAGCATTTCCAGAAGCTGATTATTGAGCCCAATATTATTAATTACATCTACTTTATGGACAAGAGCTGGCGCCAATTGGAGCAGGTCGTGTTTTACGCCTTCGGTAAGGGCCACAATTTTGTCTGCCTTTGGATAGTCTTTTGGCACATGGGATAAAACATATCGGTGAACAGGGTGATTCTTTTTCCTGTAAGCCTGAGAAATGGTATTTTGGATACCTAGCACTAATTTGGGCTTTTTTTTCAGCTTGCTTACGGCTGCAATGGCCACCAGATTGTGAATATCAGTTACTGAGAATACCAGGTCGGGCTGTTCCTGCTGTATTATTTTACGCAATGGTTTTAGGCAGGAAATTCTGGCCAGGGTAGGAGAGAGTTTAAAGGCAAACCGGCTTCCTATTTTTTGTAATCGAATATTTTTATTAAGCTCCTTTTCGTAAGAACCTGGCCTGTCGGGAGTTACTACTAAGATATCAAATAAATCAGGAGAAAGGCCATTCAACAATCGAACTACGTGCTTTTCAGCTCCGCCACCACCCAGATAAGAAGTAAAAAATAAAATTTTTTTCATTTAAACCGCTATTATTTGCTTTATTAAAAAAAGTTTGGGTATGTTTTGTTGTAATCCTTAGAAATTGAAGTTTATGGTCATAAAATCTTTTTAGGTCCGAAGGTTAAGCCCGGACCAAGCGCACCTACCCACCATAATAAACCAAAAATGGGAACCAATATCTGCAGTGATTTCAGAATAATCGCGGCTCCGGGTGCACTGATTAAAAGCAAAAGTATTACATATACGCATTTACATACAGGGTTTTCTGAGTTTAATATAAAGAAATTAGCAAGCCACCGGTGGTAAGCGCCAAACAGAAAAAACACTACAATAACTCCCAGAATGTGAAAATTCCAGTAGGCTTCCGCTACTGGCGACCCCGGTCGCCCGGCAGTATCCCGGTAGAGATAGATGGATGTATATTGACTGATGGCATAAGGTTTGTCTTGCCAAATCGCTCTTGGAATCCAGAAAAGTATAAAAGATACATAGGATTTCCCCCAAAGTAAACCAAAATCTTCTACCCCTCGGGCGGCTACTGCCAGAGTAGAGTTTTTGTCGACTTCACGTAGATCAATATCGTCATAAAACGAGGTAGTAGCCTCATCAAAGGAAAAAGAAGTCAGAATTTCCCAGTTTACTTCGGCACTACCCTGCCCACTACGGCGCACTTCACCCAGTACGCCTACCAGCACTACCGTAAGTACTCCAAAAATAATAGCTGATCCGGTAGGAATTTTCCTGTTGTGTATCATCCAGAGGACAAAGAAAGCTGCCGCCGCGATAATAATGGACGACCGCGAACCCTGGGATACAAAATTGGCAAACAAAATCGGCACCAGCAGTGCCAGGAACCATGGTTTCTTAATAAGCTCTTTATCAAATGCATAAAGTACGAGGGCTGCCGCAAACCCTAGTCGGATAATAAGGAAGATAATACCATCATTTTCCCTGATTTCTCCCCTGCCATCCCCAATCACATTAAAGTGGGCAATAATACCACCTTTCGATTGGAGGTAGAGGGCCATGGTGCCTAAGGCTATAAAAATAATTGTCAAACACTTCACATAAAACCATGTATTGGGAGCTTTTGCCGGTTTGAATTTTATGTTTTTGAAACTGGGACCATAGAAAAAACCTAAATAATAAAAAACCAGCGATAAAATTTCCAGGAATTTCAGGAATATATCTGCCTGCGCAATATCAAACTGGTTCCAGCCGCGCAGGGCTACATTAAAAATAGTATCATAAAGCGGCCTGGTATCGAAAAAACTGAATAACTGATTCGGCGCCTTTAACAATTTGGTAGCCAGCTCAAAAAGTGTTGAAAACAATAAAGGGTGCAGAAAACCATAATTGCTGCGGTAAAAAAAGATAGGCAGAAACAGCAAAGTATTATATACAAATGTGAGTAACTGCCTGGAGAACTGATCAGGCACACTGGTATCGATGAAGCATAGTTTCGCAAAAGGAATGATCATCAGATATACCAGAAAGTACAAAATCAGCAATTGCCGGTAAACCGGGGTAAGGGGAATGAAAGGATTTTTTTCGTTTTCCATTCAACTCAACTCTGAAAAGTAGTTTTTTTAGTGGTTGGACGAATATTTTTTCCTCTTTTAAAAGAACCGTTACCATCTTCATAGTAACCATATCCATAACCATATTTCCCAGCCTTCTTGGTATCATTAATTACTAAGAAAAAGTTTTTAAACTTGCCTTCTTCATAGTCTTTTGTGATATCAGTTACGAATTTTATCCTGGAGTAATCCTGGCGAATTAAATAAAGGGTTGTATCCACATATTTTTGCAGTACGAAGTAGTCGGATACCAAGCCAATTGGTGGAGTATCTACCACGATACAATCATACTCTTGTTTCAGTTGGTTGAAAAGTTCTTCGGTTTTTGGTGAATCCAGTAATTCAACCGGATGTGGCGGAATTGGTCCACTGGCAATTACATCTAAATTCTCGACTTTAGTTCGCTGAATAATTTCATTTAGCGAAACCTGACGAACCAAATAATTTACCAAACCTATATTACTCAGGTTATCAATATATTCAGATATTTTGGGTTTTCGTAAGTCACCGCCGATCAATATTGTTTTCTTGCCCGCCATAGCCATCATAACGGCCAGGTTATACGCGCAGAAGGTTTTCCCTTCACCAGTGATGGTAGAAGTTATGGCAATTACTTTGTTATCAACTTCAGCATTCACAAAATGCAGGTTAACCCGGATTTGCCGTAACGATTCAGCCAGTAGCGACTTAGGTGAATTTACAATTGAGGTTACCTTGCTACCCTGATGAGCTACTTTACCGATGATAGGAATCCGGCTCAGTTTTTCAACTTGTTCTACACTTTCGATTTTGTCATTCAGATAATCCTGCATCAGAATAAGTCCGGTAGGTATCAGTAATGATAATACCAGGGTTACCAGATAAACGATAGTTTTGTTAGGAGCCACAGGCTCTGTGTTGGATCTGGCGCGGTCAAGAATTTTATTGTCAGAGGTATTAGATGCCCTGGCAATGCCCGCTTCAGCCCGCTTTTCTAATAAATAATTGTAAAGGTTATCGCTCAGGTTGAACTTGCGCTGAATTTGTGTTAAGTTTCTTTCGTTAGCTGGTAAGCTATTGATAATGCGTTGGTTATCTGCAATACGCTGATTTATATTTTTCAGGCCAATGTTATTGGCTTTAATCATGTTCTGAACATTCTCGATCAGGGCTTCCCGGGCAGCTTCTATTTCCAGATTCTTTAAATTCAGTTCAGGGCTTCTCGCGTTTTTGGTATACTGCAAGGCAAGCCTTTCCTGATTTAATCTTTTTAAATCCAGAATCAAATCATTCAGTAACGGATCGTTAATGCCCGATGTAGAAGGCGCTACAATAGCGTTAATACCGTTGCTGTCTCTCAGATATTGAAGTAAACTGGTATAATATTGACCTTTTACTGTCATATCAGCTTTGTCATTGGCTAACTGATTCAGCCTTTCCGAAGAGGAAGTAGCGGCAAAACTCATATCCATAATGTTCTGCTGCGATCTGAAATTTTCTAACTGGCTTTCAGCACCCTGTAATGAGTCTGACACATCCACCAACTGGTTGTTAATGAACTCGATGGTGCGGGTGGCAATGTGGTTTTTAGAGTCCAGATCGGCATGAATGTATACGTCGCACAATCGCCGCAAAAAATCCAGGTTTTTGAGTCTTAGATTTCCGGAAATACTTAACTCAATTACAGAGGATTCCTTATCGGTAGGAAATACCGACAACTGGCTCTGGTAATATTCAGTAAGCAGATCCATGTCATTGATGGTAAAATAAAACTTGTCATTTTCCCAGTCAAAATCGCTGATGTATTTTGGATTCTTATTTACTTTAAAACTAAAATATTCCGACTCACAGAGTTTACCAAATTCGCAGGTAAGCTCAACTCCCAGTTCCTCAGCATTTAATTTGTACTGGCTATCCGATACAGGTGCCACATACATTTTTACTCCGGTTAACTGGTACCGGAAAGTGTCGAGCTGTACCTCTAAAGGCGAGTTTTTGTATTTTTGGTGTGATCTTAAAAAATCCTGATTGAAATAAGAAACATCAAAGTTCAATGACTTGATGGTTCTGTAAATTAAATTGTGCGATCGAATGATTTCAATTTCGTTCTGGATACTGCTTTCTCCTGAGCCTAAATCCAGTTTACTGAGAAGTTCCTCGGCAGATGGACCTGAATTGTTTTCATCTTTAACCAGAATAGAGGCTTTTACCAAATATACCGGTTTCGCGAATTTGAGATATAAAAAAGCGATGCTGGAAAATAAAATAATAAATACAGCATAATATTTCCAGTTACGGGCAAGCTTATTTAACAGCTCCTTAATATCCAGAGCATCTTCAGTTTGAAATGTCTTTTGTCTTGTTTCCACCTTACTACCTTGTTAAAATGATATTGATAATGACCAGAATCACCGATATAGCCGATATAGACAGGGTAAGTGCCCTGCTGTTTACAGCAAACGCTTTAGCTTGTATAGGCTCAATATATATAATATCGTTTGGCATCAAAAAATAGTATTCAGAAGTTAAAATATCTGGGTCTTCTAAATTTAGGTATACGGTTTTGGTTCCGCCTTCAAACTCCCTAATCAGTTTAACTCTGTTTCTGTTACCAAACTCAGTCAGGTCGCTGGCTTGCGAAAGGGCTTGAAACAAAGTGAATTTTTCTTCATAAATATACTGAACTCCCGGGGTTTTTACTTCCCCCAGCACGGTAACTCTGAAATTTACCAGTTTTACAGAAACGGAAGTAAACTTCAGGTATTCCGCCAGCCGCTCATCAACAAGTTTTTTGATTTGCTGGGTAGTCATTCCCCCCACCTTAATCTCACCAATAAGTGGTAATTGGATCATCCCATCTTTGTTTACCACATAACCATTTACATAAAATACGGCGTTATTCATTTGCCCTGACATGCGGCCACCGCCGCCGCCCTGATTAAATTCCTCATTAATATAGGGAGAAGTATTTTGTTCTAAACTATTTACCTGAACAGATAAAATATCGTAAGGACGGATGCGGTAATCCTGGGTTTGATAAGTACCATGCGAACCTGTGGTGGTAGGTTCTTTCATATAAATTAATTTCTGGTAATTAACACAGGAAGCACTTACGGTTATTAAAAGTAAAAAAAGGAGATTTCTCATTTTAGTCTTGAAATTTTTATGGCATAAACAATAAATACTATGCCAGAGAAAAGAGGTTTAAATATTGAACGAAACTTAATTGCTCAGATACTTTTGGCTTCAAAAGTAGATGTTATCATGATACCTGAAAGTACTATTAAAGATTTATGGATATACACCAAAGACCAAAAAAAATCTAATTTATAGTATTATTACCTGGCAAATGAATTTTATTTTATGTAATTCTTACAAATAGGTTCTATGCAATAGAATAAGTTATATCCTTTGTTGTATTACATTCTCTTCTGAAAATGAAATTCAAAATTAAACAAAAGCGTATTAACATCTCGCGATTTTCAAAAAAAATATTAAGATTCTTATATAAATGTTAATGAATAGTTAGATATAAGAGCTATTTGTTAATTCGCTTTTGAATAACCTGCCTTCAGTAATATTTGAAAAATGTTGGTGATTAGAGATAAATTTATGGTTTTGACTGACTGATCTTACGCTTCGATTTCCTGTACCATAATATTTTTCCACCGTACTTTGATGCCACCGCCATCGTGGATCTGGAGGGCAATGGAGCCATTGGCCTCACCAATTTTTTCATCTTTCAGGTTCACCATTTCTTTACCATTCAGGTAGGTAGTAACCGCATCGCCCACCACTCTGATTTTCAAAGTATTCCATTCGCCTTCTTTTAAAATGTTTTCTTTTTCTTCAGGAATTTGCTCTAACCAGCCCCGGCCATACGACTCATAAATACCACCGGTATCGTTGCCTTTGGGTGCTACTTCCACCTGCCATCCGCTGATTTTGGTACCTTCTATGGAAGATCTGAAAAATACGCCACTGTTGCCATTGGCTTCCTGCTTAAAGTCCAGGGTAAGTTCAAAATTTTTGTAAGGTTTTTCTGTAGCCAGGTATCCGTATCCTTTGTCGGGTCCGCTTTCGCAAACCAGTTCCCCGTTTTCCACATACCATTTTTCAGTACCGTAAATTTTCCATCCTTTTAAATTTTTTCCGTTAAACAAAGGTTTTTCTTTTTCTACAGAAGAAACAGACGGATTAATTTCAACTGTGTTCGTAAATAAAACCAGTGAAATAATAAAGGTAATTAAATTAAAGAGTGCCATCGATTATTTTTTTGATAAGTAATTTTTAAATTAATATCAAATTTAAAAATTTTATAGCGTTTAAGGTAGCATTGGAAACAACTTTTTTATTTCCGCCATAGTAGGTTGTGCGCCATATTCACAAATTTCAAACGATTCGGCATCCTGAATGGCAGTACCCTGCGTTTCTCCATACCATTTTTTCAACGATTGTCGGGTTGCATTTGACATTTTTCTGATCCAGCGGCTTTTCAGGTAAGTAATGCGAGCTTTCTCATCGCTTGGGGCTTTGCCCCTTTCTTCAATCCAAGGGAGCCATTCATAAAACTGGGAAACATGCGCATCCAGTGCCATAATTTTCTGTTCAACGGTTTCATCGATGCCAATAGCAATATCCGGCTGAAATGGATTAGGTTTTTTAAAGGTATCTTCAAGATATAAAAATACCGGATTTTTTTCGAGTACGGGTGTATCCGGGCAAACGTGCGGCACGCTTACCAGGTAGGCAGCATCCTGCACCAGCATGCTGGTATAGCGATGGTCGGGGTGGTAATCGTTAGGCCGATGGGTAATCACCAGGTCTGCTTTCCATTCCCGAATGAGCCGGATGATCTGATGGCGGGCGGAAAGCGTAGGCAATAGTTCCGTGTCATGATAATCGAGCAATTGGTAGGCCGCGATGCCTAATCTACGGGCGGCTTCTTCCGATTCGGCCTTTCTGCGTTGGGTGAGGTTTTCCCGGGTTTCGATATGATGCCCGGCATCACCATTGGTAACAGAAACAAATTTTACCGGGTACCCCGCTTTTGCCCATAAGGCTGCTGTGCCCCCAGCTTTTACATCGGCATCGTCGGGATGAGCCCCAATAATAAGAATATTGATTTTTTGGTCTTGCATGAATGGTGTGAATATTTTAAATTTTATATAAAAAAGCTAGATTTGTATAGTTAAAAATCCCCCATGACGGCAGAAGAGGCAAAAAAACAAATAGCTGAACTAACAGGCAAGATCAATTACTACAACGAAAAGTATTATCAGGAAAGTATATCTGAAATATCGGATTATGATTTTGATATGCTGCTGGAACAGCTGATGCGCCTGGAAAAGGACTTCCCCGAACTAAGGGCGGCAGATTCTCCTACACAACGGGTAGGTGGTACGGTTACCAAAGCATTCGATACGGTTTATCACCGGTATCCTATGCTTTCTCTGAGCAACACCTACTCCCGCGAAGAACTTCAAGAATTTGACAAACGGGTAGCCAAAGGCCTTGACAACGAACCTTATGCCTATTTCTGTGAGCTGAAATTCGATGGTGTCGCCATTAGCTTGACCTACGAAAACGGACTACTGAAACAGGCAGCTACCCGCGGCGATGGCGTGCGGGGCGACGATATTACGCACAATGCCCGCACCATCCGTACCATTCCGCTTCGCATCAAAGGCGATACTTTTCCTGAAGTGTTCGAAGTACGGGGGGAGGCATTTCTACCTTTAAAAGTTTTCAGAAAAATTAATGACCTTCGGGAAGAAGCAGGCGAGCCTTTGCTGGCCAATCCGCGTAACGCGGCTTCCGGTACCCTCAAAATGCAGGATTCTTCCATCGTAGCCCAACGCAAACTGGATTGTTATCTGTATGGCCTTACCCTGGAAGACACATTGGTAGAAACCCATGAAGCGGGCATCCATTTGCTGGAATCGTGGAAATTTAACGTTTCTCTCACCTATCAAAAATGCGCTACCATTGAAGCGGTTTTTGAATATATTGATTACTGGGAAAAAAAGCGTCTCGAATTACCCCTCGATACCGATGGTATTGTGATTAAAGTAAATAGCTTGCAACAGCAGAAAGCACTGGGCTTTACAGCCAAAAGTCCCCGCTGGGCCATTGCCTACAAATATAAAGCGCAGAGCGCGGCTACCATTTTAAAAGAGGTAGGCTACCAGGTAGGCCGTACGGGCGCGGTAACCCCTGTCGCACACCTGATGCCGGTTTTGCTGGCTGGTACCACCGTTAAAAGAGCTTCATTGCACAATGCCAATGAGATCAAACGCCTGGATTTGCACCTGGGCGATACCGTATTTGTAGAAAAAGGCGGTGAAATTATTCCGAAAGTAACGGGCGTGGATGTTACCAAAAGAACGCCTGACTGCCCCCCTGTTGAATTTATCGAGCATTGCCCGGAATGCGGCACCCTGCTGGTAAGAAAAGAAGGAGAAGCCCAGCACTTTTGCCCCAATGCCAAAGGATGCCCACCGCAAATCAAAGGGCGCATCGAGCATTTCATACAACGGCAGGCCATGGATATCAACAGCCTGGGAAAAGAAACCATTAGTTTATTATACGAACAAAATCTGGTGCGTACCCCGGCCGATCTGTACCGGCTTACCTATGAGGATATTCATCAGTTAGAAGGATTCAAGGACCTGTCGACACGGAATTTGCTGGAAGGAATTGAAGCTTCCAGGAAAATATCTTTCGAAAATGTGTTATTTGCCCTGGGCATACGCTATGTGGGCAAAACTGTAGCAGAAAAACTTGCGCAATATTTTAAAAATATTGATAACTTGGCAAAAGCTTCTTTTGAGGAGTTGGTAGCGGTGCCTGATGTGGGTGAAAGAATTGCTGAAAGTGTGGTGACTACTTTTCAGGATCAGGATTTTCAGGAGATGATAGGCGCTTTGAAACAAGCCGGTTTGCGGTTTGCTGTTCAGGAAAAAAATAACACTGTACCAATCCATAGTTTGCTGGCAGGCAAAACCTTTGTAGTGTCGGGCGTTTTTGAGTCGTTTGAACGGGATGAACTGAAAGAAACCATAAAAGAACAGGGAGGAAAAGTTTTGTCAGCGGTTTCGGGTAATCTGGATTACCTGGTAGCCGGAGAAAATATGGGACCTTCCAAACTGAAAAAAGCGCAGGATCTGGGAATTAAAATAATTTCTGAAAATGAATTTAAAGAAATGCTCGCTTCAGAATAAAACATTAATTACATGTTTATAATAACGAAGAAAATTATAGAATTCAGGATGCCTTCTCTGATTAAAGAGGACAAAACAAAGCGTTCCAATGTGGTGAACTATAACGAAGCCCATGAAATTGGGATATTGGCCAATTTGAATAATTATGAAAAACAGCAGGAAATCAGGGCATTTATAGAACGGTTACAGGCCGACGACAAAAAGGTGCAAATCCTTTGTTATGATACCCGCAAAGAGAAAACAAAAATTTTCGGCTTTAATACGTTTACCAAGCGAAATATTTCATTCTGGGGGAAATTCACACACAGTGATATTATAGATTTTTTAGATACCAAGTTTGATTTTCTCTTTCATCTGGATTTTGAGCCCGATATTATTATCAACAAACTTCTGGTTTTAAGCCAGGCCCACTGCCGCATCGGAAGGTACATCGAAAGTCAAACACCTTTTTATGAATTAATGATTGATGCCAAAACCATGGAAGAATTTAGTGAAGAAACCTACAAGTATACTAAAATTCTATCGTGGGGCGATGTAGAAGAAAGTAGTAAGCTTTCAGAATAACTTCCTGTTTCAGCATCTGAAAATGGTTTTTTCCTGGTTGGTAATTTTTAACCTACATTTATTAATGGAAACTTATATCGCTATTCTCAGAGGAATTAATGTCAGTGGTCATAAAATGATCAAAATGGCTGACTTAAAAATCAGCCTGTCGGAACTGGGCTTCACTCATATCCAAACTTACATCCAAAGTGGGAACCTGGTTTTTAGCCATAAAAAATCAGACCAGCGGATACTGGCCCAACAAATAGAAGATAAAATTTTAAAAGGATTTGGGTTTGACGTTCCGGTAATCGTAAGGAAGTTGGACGAATTTAAAAAAGTAGCTGAAAACAATGCTTTCGTCAATGAAAGGAATGAGGAGGTCAGTTATTTGCATGTTACCTTTCTGGCAGAAAAACCCGAAAAAGATTCGGTGGATAAACTGGCTGGTATTAATTACCCACCTGATGAGTTTATTATCGCCGGGGATGTGGTTTATTTGTTCTGCCCCAATGGGTATGGAAACACAAAGCTTAGCAATACTTTTTTCGAGAAAAAGCTGAAAACCCCGGCTACCACCAGAAACTGGAAAACCGTGAACAAACTCATCGAAATAGCCAGCGTTGTTTGATTCTTTTCAATGCGCGCGTTATTCCATAAATTTATTGTTTGACCTACTACCATGAAGAAATTTTACCGTTCAGCCATTTCCTTATTTTGGATTATGCTCCCGGCATTGTGTATTGCCCAAACAGCTTTCACCTCTTCTAATTTGCCTATTGTCATTATTGATACCCACGGAGCAACCATTGTGAATGAACCAAAAATTGATGCGGATATGGGTATTATCGACAATGGTATGGGTAAGCGGAATAACCTCACCGATTCTATGAATAATTTCAATGGTAAAATAGGCATTGAAATCAGAGGTTCTTCTTCCCAAATGTTTCCTAAAAAACAATACGGCATTGAGATACGTGATGAAACCGGTGAGGATATGGATGCCGCATTGCTGGGTATGCCTGAGGAATCAGACTGGGTATTGTATGCGCCCTACAGCGACAAAAGTCTGATGCGCAATGTGCTGGCGTATCAGTTAGGGCGCGACCTGGGGCATTATGCTCCCCGTACCAAATATTGTGAAGTGGTATTGAATGGCGAATATATGGGTGTGTTTGTGCTGATTGAAAAGATCAAACGTGGTAAAGACCGGGTAGATATCAATAAACTGAGTGAAGACGAGATTAGTGGCGATGACCTGACGGGTGGTTATATTGTGAAAATTGATAAGTTTGAAGGCGGCGGCGGAGACGGCTGGTTTTCAGCATATACACCCCCCAACCGTGAGGGCGATCAGACTATTTATTTTCAGTATGAATACCCGAAATCTGATAACATTGTAGCAGAGCAGAAAACCTATATACAGGAATTTCTCGCGTCTTTTGAAAATGTGCTTTATGGTGACGATTTTGCTGATCCGGTAAACGGTTATGCCAAGTATATTGATGTAGATGCGTTTGTAGATTTTTTTATTGCCAATGAAATCGCTAAAAACCCGGATGCCTACCGCCTCAGCACCTTTATGTACAAGCAGAAAGATTCCGATGGCGGTAAACTGGCCATAGGCCCCATCTGGGATTTTAATCTTGCTTTTGGCAACGTAGATTACTGCACGCAGGGTACCACTAATGGGTTTGCATTCAATTTCAATACCATCTGCCCTGCTGATACCTGGCTGATACCTTTCTGGTGGTATCGCCTTTTTGAAGATCCGGTATTTAAAGAAAAAGTGAGTACCCGCTGGGCCAGCCTGCGTCAAAATCAATTCAAAACCGAAACAGTGCTTACCCATATAGATTCCATTGCGGTTTTGCTGAATACAGAGGCGCAACAACGTAATTTTCAGAAATGGCCGGTGCTGGGTACGTATGTGTGGCCTAACTATTATGTAGGACAAACCTTTCAGGAAGAAGTAGATTGGCTGAAAAACTGGGTAACCGGCAGAACGGAATGGCTGGATGCCCACATCGGTGAGATAATAACAGGTACTGATGAGGGCGAAGTAGCCGAAACCCAGCTAATATTGTTTCCCAATCCAATGGAAGAAACCATACATATAGAGTTTACAGCAAAACGACCCGGAGCAATTTCTGTGGAATGTATCGATCTTGCGGGAAAAGCCGTACTTACCGCACAGGCAGGTTATGCCACTGTGGGCAAACAGCATCTAGTATTAACAATGCCTACTGTGGCAGCTGGTGCCTACTTGCTTAAAGTGCGTGTAGGTAATGATATGCTGGTTACCAGAAGACTGCTTAAAAAATGATTTTTATACCTCAACAAGCTGGAAATTAGCCACATTGAGGTGATGAAGATCCTGAAGTATTTTTTTCTCTTCATGAATGCATTTATTCATAAAATTTACCTCGGGTGAGAATCCGGCTAGGCGTAAATGATAGGCAATAGATTTATAAGTACCACTAATATAGTGGTGAATTAACCAAAGAGAATGTACCAATACTACATTTTCAGGATCGTTGCCCTTATAAGTATCAAGAAACTGAAGCCCGTTGCTAATAATGCCTCTGATCCCCTCGCAACTTTTTCCCTTTAAATCACAGCCAAAACCAGCCAGTAAAATCATGAATTCTTCTTTCCTTTCCTGTAACAAATGTATTTGCCAGTGTATTTGCCGCTTCAATTCATCGGATATGGCTTTATCTTTTAGCACTTGCAGGTAATCTGCCATTAAATTTTCTGACTGATAAATGCTTGCCAACTGGTCTAGGGCTAACTGAAGATAGATGTTGTCTGTTTTCATAAGGGCTGATTATTGAATATATATCCAATTTACCTTTTTTTTTGTGGAAAAGCCATGATTTAACTTGGTTAGACAGGTGATTTTTTATGATTGTTCTTTCAGGTAAAGTATTTCCGATTAATATCCTAAATAATTCAAAATCTTATTTCCAAATGCTTCATAATTATACACAGCTTAATCGTACAAGTGGCATATTTTCTTTAATCCCTTTGGATTGAGCACAGAAATAATCTGACCATCGGTGGTAATCAGTTGCTCTGATTTGAATTCAGACAATAACCTGATCACCGTTTCTTTGGCGGTTCCCAACAGGCTGGCTAAATCCTGCCGGCTCAGGCTAATCAAGCTTTCTTTGTTTTTGTCCTGCTGTTTATAAATTTTATCCAGCGATAGCAGGGCTTCTGCCAACCGGCCTCGTACCGGGCGGTAAGCCATGGCAGTGATCCTTTGCTCGGCTTCTGTTAAATCCTGACATAACAATTGGGTAAAGTGGCGGATAATTGAGTTGCTTTCACGAAAATATTCCAGAAAATCCTGTTTGCGGATATAAGCAAGGGTAGTGGCTTCCAGCACAGCGGCTGACACATTGTATTTTATATCATTGAGTAATGCTGTATAACCTATAAACTCACCGGCATGGGCAATTTTAATGATTTGTTCTTTGCCATCTCTGCCATATTTGTATAATTTAACTTTCCCCGTTTCTATGAAATACAGTCCCCACGGAGAATTACCTTCTTTGAATAATATTTCTCCTTTTTTACAAAAGATTTTTTCATAGCCGTTTTTGAGTTGTTCCAGTTCCAGAGAAAAATTTTGCTTTCCCGATAAAGAGGGGCTTCTATATTCAACATTGAGATGGCGGTTGGTTTCCATGGCATGATGGTGTTTAAGTTTAATAAAATAACCTTTCAAGAGCTGCAATATATTCCGGAAAAGCATATTAACCGAAATACGAAAACTACTTATATAACTAAGAGAATTGCGTAGACCGGAATGAGATTTACAAACCCTTTTTCCTCATCAGGAACAAAATACCGGAACCAGTATTTGCCCATCATTATAGTTCTGTGCTTGTATAACCAAACATCTGTAAGCAACTGGGGTGGGCCCTTACAATTTTTCCTTGGGCGTCAACTACCAGTATCCCTTTTGCGGACGACTGAAAAAGGGTTTTTAAGAATCTATTATGGGAAAACAGTTCTTCCATGAATCAATGCGCTATTCCTTACAGGAAGTTATGAAAAATTAAGCGTATCTGTACATCAAATTTTCGTAATACAAAACTTTTTTGCTCAACAGATTGGCTATGGTAAATTGGTGGTTCGGATAATTTTGTAAAAATGAGATCAAATCATCTTTCGGTATTTCAAAGGTATGTACTTTACCAAGCGCGACAGCGGATGTGGTATTGAGTTGATTGCTGATTACGGCAGGTAAACCCAGTATTTCACCAGGCTGAACCGTTTCAATAGTGATAAATACATTATGGACAGATTGCTTCATAACTACCACTTTACCTTTACAAAGTAAGTGTACCGCTTTGGCTCTATGCCCTTCTTTAAAAATTACCTCCTCGTTGTGAAAGGTGATCAATCGGGGAAGGTATTTTTTGATACGGCGCCTGGTAAAGGTACCTGATAAGTAAATGCTGATTAATTCTTCTGAAAAAGCATCCATTTGGTATTGCCTAACTGGTAACTACTATTTGTCTGCCTTAAAGTAGCGGAATTTGATAATAAAGTAAATGCTTCAAATCAATCCTAACCATGATTTATATCATTGTATTGTAACTGCTATTTCTTTTTCTTGATGCCTGGGTGCACAAAACCAAAAACATAAACCAATGAAAATTTTAGTCCCTATAGATTTTTCAGACTGTGCCTTAAAAGCACTTGCTTATGCTATTGAATTAGGTCAGGTTACAGGCTCAGAACTTGTATTATTTCATGCCTACCATCCTCCGATGGGGAAACAGGATACGTATTACATAGATGAGCGGGTGGTGGATCAGGAAAAAATAAGGATCAAGTGTAAAATGAAGCGGCTGTCAGGTACCATACCCAAATTAGATCAGATTTCTCATTATTTTATAATCAGTATGGCCCTGGCAATAGATGGTATTACAGAAGCTATTGCCCACCACCACATTGATCTGGTGGTAATGGGAACGCATGGTGCTCAAACACCTTACGATGAACTTTTGGGCAGTAACACCTATGCCGTAATCCAACGGGCGGCCTGCCCGGTGCTGGCTATTCCTGAAACTTTTCAGAAATTTCAGCTAAGGAATTTGGCCTTAGCCGTGGATTTTCAGCCCACAGAAAGCCATCCTTCTTTAACCTTTCTCAAAACACTGGCCCATACCTTCAAAACTTATGCGCATATTTTACATGTAAATCCACATCCGGCTACCATCGGTGTACAACAAGGTGAAGAAGCTTTGGCATTTGACTCCATGTTGCAGGATGTTCCACATTCTTATTTTTTTATAGAAGAGCTGGATATTGAAAAAGGAATTGAACATTATGTTAGTAATTATCCCATAGATATGTTGGTGGTAATGCCTAAAAAACATGTTTTGTTAGACAAACTGCTTAGGAAAAGTATAACCCGGCAACTGGCCCTGCATACCCATATCCCATTACTAACACTTCCATTTGTAAATTCTTCAAATGCTTGAAATTTTGAGCATCAGGCTAATCCTGAAATTATTCGTGTATTGTTAATAAAGGTATTTTAGTTTGGTAAGCTACTCTTCGGCTAACACTCTTCTGAAAAATCCTGTCGAAAAATGAATGCGCTCGTGGCATCATCACCACCAAATCATTTTTGTGTGTTTCTATGTGTTGTTCAAGCCCTTTTTCCACATCAGTCGCATGAATATGGTAAAATAAATGGCTTATGTTTTTTAAAGCTAAATCCATGGACTGTGCCAATTGGGAAGCATCAACAGGCTTATCGCTTACGTGTACGGCATCTATATGTGCCAGAAACGCGCTGGCAAAATCTAACAACCGATTCAGCATGGTTTTATCAGTTTCTTTCAAATCAGTTGCCCATACCATCCGCTGAAAGGGTTTAAAGGTAATACCATCCGGAACCGATAGCACCGGGCAATGGGCCTGCTGAATTACTTTTATGGCATTACTGCCCAGGATATTGGTTAAAAACCCACCTACCTGATTTCCTATAATTACCAGATCAATATTTTTATTGTCGATCAGCTTATTCATAACCGGAATTAAATCTCCCTGGCTTACTACAAAGTGTACTTCTTTCTCCTTCAGTTCCGGTAAAGTACCTTTCAGTTGCTGAAAGGCATCACTAATGTCTTTTTCATAACTATCCAGCGCATTAGCCGGAATAAAAACTTCGCCCGCAACACTGGGAGGGATATAATAAACATACTGAATCCAGACTTGTGCCTTCAGGTACTGGGCTAACTGCAATCCATAGGTTAACAGATGGGTAGAAACTTCACTGAAATCTGAAAGTATTAATATTTTCCGGGTGCTCATGGTTTTGTTGTTTATATCAGTAAAGTTCTATGTTTCAATACTCCCCTTCAATGACTTAAATCATTTTGGAGTATAATATACGTCATTGAAAACGGGAAGAAGGCTGCCTACCTTATCCATTATAAATTTGATATTACACTTTAAAAACAGAAGTAATTCGTAGGTGTAAATTATTACAAACAAATTTAAAAAATGATTGGTCAACTTACTGATGGGCAAATTGATACAGTATTACATAGCAATGTGCTGGGCCGACTGGCCTGTTGCGCGCGGGGAAAGCCCTACCTGGTGCCGCTGGCATATGTGTATCAGAAACCTTTTTTGTATGCACATACCCCCGAGGGTTTAAAAGTAGAAATCATGCGCCAAAACCCTGAGGTGTGTTTTGAGGTAGATCAGATTGATAATCTGGCTAACTGGCGTAGTGTAATTATTAACGGTACGTATCAGCAACTGAACGGTGATGAGGCTGAAGAAGCGCTGCGGATCATGAAAAACCGTCTGAATCCCATTCAAACCAGTACCTACAGTCATTTTCTATGGAGTATGAAGGCTAAAAATATTTCTATTATGCATAAAGAAAACAAAGAAGTGTTTTTCCGCATCCTGATTAACAGAAAATCAGGCAGGTTTGAGAAAAGTGAATAAAACCAAAAAATAAAATAGAACGATTATTCAGGAAAATATCGCCTGCCACCGCATATCAAACACCATAAAGGATTTGGTTCATCTTTTATTCCATACTTCAGGTAGTTCATTGTACAAGAAAAAACTGCTTTTTGGTTTCCGAAAAATTTTCAGGTGTTAAGCTGATAAGCCAGTTCCTGCGCCTTGAGGGCCAGTTCCGTAGCCAGAAAGCAATGCTCCTGCGACATGGCTGTTTCTGTCCGGTTTACCACATCACTCACCAGTTGTTCGCCATAGGGCATCGGTACGTTGCTGCAGTTGTAATACTTTGTTTCTTTCTGGTCTACCAGAAACAAATGGTTGCCTCCTTCCCGGCCAGCGATGTCAATGTATTTTCTGCTTTCAATATATCCTTCGGTACCCAGAATGGTCAGTCGGCCATCGCCCCAGGTATCGAGGCCATCAGGCGTAAACCAGTCGATGCGGATATAGCCGGTACCTTTCGGACTACGCACATTCATATCACCAAAATCCGCGAATTGCGGATACTGCGGATTGTTAAAGTTACCTATCTGTGAGGAGGTAACCTCGGCCTGGGTGGAGCCGGTAAAAAAGAGGAACTGATCACTTTGGTGCGAGCCGATGTCGCTCAGGATGCCGCCGGCTTTGGCAGGATCGAAAAACCAGTCAGGCCGTGTTTCGGGCCGCATCCGATGGGGGCCCAACCCGATAGTCTGGATTACCCTGCCAATGGCACCCGCCTGTACGAGTTCACCTGCTTTTACAGAAGCCGGGTTCCCCAAACGCTCGCTATACATGATAGAATAAATGCGTTTTGTCTCTTTCTGAACTCGTTTTACTGCTGCCAACTGCTCCAGTGTAATGATGCCGGGTTTGTCCGACATAAAATCTTTACCATGTCGCATTACCCGAATGCCCAGTGGGGCACGGTCTACGGGGATGGCCGCACTGGCCACCAGTTGTATGGAGTTGTCCTCCAGGATTTCGTCTTCAGTTTTGGCTACTTTTGCTTTAGGATAGCGTTTACTGAAGTCCTGCAGCAGATCAGGCTCTTTGGCATATACCGCAACTAGTTCACCACCACCGTTAATCAGCGCTTCTACCTGCCCGTAAATGTGGCCATGGTTAAGGCCTATTACAGCAAAACGAATAGATGCTTTGGGCCGGTTAGGTTTCGCGGGGGCTACCTTTACTTCAATGGGGCGGGTAGTCGCGTGAAAAGAATTTCCAAAAATGTCGCTAGGTAGAGTGGCCGTGGCAGCTCCTGCGGCGGTAGCCAATGAATGTCTGAGAAAATCGCGCCTGTTAGCTTGCATAGGTTGGTATTTAGGGTATGGTACAATAATAAACACCTGCCCCATATTATTCAAACAAAATGGGAAGAAATAAGATATAGTGATAGCGAAACAGGGTTATGCTTCCTGTAAAATTTCCTTCTTTGTTAGTTGTCATACCGATCCGTATTGCCGGTTATGGAACATTTTAGCATGCAGTTCTTTTTTAGGTCTTGACTCCAGATAGATGGCTTATCATGTCGGGTATCTTTCTCAATCGGATCGCCGAAGCGAATGGAGCCTAACGCGACTTAAAATTCAAGGCTCAATGTTCAACATTCAAGGCTCAATTCCATAATCACGGTTCGCGGTGTAATTGAGCGTTGAGCATTGAACATTGAGTGTTACATATGAAGTTATGATTTCTATTACACAACCAATACCAGCGGTAATCGCGTCTGTCTATTGGAAAACATGCGATAAAACAGCTATTCCAGAAAACTTATGAGATATGATAAGAATAGATGGTTGAGATATTCTGTGCCCACACAGGGTCTATGGCTTCGGTAGTCTGGATTTCTACGCCTTCTATGTCTAATTTCAAAATGTCGATAAAAGGAAATTGATGCAGGGCATTTGTAATTACCTCATTTATATTGATGCGATTTACAATAATGTTCTTGCCGGTAAGGCGCGTTTGCCTCAGTTATTCAGGGCGAAAGTGAATTGCACTACCTTTTCTGGTTTTCCTCCGGAAGCATGATAGAACTCTACCGCATGGGTATCTTCCTGGCTGGCATCTACAAAAACTGCTTTTATTCCCCTTTCCCTACCATATTCATTGAGTGTGGAAAGTAGTTTCTTACCCCATCCCTTTCTCTGGTATTCAGCTTTGATGGCAATGTCGTAAATGAACAGTTCCGATTGTTCAGTGTGGTACATGGGTAATTCATAGGCTGTTAATCCGCCTACCACTTTGTTTTCCATAAGCACGGCATATACAATGAAATCCGGTTTTTTAAGCAAGGCCATTAAATAAGAAGTGTTAACACCGGCGGTCTTTTCCACTTCAAATACTTCCTTAAATACTAGGATAAGCTTTTGAATAAGCTGTACATCTTGCTCACCTAAACGTTTTATTTGGAAGGTTTCAGTACTCGGTTCCATGGTGTTTTTCTTTTATGTGCTTGCGTATCTGTTGAGTAGTCTGTTTAATTTCTCAGGGATATGAGCTTTCATCTCGTAAAGTCCGCCGATATGGTCAATATCGTGGTGGGTGACAATAATGCCCGTAAGTTGCCGGAGAGAAAGTTCCTGTACCGCGGCAGCTTCTTCAATCATGGGCATGAATCCGGCATATCCGCAATCTACCAAAATCATTTCATGGTTGTTGCGCAACACAACAGGGTAAAGCGCGTCTTCTTTCCCATTCAAACTGAATTTTACTTCAAATACATGTACCTGCATATTGGTATTAGTTAATGCCTGATACTATACTGTATTATCCTCCTGACCGCGAATTAAGCATTGCCGGCAGGCAGCATATTTCGAATAGCGGTAATTTTCCAGGTATCTGCTTCGTACACTACGATAAAAGTACTCCACATTTTTCTGATGGTGCCATCCGTGTTTTGTATTTCGTACCGGGCATCTACAATGGCTGTCTCCGGATTTAAAAAGCGTATTTTATCAACCGTTAAGGTTCTGCCGCCCGGATTGCTGCTGGAACTGCGCAACATCCCCTGTAAGGAACTCTGTATCCCGCTTCGCCACTCTCCGGAAGAAACCAGCTGATCTACGTCTGTGGTTAATATACTTTTAAGTAATACCGTATCTTTCGTTTCTCTGGCCTGAGCGTATTGATCAATTAATGACTCAATGTCCTGCTTTTGTTTGTTATGGGTGGCAGCGTCCTGGGCATACATGCCGGTCGTAATCATTACCTGGAACAAGATGAAAAGAATAGCGTTTTTCATAATTAATTTTATTTTGTGTTAATATTTTCGTTTTCTACTTCAATAAAACAGGGTTTGCTTATCGCCAATTGGCAAAGCTAAGAACATGTATTAAAGTCCACTTCATTGCCTACCGGTTCGATTTTCAGTACTTATAGTTTCAATCGATCCTGCATCCTATTAACCCGCCTGACTGATAATGTTACGCTCCGGCGTGATCCTGTTTAAATAATTTTTGTGCAATATCAGCACCTTTGTACTCGATCCTTATTATGTAAATTCCAGTTTCCAGTTCTTGCAAATCTATAATTTTCGTGTATATCTTTTTTGAATTAACTTCAAACTCATTTGATGCGACAACCTTACCCATATGAGTATATATCTGGTAATACACATCCCCCTTTACTTTACCATGTATCTTAATTTCAATAGCATCATAAAATGGATTCGGGCTTATTGCCATATTTTGCAAAACTTCTTCCGTACCTGGCGCCGCATCCTCGCAGGCGTAAAAAGTTGAGATTAATACCAAATGGAGTATGATCAAACCTTTTATGCGTAGATTCTTCATTTCTATTGTCAATATTTTTTCATTGGCGCCTAACATTGAGTGCACCTTGCTTTCTCTGATCTGCGAGCCAGGGCATCACCGGTTGCTTATTATTTTTTGGCAGGCCAGTATACCAATGGTATAATTTATTGTAACCTTTGGATTTACTTCCACAATTTTCCATTCCGCTACCGATGAAAAATCTGTAGCGCACATTATTTTCTTTTAAATATTTCTTTTACCTTGATCACTTCATCTGCCCCTATATCGTCAAAATTCCAATCATATTCTTTTTCAGTCAATGATACTTCCAGCACTAAAATCTCTTTTGAGTATTCCACAATCTGATATTGTCTTGAAGGAAGCGCCAATTCCTGTTTGGGTATCAATTCAATGCTATTTGCTTCCAATTTCCATGTGCCGGACGTATAGTTTCTGATATATTGCAAATCCTCTTGTAAATTTAAATGGGTGGAGTTGCTAAGGTTAGCATCCTGAAGTTGACCGTTGATATATATTTCCTCAGATTGCCAATTGCCTGAAACCTGGGATAATTGTACGGAATCAGTCTCTTTGCATGAGATCATGATGAGCATCAGACTAACCCATATAATGGAATGAATTGTTTTCATATTATTTTTGCTTTCATTGATGTTACGATTTTAATTTTATAGCACTTTCTCAATATTTGGTGACGTGTTGTTTCAATTAATTACAATTTCTATCGGTATCGTTGCGGTTTTTCCATCTACAGTGAGTTCCTCGAATCGCAGATAATCTCCGCAACAGGGATCTTTGTCATACCTGGTTTTAATGTCTACAGTTTTGGTTTGATTTCCAACTTCTAAATAATATCTATTCTTTGTTCCGGGTAACCTATAATTCAGATGCGCGAAATATTGCTGCAGGCTATAGCTGCTAGGCTCAATATCAGCTTCAATTTTTTGTTGGTTTTCATCATAATAGTAAAAACTAATGCTATCTGTGTAGTCAATCTCATTATCGCTAATCACATTGATTAAAACCGTATCATCTCCTCCACAATCATTGTTCCTACAGTCATTGCAACCTGATATACTAAACGCCAATATCATTAAACTAATATAAATATTAAAATTAAATATAATACTATTTATATACATGCTTTTTCCGTTACCAATCCGCAATTCGCTGCAAAGGTTCTTAAACAGGTGTGTAAAAGTAGTTAGTGATCGTCTTTGTAAGATTTATTCCCCTAATGGAATTATGGCATTTCTGCTCAAAATATGGGAAATGCTACGATGCGGGGGCTGGAACGCAGCAGCATCAGATGCTTTAAATTATCAGGCAAGTGTACCCTCAGACTTCTACTTAGTTACTCAATATAGTTAAACCTTACATTAGTATTGTTCACTAATACATACATGGCTAATCCGATGAGTAGGGAACCTCTGGCGCCGCCGCATGGCTGCCAATAGAGAACAATTACGATTTTACTGCCACACCCAATGCTTCCAGTTGCCGGGGGTTTTTGGCAAAGGCGAAGCGGACTGTACGCGTAAAATCTTCCATCCATACGTTCAATGCTTCCAGGGCCGCGTCCCGCTCTTCTTTAGATTGCTGTACCCTGCTCTTGTGGGCATTCTGCTGTACACGGGCTGCCGTTACGGCGTCTACCATGGCGGCGGCCTGCTCCAGTTCTTCCGGGGTTACTCCCTGCCGGGCCAGTTCCTCCGCAATCAGGCTTATATTCTGGTAAAAAGCCCGTGCCTGACTCAACCACTCGGTAAACGCGCGTTTTCGGCTACCATTCAGGTGTAATAAGGGGTATCGGGTTCTGTCGGGTGGTACCACCAGGCGTGCCAGTTGTACATGCCGGATGTAAATGGCATGGGCTTCTAACCGGGCGTGGTTAAAATGGTCGGTGGCCTTCCGCTGTCTACTAAATTTTACACTGCGGTTGTTGTGTAGGGCATCCGCATCGTTATACAGGGCTTTGCCTTTCAGTATCTCCTGCCGGGAATAGCCGTAGGGTTTCAGGGCCTTAATAATTTCTTCGTCGTTCAGGGCACCTTCTATGGCCATCCAGGCGTTTTCCAGTCGCACAATAATCTTTTTGCCAGACATAAGCTTTAATTTTAAATGATAATACCTGATTTTAACCCCAACAATGGCCTGCCTCTTTGTTTTCAGATAGGATAATCTTATTAGAGTGCCGCAAAATAAAAAGAAATATACATGTAATAATTTCCTTTTTCCCGCAAACAACATACAGGTAAGTTTATAGGATTTTTTGCGTGCGCAGCCTACTGCCTTTTCTTTTCCATTTCTTCCTACTACCCATACATTGTGCATAAAACAGGATTATTTTATGAAAATTTCAGCGTATGCGGCTGAAAAATCGGCGCGTTACTGTCCGGCTATACCAGCCGAAGCATTATGTAATGCTCCCCGGTGCGATGTCGCCTTAGATAAACCATATTGTACCGGTACTTTCTCTTTCAGCTATCGCTCAAAAGTACAAAGCAGTGTTCCTCAGTGCAATGTCTTCTTAGATGGATTATATTGCACGGCTCCCCAGGCTTATCGCTGCCGCTGATCATGGAAAGGGGAATGTTTCACAACCCTTTCACAGCCGCGGCCTAAGGCAGATATGCCTTGTAATAAATTTTTTTATCGGTCCACTTCTAAAATGATATGCTTCGGAACCAAGCCCTTATCATGTGTCATAAGTTTTCTGGAATAGCTGGTTTCATTGTATGTTTTCCAATAGACAGACGCGGTTACCGCTGGTATTGGTTATGTAATGAAATCATAACGTCATATTGTCAATACTCAATTTTCAACAATAAACTAAACTGTGTTTATAGAATTGAGCATTGAATATTGAAAATTGATAAATTTTAACAATAAGCCACGTTATGCTCCATTCGCTTCGGCGATCCGATTGAAAAAGATACGCGACATGATAAGGACGCCCACGTCCTGTGACACACGAATACTGTGAGCGGGATTTTTATTTTCTATCGTACAACCAATCGCTGTTATCATCACTACCACATAGTAAATAAGAATCCCGGTTAGTATACATCCTATGGTGAGAAGAACTTTGGTTATTGTTCGCATCAGGTTATTTGCTTTATGTGTTTGCTAATGCTATTCCTGCGGGGTTGCATACACCATTTTGCCAGCTACCATGGTTTGCTGTATGTGGAGCTTGTGGTTTTCCAGGGTAAACCATACCAGGTCGGCCCGTTTGCCGGGTCGTATGTCGCCCCGATCGGAAAGGCCCAGCAGGCGTGCCGGATTGCGGGTAGCCATGTGAACGGCTTCGGCCAGCGAACACTGGGTAAACAGCATGATATTTTCAATACCCCTGGTTACCAGAAAGGAAGCGGCAGCCAGCACATTTTCTGAGGGCATGGTAATTTTTCCTTCCGGGGTCATTACCACTTTTTGCCCGAAGGTTTCATAGGTGCCGGGCGGCATGCCGGCCAGGCTGCTCAGGTCCGATACCAGAATGGTACGTTCCGGCCCTTTTACCTTATAAAATACCTGTACTTCTTCCGGCGTCAGGTGAAATCCGTCTACAATAATGCTGGCGGTAAGCCGGTCGTCGGCTAACTGTGGCCATAAGGGATTGTTGTGCCGGTGGATCAGATTGGCACATCCGTTGCCCAGGTGGGTAGCCACCACTGCCCCGGCATCTACAGCCTGTTTGATTGTTGCTGCCGAACCATGATGATGCCCCAAAGCTACTACAATATTATTTTCCTGACATTTTTCAATAAAAGCAAGAGCACCTTCCTGCTCGGGGGCTACCGTAACTTCCATAATGTGGCTGCCCGAGGCCTGCTGCCATTGGCTGAATTCCTCCCAATCGGGCTTCCGGATGTAGGCTTGGTTATGTACGCCCCGGTACCCGTCTTCCGGCGAAATATAAGGACCTTCCAGGTGAAGTCCCGGTACCGACCGCGCGATCTCAGGGTCTTTCAGGGCTTCGCCCATGGTGGTAAAATTTTTCAGCAATACCGCAAAGCTATTGGTGGTAAGGGTGGGCAGGTAGGTGGTAATTCCTTTTTCCCAAAACGCCTGGGTGATTTCCCGCACCTGCGCTACGGTAAGTTGTTCATCGCTGAAGGAATAAGACAAATACCCGTTCACCTGATGGTCGATAAAACCGGGCGCGATATAGGTATGGGCGAGGGTGGTATCGCTTAAGCTTTCCTTTCTGGTGATCCTTACAATTTTTCCGCTTTCGATCTCAATAGAGATTGGCGCGCCATCCAAATAGTAAATACCTTCTATTTCCTGCCGGGCATGGGGTGGCGATTGACCCTGGCCAAACAGGAAAACCGGAAGGAAAAGGTAAGCAAAGGTGATGATACTGCAAATTTTAATCATAATCCGAAGGGTTGGTATTACGCGTCAAACTAAACTTTAGTAAGTTTAATTTATAATGTTGAAAATCAATAATACTTTGTGTTAATTGTAAGTATGAATCATGATGAAAACTCTACCTCCGCCTCCCGAAGAAAATTTGTGCGGCTTACGGCTTCCGGCCTGGCAGGCTTGCCCCTTGTTACGGGAACCCTGCCGTTTTTTTCTGAACAGGCTTTTGAAAATATTGGTATTATGACAAACCTATCCGCTCCGCAAACCAGCATTATTGGCCAATACGGTCCGTGGGCTGCCGCCCTGTTACAGGAACCGGCAGGCCTGTCGTTCAGGCAGCCAAAGTATAAAAACGTGGCCGATTGGCGTACCCAGGCTTTGGAAAAGGCCAAAGCGTACATAGGCATACCGGATATCGGAGGAGAGCCGAAGGTTACGGTGCATCGTAAATATGTGTACGATGGGTTAGAAATAGAAGAACTGAGCTGGCAATTGCCGTATGGCCGGCCTACCGAAG
This sequence comes from Cyclobacteriaceae bacterium, assembly GCA_041745535.1. Classification (GTDB taxonomy): domain Bacteria; phylum Bacteroidota; class Bacteroidia; order Cytophagales; family Cyclobacteriaceae; genus JBGTIS01. The sequence continues at coordinate 30,555 of JBGTIS010000049.1, read as the reverse complement.
CCATATTGCTGAAACCGGAAGGGGCCACGGGACGTTTGCCGGCTATCCTGGGCCTGCATGACCATGGCGGGAACAAATATTTTGGGAAACGAAAGATCACCCGTACCTCCGATAATCCTCATCCGTTGATGCCGGGGCACCAGCAGGATTACTACCAGGGAAAAGCCTGGGCCAACGAAATCGCCAAACGGGGCTATGTGGTGCTGGTGCCCGATAATTTTACTTTTGGCAGCCGCCGGGTCATGTACCAGGATGTTTCTGAAATTCGCTATGGTGCGCTGAACACCGAAAACCTTTCAGATGAAAACGCCGAAAGTCCGGAGTACATCCAGGCGTATAATGAGTGGGCAGGCCTGCACGAACATGTGATGTCGAAATCTTTGTTCTGTGGGGGCACAACCTGGCCGGGTGTGTTCCTGGCGGAAGACCAGCGGGCTCTCGATGTGCTGAGTGCCCGGGATGATGTGGATGCCAACCGCATCGGTTGTGGCGGGCTGTCGGGAGGAGGATTGCGGACTGCCTATCTGGGTGGTTTTGATTCGAGAATTAAATGTGCCGTTTGTGTGGGGTTTATGTCTACCTGGAAAGATTTTCTTCTGCACAAATCCTATACCCATACATGGATGACCTATATTCCCATTCTGCCGAAGTATCTGGATTTTCCGGAAGTGCTGGGGATGCGGGTGCCGCTGCCTACCATGACGCTCAGCAACAACGAAGACGGGCTGTTTACCCTGCCGGAAATGAAGCGGGCCGATGCCATTTTGCGGGAAGTATTCGCCAAAGCCGGGGCAGGCGAAAAGTATAGCGGCAAATTTTATCCCGGTCCCCATAAATTCGATGTGCAAATGCAGGCCGATGCCTTTAATTGGTTTGACCAATGGCTGAAAGCATAAGGGTGCCGTTCGGGAAGGAAACTGCTAAAACAAATCAGCGACTGCAAAATAGCTGGTGATCAGCGAAAAGATAAACACACACACAATGCCGATATTCATTCGGGTGTTGGCGGTATGCGTTCCCATCACCGATTGCTGGTTGATCAGATACAGGATGGGCAGTGTTACCGCCGGAAGAATAAGCGCCTGAAACCCCTGGGAAAATATCATCATGGCGGGTGGGCGCTGGTCAATAAACTGCAGACTGAAACCAAAGAGCAGACCAATCAGGCCCAGAATCCGAAACAGGGGGGAACGAAGGTTCCGGGGTTTTTGGGTATAATCGCAGATCAGCCACGGGGCAATGAGGATAATGGGAAATACGGTAGACAAAGCCGCGCCGGAAATACCCAGAATCAGGATAAAAGCGGCTGCTTTTCCGCCGATGGGCTCAAACAACTGAATCATTTCAATGGTATCGGTGAGTTTAAGTCCCATCAGGTGCAGGGTACCGGCGGCTACGGCCATAATGATAGCACTCAGAAATAGCATCATGGCGGCTGATACAAACGCATCCCGCTTCTCTTCTTTCAAATGATGTACGTTCCACCCTTTCTCTGCCACCACAATGCTGCGTACAATAAACACAGCTGCCGAACAGGTGGTGCCTGCCATGGCGGCTACCAGACCCAGTGCGCCGGGCTGATCAGGAATGCTGGGAATTAATCCCGCGGTAATTTCATGGAGATTGGGTTTCACCATAAAAAAGACGATGACAAAACAGAGGCCCATCAGAATAACAAAACCACTGAGTATTTTCTCAAATACCGGATAGCTCCCTTCCCAGAGCAGGAAAAAAAGCCCGATTACCAACACGGTAGTGATCAGTAAAGTGCTGACTTCAAAGCCATGAGCCAGCAGGCGGACCGCTTCCTGAAGCAAATCGGCCACAATGCCCATAATGCCCATAAGTGCCAGTATTTCACCTACAATCAGGGCAATCATGATGTACAGGGCGATAAAGTTACCGTAACGAATCCTGGTTTTAATGTTATACAAAGCAGTATTGCCACTCACCAGCGTTACCTGTCCGTAGGCTACCATCAGGATATAGGTAAAGATGCAGGAGAGCACCAATGCCCAAAAGAGCGACATGCCATATTCAGCGCCTGCTTTGGCCATTGTGGTAATGCTGCCAGTGCCAATGTTATAGGCGATGAGGAAAAGACCAGGCCCGATCAGGCTCAGCGCCAGTCCTATCTTTTTTATCCAGGTATCAGGTTTACTCATGTTTTTGAAATGTTAAATTATGAATGCTTAATGTTGAATGAGATTCAAATTCAACATTAAGCATTCAACATTTATAATTTTTCAAAGTATTCAACATTTTTTACAATATAATACCACATCCTTATGTTTGACATGGATTAGCAGTGAACAATTGAGAGGTGTACTACGCTCGGTCGTTAGTATTGACATACCCTGTTCCCCGGTGTTTCGTCATCACGGGGATTTTGAGCGAAGCCCAAACCCAAAGTGAGTTCGAGAAGTGATCACCTTACTCATGCTGGCTGGTAAGCCTGATTTTTGCTCATTACATGCATATCTATACCATAATTGGTTTACCCGATGTGGGTTTATTTTAACCATTCTGTAAATACCGCTTCCATGTTGGGGGCGCCGTGCCGACTGGTAATAACAAAATTACCACCTGCATTTTGTGCGGCATACGCCTGCTGAATAATAGCCAGATCTTCCTTTTGCAGCTCTTCGCCGGCTGCCTCACCATTTTGGTCTGTCGGATCTACCAGCAGCAATTTCCGGGGAGCCAGCGCAGCGGCCAGGTCGGGTAAATCATAGGCACCCAGGGCGCCGGCTACGGTGCTGAGAATGTACGAAGCCTTGTATTCAGGATGCATTATCATAGTACGGTAAGAGATCAAAGCCTCTACCAGGGCAATTTTACCAAAGCTATTTTCAAATACGGCGGCATGTAGCAGGGCAGGAGTTAGTTCCCCACGAGCAATTCCCATCAGGTTTTCTGACTCCAACCGGAAATGCTCCTTTATAAAAATGATTACGCGACTTACATCTGCTGCCTGTATGCCTACCACACTTTTTTTTGTAAGCAAAGCGCCAAACCACTGGTTGTATGATACCTGATCGATATAGGCATCGCCTTCCAGGTAGCCGGGACCTAATTCTCCGATACCTGAAATATCAGGCGCCACTACATAGTATCCCTGTTGTGCTAGCTTTTCCATTTCTCCTCCGGGCATGGCTTCGGCCGCTTTGCCCTGCGGATGCAGGTACAGCACGGCCTGCCCCTGTGCCGGATCATCAGGTGCCATCAGCAGCAGTGGGATGGCATACCTTTCGTTTACCGGAATCAGGTATTTTTCCAGGGCATACCCCGTACGCTGATACCGTCCTGAGAAAACGACTTTCCGCAAAGCAGTGGGAGACTGGTATCCCGATAACTCCCGGGCAGCTTCTTTTACGTTTTGCAGGTGGGCATCGAGTTGATGCCGCTGTTGCCGGAGTTGCGCAACCAGTGACAGACTTGCTTCTTTGTTCAGATCAAAAGCTGTTTTGCTTTGCAGAGCCGTACTTACCTGCCCGGTTTCCGTAACCTGCAAGGCTTCGGCAGTTAATAACGGAACCTCCTCATCCTGCACATCACCCGGATGTTGAAGGTGTTGCCGGAAGAAAGCATACATGGCCTCCCGATTTTTACGGGTGGAGGCATGGGCGGCATCATCTTCCACCATACTGATATTTCCCGGCTTTCCCCAGACCTCATATGCCTGACGGGCTTCTTTGAATGTTTTTCTGGCCCCATCGATACTGAAAATATCGCGGGTAGTGGTAATCAGTAAGGTAGGTTTGGGCGCTCGTACTTCCAGTAAATCGGCATGGTCTATACCATGGGCAATGCCGTGGTAGAAATTCTGTTCGGCATCCTGCGGCCCTGCTGTTTTTAATTGTTCGGTAAGGCCGGTGATATAACATTCAGGGGCTGCCGCGATTACCCGTTCATCAAAAGCTGCGATATAGGCCGTTTGGGTGCCGCCACCCGAACGGCCCGTTACGCCGATTCGTTTTGGATCTACTTCAGGCCGTGATAACAGGTAATCGATACTCCGGATGCCATCCCAGGTCATGTAGCGGGCCATGGAATTGCCGGAAATAAAAAGCTGCGCGCCCGGATAGGAGTGCTCGTGGGTAGGGCCAAACCTGCTTTTCCCTTGTGCCTCATCGTAATATTGCAGTCGTTCGCCCTGCCCTACGGGATCAAAAGCCAGCACCACAAACCCTTTCTTTACCAGGTTAAGAATCATATGCTGGTACACCTCGCTGCGGAAACCCAGGTCGCTATGCCCGCTACAAAACAGGATAGCCGGCGCTTTGCCCTGCAAGGCTGCCGGTACAAACAGAGCCGCCGTTACATAATAGCCGGGCATAGATTCATAAATCAGCTTTTCTACCCGATAGTCTGCTTTTTTAACAATACCCGTAATTTGCGCGTTCAATGGCGTTTTTTCAGGAAACGGTCCTACCAGTTGCATCAGCGTTTCTTTTACCTTTGTCTGCCGCTGTTGCCAATCCTGCCGGGTTTTTAGTTGGGCAATAGCCTGCTGGCGCTGGTCGAGGTAATGGAAAGCGGTATCACAAATCTGTTTGTATAAAGTGTTGGGGGCATCGGAGTAATACTGCCAGTAGTTCAATACCTTTAAATCTTCCTGCTGTGCCTGTACGGATATGGGCAACAGAAAACCTAAATAGCAAACTATTAGCAGGGTAAAGGAGGTAATGCGCATTTTGTTCATAGGTTCATTAGGTTGTTCTTAAGTGCGGGTGAATGTTACATAGTTTTTATGCCTTATTTCAGGCTTTACATAATTTCTGTTTAGCAATATTGTCAGATAATTGGTGGGTTGAATGCCATTGTTATTATTCACGGGCTCTCTACCAAATAAAGGCGCCAGCAATGGATTTACCACAAACGTAAATAACAAATAAATACTGATAAATAATAATAACTGTTTACCCCGAAACCCGCCATGAATTATCCTGTTTATCGCTAATGATATAATGTAGGCAACTCCACCGATTTGTGTAAGCACAGTCAGTACCAGAAAAATAAAAACCTGTGATATTATGCTGAAGCCCTTTTTCAATTTCCAAAAGGTACTACAAATCCTAACCATGGTATAATAAATAGCTGGTCAATGTCGGTACCGGCGGGTATAAGGCCGCCATAGTCCAGCGAAATTCTGTTCCACACCACCCTGCCACCCGCGGATAACAGCACCAGATTGGCATCCCCGGTATCTAACAAATAATTTTCTGTAACAAAATATCCGCGTTTGCCTGTGCGGATCAGGGCGCTTAGGGTAATGGTAGGTGAATTAGCCCACTCTCCATCTATAAATCCATAGCCAAGGCCAATATTGATGTTTTTATTCCTGCTGCCCAATGTGAGCACGCCATAGGCCAATCCGAAACTTGAAGATTCTTCACCAACCACTGCACCCACCAGGGCGCCGGCACCTACATTTATTTTATCTTTTTTGATAGGAATAGATACTTTCGGGGTAATCCATACAGGCGTAGGGCCACTGAATAAAAATAAGGGCACCGTGCCCAGGCCGACCGAAAAGTTGTCGGTTACGCCCACACTTACCTGGTTAAACATGACCCACACATTCTGGTAGTAGCCCTCGCCTTTTTTCAGTCCATACCCATTGGGGGCCCAGAAGTATCGGGTAGCCTGTGGGTTTTCCATCCACACCTCACCATCCTTCACTTGCTGTGGATTTACTACTTTCATAGACCGGACATTCTCCATGCGGATGTTGATGATACCCAGGTTTTCAGTTTCCAGTACAATTTCACCGCCGTCGCGCTTCAAAATTTTACCAAAATACTCATTCCCATCTCTGGTTTCAATAATCCACAACATCTGATCGCCTTCCGTTTCCTGGCCGTGCGCGAATTCAGAAAAGTGGCATATGAGATAAAGAATAATAATTAATTGATAAGGGAAGTTTTTCATGAGCGGGGCAGATTTTTCTGAAATAGGAAACGTATTGTTGAGCAACGAATAGAAAAGCACAAGGTAGACAGAAAAACCTGATTATAGTATAAAGTTTTCCCCTTATTTTTATAGGGATTACTCTTCATTTTTTTGCTTGCAGACCGAACACAGGATTAATTGAGCATTTTTTACATAAAAACAAATGCTCATCCGTAATTTGCCATCAGATTAGGAATGGGATAATGGTTTTTAGAAGGGATTAAAAAAAACGCCGGTGCGGAAGCAATGGCCGCGCCAGCGTTTTATTGGTAACAACAGCGTTGGTTAATTGCCAACCGCTTGTTTTTTACCGGGGCTGCTTACCTTAAAATCCACATTCTCGATGGCGATGATATCGCTGAGATCTCCCAAAATTTCATCTACAAACCCATAAGATTTAGCTTCAATGGCATTCATAAACCGGTCTCGGAGGAAATAGGCTTCAATTTCTTTCCAGGTATGGCCGGTATGTTTTCCTACCAGATGGAAAAGTTGTGTCTGCAAACGTTCCTGTTCGCGAAAAGCGATCCGCACATCTTCGGTATAACCCTGTGCTCCGCTACTGGCCGGATGCAAGTGAATGGTAGCGTGCGGGAGTGCATACCGCTTACCTTTTGCTCCAGCGGTAAGCAGGGCCGTACTCATGCTGGCCGTTACCCCAACGGCAACCGTAGAAACCGGCGCGCTGATCATTTGCATGGCATCGTAAATGGCCAGCCCGGCATAAACGTCGCCTCCCGGGCTGTTGATGTACATGTTAATGGGCAGGTTCGGATTCTCACTGTTCAGATAAAGGAGTTGGGCCACAATCAGGTTGGCCATATCGCTGCGGACGCCGGTGCCCAGAAAGATGATGCGTTCTTTTAAAAGCAGGCTATAAATATCGTAAGCCCGCTCGCCACGGCTGGAATTTTCAACTACCATGGGGATTACATTGGCTGGATTTGCTGTTAACATATTTCTTATTTTTTCCTGGTGAATAAATTTTTAATTTTCTGCCGGAACCATGTTTTCTCCGGACTTTTAAACATGCGTTCGTGTACGGCTTCCAGTTCTTTTTTCAACTGTCGCCGGCCATACCTTTTAATGAGCGCGTACACTTCCTGCTGCACCGCCACCTGTTCGCTCAGCCGCGATTCGGTAAGCAGGCGCACCTTAAATGCCTGTTGTTCGGCAGCAGGCAGGCGCTGAAACAGATAGTTCTCTATTAATCGCAGGTCATTCAAAGACTTCCTCATAAGCTTCGTTTTTTACTTTTTCGCGCACTTTTTCCAGGCATTTAAACTTTTGTACGGTAGCGGAACGAACGCTGCCATACCCAAACGTTTCGGCAATTTCCTGCATGGTAAGGTTGCTGTAATAAAAACTTCGCAGCATTTCCATACATTTTTTACCTGCCGCTGCCAGGTATTGCAAAAGTCGGTTTTCCGATGCCTTTGGTTCGTAAAAATCATAAGGAATGCTCACCTCCTTTTCCATGCCTTCCAGCGAAACATGTTGCTGATCGCCCTTGTATTTCCTTACCCACAAATGCTTGGCAATGCCTAGTACATAGGCCGGCACGGCAGCGGTAATATGCGTTTGCTGGTGCACGGTTTTCTCATAGAAAATAATAAGGGCATCGTGAAAAATATCTTTGGCGTCGGAAAAGGAGCCGCCCATACGCCGTACAAAACCGGCTACGGCAGGGAAAGCTTCCTCGTATAACTGCTCGAAAGCCTGCTCACGTTGGGCAGGTTCCTGTAGCATAATAGTTAATTCTGAATAATCCATGGTATGGGCTTTTATAAGTATGTGCATCCAAACCGGTAAGTATCACCAGGAAAATGATAATTTATTTTGAACACGATATTTTTAACGGAAATCTACAGACTATAGCCATATATTCTATTTTTGCGGCATGAACGAATTTGCCAAGAAGAATTTTAATCTGATCCTGTTCCTTTCCACGCTAGCCGGATTTTACCTGCCCCAGCCCGGCGCTTATTCCAGGCCGGTTATTCTGGGTTTTTTATGCTTTATCATTTTCGCGTCTTCGTTCAAAGTAAGGTTTTCCTTATCCTTCTTTCAGTCGCAGACACGGCTGTTATTAGGTTTTTATGTAGTGCGATATATCCTGTTGCCAGTGGTGGTTTTTCTGTTGGTGCAACCTTTTTCTTCTTTTTATGCCACTGCCTTGTTTCTGTTGGTGGTGCTGCCGTCGGGCGTAACCTCTCCGGCGTTTACCAATGTATTTAATGGCAACATTACCCTGGCACTGGCCTTACTGATTCTCAGCAGTGGCCTCACGCCGCTGGTATTGCCCTTTCTGGGCGGCATGCTGTTCAGGGAAGAATTAACCGTAGATACCTTACGCCTGTTTACCACCCTGTTTCTTACGGTAATTTTACCGTATCTGCTTCATTTGCCGGTACGCCGGTACAGTCCGGTGCGCGACTGGATGCAAAGTCACGATTCCTTTATTTCTATTTTTGGTATCGCCGTCATTTTTGCCCTGGCTATCGCCGAATACCGGTTCATCCTGCTCACCCAAACTGAGGAACTGATCCCGTTTTTTGTGATCGCGCTGGCGGTATTTTTATTTTTATACCTGTTTGGCTGGTATGTATTTTTCAAAGCCGGGAAAGAAGAGAAGCTGGCACTGTTTTTTAGTTCCGGTGCCAATAACATAGCTTTGGGAGTGGTGATCAGCTTTTTATATTTTTCAGAACGTACCGGCGTGTTTCTGGTAATGGCAGAGGTAATCTGGGTAGTGGTACTGATTCCGATGAGGCGGCTGGTGGGAAAACTGGCCTGGCGCTAAAACATAAAAAGCGTTTAGGGGTTACCAGAATAACAGAAAAATTGCATTATTGTAACTTTTATAACTGTTTTGCAGTCTGCTTGTTAATCTTATATCATTTCCCAATTAAAAAAACTGTATGATTGTTTCCTGGTTTGAACAACTCAATCCGATAATACAAGCTTTGCTGGCCACCTGTTTTACCTGGTTCGTGACTGCATTGGGTGCCTCTCTGGTATTCTTCTTTAAAACCATCAATCGAGTAGTGCTGGATGGCATGATGGGCTTTGCCGCCGGGGTCATGATCGCCGCCAGCTTCTGGTCGCTGCTGGCACCGGCCATTGAAATGGCAGAAGCTTCCGGCGTAAGACCCTGGATTCCTACTTCGGTGGGTTTTATGGCCGGTGGTTTGTTCATCTGGGGCATCGATAAAGTTTTGCCACACCTGCACATCGGATTTCCGCAGAAGGAAGCTGAAGGGATTAAAACCAGCTGGCACCGCAGTATTTTACTGGTAATGGCCATTACCCTGCACAATATTCCCGAAGGCCTGGCCGTGGGCGTAGCTTTTGGCGCGGTAGCCTCCGGACTGCCTTCTGCCGATCTGGCCGGGGCGGTTACGCTGGCAATCGGTATTGGGATCCAGAATTTTCCGGAAGGCGTTTCGGTGTCGGTACCCCTGCGGCGCGAAGGATTTTCCCGTTTGAAAAGCTTTCATTACGGGCAACTGTCGGGTATGGTAGAGCCCATCGCTGGGGTAATTGGTGCGGCAGCCGTAATTTTAATTGAGCCTATTCTGCCTTATGCCCTCTCTTTCGCTGCCGGCGCCATGATTTTTGTAGTGGTAGAAGAACTTATTCCTGAGTCGCAACTAAACAAAAATACGGATACGGCTACCATGGGGGCCTTACTCGGCTTTACCATTATGATGATACTGGACGTAGCGCTGGGTTAATAAAACAATTATAGAATTTCTTCCACTACCGATGCGGACACCCTGCCAACCAAGTGGAGAAGCTTTCCGCAGTTGCGGACACCTTGCCAACCAAGTGGAGAAGCTTTCCGCAGTTGCGGACACCCTGCCGACGCAGTGGAGAAGCTTTCCGCAGTTGCGGACACCCTGCCAACCAAGTGGAGAAGCCATTGTCAGTGATCGACACCTTGCCAACCAGGTGGAGAAGCCATTGTCAGTGATCGACACCTTGCCAACCAAGTGGAGAAGCCGTCGTCAGTGATCGACACCTTGCCAACTAAGTGGAGAAGCCGTCGTCAATGCTTGACTCGGCACTTTGTTAATGGCGGCGGGAAGCTTTTCCATTTGAAAAAGAAGTCGTGTGCATAGCAGCACGGGCAAACCTTCCCATTCCCGTTCTTTTAGTTAAAGTTCACATCCCTAAAGCAGTAAACAGTTTTAAAAAGGTAAAAAATCTATTAGATTGGCACTAATGATGCATTGTAAACAAAGTGCATTGTGCACTTTATACGGATGTTAGCATCAATTATTAACTACCATGAGAGACGAATTGGAAGCATTCAGAAAACAAAACGAACTGATGAAGGCGGCTTTTGGTATTAACCGTCTTACCAACATTGCTGAACTTGTTCAACCAAGGATTCCAAATTATGCCTTCAGTGGTCTAGATGCAATTTCTGCAGCAATGAAATCGGCTATGGAAAAGCCAAAAATGTTTGACCTTACATCAGTTGTTCTTGGCAACAGTCTGCCATCTCAAATAGCTGCTTTGAATAAATTCCTGGATAGTCACACTATAGCTATAAAAGGCTTGTCTTCTTCATTAACTCAACTAGCTGCTTCGAACAACAAAGCCTTGACTGACTCATTCGCAAATTTAGCTGCAAGTAGACTCACTATGACGAGTGGCCTAGCTGAGATGGCAAAGGCCATGCAGATTCCACAACTGAAAAAATTCAATGCACTGGATGTAGCTATTGGAGGACTTACTAGCTCATTTCTACGAGAAATTAGCAAGGGTAAGAATTGGGAGCATCTTGAACTAATCGATGGAGCTAATCAGGCGATTTCAACAAGTGCAAGTGATTTAGTTGAAAATCCGGGTATTTCGAGTCAAGAATTGTCCGACTTTCTTGAGTCTTTCCTTTCAGAACTTCAAAAAATATACTCTAAGACTAAAAGTGAGAGAGCCCTCACCTTTTTATCCAACCTTATTTCAGTTGTTTCACTTCTTATTACCATCTATAGTTTTTATCTCCAGCAAAAGGACATTTCTAACATTGAAACACTCAAGAACACAGAAGAACTGATTGAAGAGTCGGAAAAAAGAATAATTGAATTCACAGAGAAAGGAATTGAATCTTCTCATAATAAAATCACTGAACTTATTAAGCACGAATTCAATAAACTCCACAAAATTAGGATTGCTACCACAGATGTGAACCTTCGAATACGACCTAGAAAAAATTCGCAGATAATTGGAATAGTTAAAAAGGGACAGGAAATCACTGTAATTGAAATTCATCATAAATATCTACTGGTTATTTATATGGATAATGAAACAGGAGATCCTCTGTCTGGATTTGTGTTTAAAAAATACTTCAAAACAAAAGATGCTAACAAACACTAACATCCATATGCTAACAGCACTATTTTGCAAAGGCCACTGCGATCAGATACTTTTATGGGAATTTGAAAAGTCCAGCTTACGGATGTTAGTTGGTCGTTGGACTTAATGCAAAATAAAAATGATGGATTACGAATTACCAGAACATCAAATTTCAATTTTTAATCAACACTTTGAGAAGGGTAATCGCTTATCCGAAGAACTCATCATATTCAAAAATAAGCCACAAAGCAAAGTCGAGTTTTGGAAAAGAAGAAAAGCAAAAAAGGCAATTATCCATTACATGAAATTTCTGGAATTGATTCCTAATCATTGGCAAACAAAGTGGCTTTTGGCAAAAGTGTATCAAACGATTGCCGAACCATCAAAAGCACTTCAACTATTTAAGGAAGCAATGCAAATTGAAAAATTAAATTCAGATATTGCTAGAGAAGCATCTATTTCAGCTATGGATGCTGGAGAAGTTGAGCTGGCAATAAAATATTCGCTTGATGCGATACACCGACAGCCTGATAATGCTGGATTGATTTGCAATCACGCAATAAATTTGATGATTTCTGGACATGATAATGAAGCTTTAGAATGGATTGAAAGGGCGATTGAAATAGAACCTGATGATCCTATTAACCAAAATGCTTATTTGCTAATTAAAGATGTAAAGAATGGAATAAGGAAAAGACCCAGGTTTGACGAATTGAATTAAAGTGCGCTGAGCCCAACAAAGATGCAGCGTTCACCCTTACCTTAAAAGCACTTGGCAGTTAAACGCGCCAAGCACAAAAATTGATATTTAAGTAAATGAGCAATAGTTTTAAGGTATTATCCCCGGATTTATTCCGGGGTCCCCCGCATTCTGCACAGGAGATGCCGGAATTCGGCAAAGCCTCATCCGGCAAGTAATACTTAATTACTTTTGCTCGCCTGCTTAAAAGATAAACGCCAACAAACCAGGCCAGCTACTCGCACAGGCCGTTAATCAGTTCTGATTTCTTCCACCACTGATTCGCCTGTGGAATGGTCGTTGCAGGTCCATTGCCATTTTTCGTGCAGGCGGATCCGGTTGTCGGCTAAAATTTCAGGGTGGGAAACGCATTTGCCGGTCAGGAATTTACCGGACTGATTCTGGTGCTGGTACAGAAATTCCAGGTCGCCATTACCATTGATAAATCCACTGAGGGTACCAAAAAGAATGTCGCCGCCTTCATACGTAGCCCAGATTACTTTGTTCTTTTGCCGGTAATGAAACAGAGTAGCTGGCGTAACTTTGCCATTCCCGGTATTTTGTACCGATCGGAAATGTTTGTCGTGAAAGTTGATTGGTGCCATTTATTTATAACAGAAAATCTCAGGGATTGGTGCGATTGCTTTTTCTGGACATATAAATTTCATCTACATAATGTCCGTGGGTTTTCAGGGCTTCAGGTTCCCGGCCAAAGGCTTTAAATCCCAGACTTTCATACAGCTTTTGCGCCGAAGTGGCCTGGTGCGAAACGGTAAGCACAATTCTTTCCAGTCCCGGCAGCTTTTCCAGTTTTTCTATACAAGCCATCATTAACTGCCGGGCAATGCCCTGCCCTCTGTAGGCCGGGTATACAAATACGCACCAGATAGTAGCTTTGTGTTTTTTCTTTAGGCGCTGGTCGCGGATACTGCCTACCATGCCAATCAGCTCCTCGTCCTGAAAATAACCCAGAATAAAATTTTCCTCATTTTTTTGCGCCAGCTCTTCCCGGGTCTTTTCCCGGTCCAGCCCCTCTTCATACGCGGCCCCAAACGCATCCGGATGCAGCTTCAGGCTGTCCAGTCTGATTCTGATAAAAGCGTCCAGGTGTTCGGCAGTAAGCGGTTTGATCATGGTTTTTTGGATTGGGTTGGAAGTTGGGAGTCAGAAGACCGAAGTCAGATTTCGTTTCTGGTTGAATGTTAAATTAAAAATGTTAAATGTTGAATGGAACTATTCCTGATCAACATTTAACATTCAACATTCAGTATTTCAACCTTCCTACACTTAATTATCCTTACTCCCTTTTCCGAAATGCTGGTCGGCAAAATCCATATAGCGTTCCCAATCGTATTCGGTCAGGTCATGTTTGCCAGTGCGGAGGTGGTAGCCGATATAACCGGAAGCTACGGGCTGATCCGCGGGAGGCATTTCCGTAGCGGCCAATCCTTCGTGGCCAAACAGTTCATAGACCAGACTGGCATGCAACCCACCCAGGAATTCACCTTTCGGATCGGCCCACAGGTCTTGGGAAGCGCTGGCGATGTACACCGGGCGCGGTGCTATCAGGGCAATCAGTTCGTGCTGGTCGAAGGGCAGCGCATCTTCATTGTTGTTGTACTGCTTGAAGTTCTCATTAAACCAATGCGGAAAGGCGGTGTTGATCACTTTTACCGTTTCGCCAAACCTGCGCCGCGAAAGGGCGGCACCACCGCAACCCGAATCGTTGGAAATGACCATGGCAAAACGCTCGTCGGAAGCACCGGCCCACAGGGCGGCTTTTCCTATCCGGGAATGCCCCAGCACAGCCACCTGTGCCGGATTGATCTGCCCATCGGTTTCCAGATAATCCATGGCCTTTTGCAGGCCCCAGGCCCAGGCACCAATGGAACCCCACTCATCTTTTTCCGGCTGGGTTTGTCGTTCTTTGTAGAAAAGCGGTTGAATTCCGTTCTTGTCGTCTCCCGCATAGTCAGGATCCAGATCGCCATAGTACGCAGTGGCCAAGGCATAGCCGCGGTCAATAATTTTCTCTACCGGCCAGCGGTTTACCCTTACGCTGCGGGAAGCCTCGGTAGCTCTATGATTCTCAATACCAAAATCGGCCTGCTCGGGCATCCATTTTTCCGATAAAATAATGTCGGATTCCGGAGAAATGGTATGGTTGCCATAAAAGCTCAGGCCCAGGAATGCCGGTACAGGTTCCGGTGCTTCGTTGGGAATATACACCAGCAGGTCCATATAGGTAGAATCGGTACCATTGGAAAACCAGAGCCTGACCTCTTTTCGGGTGGCTTTGCCATTCAGGGCATCGGTACGGGTGTTCATCATCTGGTAAGAAGTCGTTACCGAGCCTTCGGGGAATTTTCCGTACATCTGTTCGGCAAATTGTTGGAGAATTTCCGGTCGGCGTACTTCCTGCCACATCTGGGCAGAGGTTACTTTATTTCCGTCGGAAGTAATAAGGGGATCGGGCAACTGGTAGTCGGGCACTTTAGATTCATCTTCGTGGGTTTCCTGTGCCAGGATTGCAGGCGTAAGCTGTGTCATCAGAAAAAAGATCAGGTAAAGCAGATTAAGTTTCAGCATAATTTCAGGGTATTTCAGGTTATCGAAGCAATATAACAATTTATTGAAACCTGAGAAACTCCCGTGATGCCTGATTTCTTCCCAACTACCTGATACCTAAAACAAACAGCCAAAATGAATACCAAAGCGGAGAAACCTATTCAAATATTTAAATCCTGCTTTGCTAATACCTCGTTGTGAGGATTTGTTTTTAGGTGAATGTATTATCCAGAAATAATCGGTTGTGAGTTGTTCAACAGTTAGTATATATTGAAATAAATGTACATAGATGCCTAATCCACGAAACTCTGGAAATGTTCTGAAATTCCATAAATAGCAGGGATTAATGGGCAAATTGAATTCATGATTCAACTCACCTATCCTGGCTTTCTTTATTGCTACCCACCCAAAAGCAGCAGGTACTTCGTTCACATATGCTACATACACTTTATTATTATTTAAGAACCTACGGGTTACTTCCTCAAGTGAAATCTGATTGATTATTGACAGAAACATTGGCTCGTTATTTTCTCTTATCTCTAATCCTTTGATAGCAGGAAGAGGGAGCAGCTTATCTTGTTTCGAGAATGAATACAACATATTTTATAATTAACTGATACTAATAGTGAAAGATTAAAGGTAGTTTTAGGATGTGCATGTCAGCTTAAAAGCCACAGTTGTCTTTTGCGTTTATGCAGAAATGGCATCTGTGGCTTTGGACTTATTACATCAATAAACAGCGCATGTGATCATTAATGGCAATGATGCGCTGAAGCGCCTTCTGTTTCAACATGAGGTTTAGTGCCATCGTACACTTCAAAGTTTGCCATCATGCCTGCCGCATGGTGTTCCAGAATATGGCAATGGTACATCCATATACCAGGGCGGTTATCAGGCATCCAGGCAATCTTTATTTTGCTTCTTGGTGGCACATTGTAAGTATCTTTCCATGCTAAATACGCAGGCGCTTTACCGTTCTCTTCAATCACCTGAAAGAAAAAACCATGTAAATGAAAAGGGTGATCCATCAAACTTGTATTGGCTATTTCCCAAACTTGCAGTTCGCCAACTTTTACAGGTTTGTCATTAACATGTACCTCATTGTTGACAAGAAAATCTACTCCATCCTTTAAACTGGGCCCAACCGAAAGTTTTACTTTTCTGGTTATTGCTGCCGCTTGCGGTGCTATTGGCTCAATTTCTCTCAAATGTTCTGGAATGTTAGCTACTGATGACTTTCGCTCTCCTACCTGAACTGTGGCAAACTTCTGCCGCTTTGCTTTCAGGAAAGTCATTCTATTATATGGTAATGATTCAATGGCAAATGTTTCTCCTTCAGTAAACGGACCTGCTACAATATCCATTCTCTCGCCCGGTGTTATTAAAACTTCAGTTACTGTTCTTGGGCTTTCCAATAATCCGCCATCGGTTCCAATAATCTTAAAGGATTTGCCACTTAAGTACAATACAAAATATCGGGCACTGGAAGCATTGATAAACCGCCATCTCTCCATTTGACCGGCATGCACCTTGATAACCGGATTTTCCTTTCCGTTAATCAGCAGGGTATCTCCTTCACGGCCATCATGCCTTTCAATAATGCGGGGAATAAACCAGCCAGGCTGTGAAAATGTGTGATCAGCCGTAAGTTTCATGTCATCAATCATCAATACCTTTTCTCCGTCAGTAACAGGATCACTCTCATCTTCTACAACCATGGCGCCATACATTCCTCTTTCCATTTGCACCGTTTCATTGGCATGAGCGTGATACCAGAAGGTACCAGCATCTGGTACAACAAAACGATATTCAAACTCTTCACCAGGTTGTATGGGTCTTTGCACTTCGCCGGTTCCGTCCATCGCGGCAGGTAGTCTTATACCATGCCAGTGAATGAGTGTTGGCTCTTTCAGCTGATTTTTTACTTTAACCACCAACGTATCACCTTTTTTTGCTTTTAGAACCGGCCCTGGAAGCTGGTTATTGAATCCCCATGCTTCCACTGATTTTCCCGGAGCAATCTCCCATTGAAAGATATCTGCTTCCAAATTGTAAGTTACTGTTTTGCTGTTGTGATGATTTTCCATAATGTTTTGATTTTTTGCATGGGTTGACTAACAGAATATTGATGGGTTTTGATTATTGTTGCTGATTTGTCTTCTTTTCCTTTTTCCGAGAAGGCAACAGTTAAAATGAGAATGATGTATGCTGGGAGAAAAACCAGGACATTTATATTCATTAATAGCTTTTTTAATATTGATTTCATGTTAAGCATTGTTTAAATATTTGAGAGATTAAGCTTGCCCTTGCGAGCAAGCTTAAGGCTTATAGATTAGCGGCAACAGTCGCAGCCACAGGAACAATTATTTTCACTACAGGAACCCTGACAATTACAGGTGTTGCAAGTGCATGAAGCATTACCACAATTGCTCTTTTTTTCAATTGAAATATTCTGGAATTTTTCTTTTATATTTTTCATAGTTATATGTTTTAATGTTAAATAACTATGCAAATATATTCTGGCTTTATGGGCAAGCCATTACAACACTTTGTGATAGGTTTATATAATTTTTGGATTATACCTGATCCAGGGATTTTAACTTATGTTTGCCTGTATTTTTAAAATGGGAAGGGGTGAATCCTGTAGTTTTTTTAAATTGAGTGGAAAGGTGCGCTACACTGCTGTAGTCAAGCTCATAAGCAATCTCAGAAAGGTTGAGCTCACCATGTACTAAAAGTTCTTTGGTTTTCTCTATACGCTGCTCAATAAAATAATTTTCAATGGTACGACCTTCATACGATGAAAAAAGATGACTTAGGTACGAATAATCTAGCGATAATTTTTCGGTGAGGTAAAAAGAAAGTTTTTGCTTTCTTTCCTGTCCGGAAATTTCGTTTCTGGCTTTTCGGAGTATAAGTTGTTTGGTTTTCTCAATGAGTTGGTTTAGTCGGTTACTTACCAGCTCTAGGCCTATTGCTTTCAATTGTTCTATGAGCTGTATTCTTTTTAATTCGTCTAATTCGTTATAAAGATGAACTTCTCCCACAAGTATTTGGTGGTAAGGTATTTCAAGTTGTTTTAACATGTTTTCTAGTGCCAAAACACACCTGTTGCAAACCATGTTTTTAATATGGAGAATAGGAGACATATTTGACTTTATTTGAAAGACCGTTGGTTTAGAAAGCAAGATATTAAAATTTTACCATTCAAATAGTGAGGATTATGAAATAAATTTACCGATTATTAAAGTTCAGAATGAATCACTAAAGCATAAAAAAACCTTCCGCCAAATAACGGAAGGACAAATATAAGGTGAAACAAAAAAATAGGTGTTACAAATACCTCATGAAAGTTCATTAAAAGCTTCCGCGAAATATTCCATCGCCTGCATGGTTCCGATGCTAACGCGGCACCATTCTTTGTTGTCGAAGCTCCAGCTTCTTACGCCTACACCCCTTTTCATCATTTCTTCCTGGAACCGTTTGCTATCCATCCGCAAAGGAAATAAAACGAAGTTAGTATCAGAAGGAATGTATTCATAACCCGCGCTTTCCAGTGTTTTGTACAAGAAGGTTTTAGATTTTGTATTCATTTCTCTGGCATACGCATGGTATTCAGTATCCTGGTAAGAGGCAATAGCACCGGCAATGGAAGTACAGGCGATATTACCACCCCCGTTGCTGTATTTGCTCATCTCCGCGATTACTTCCGGCTGAGCTACGGTATAGCCGATCCTGAGGCCGGCAAAGGCATGCAATTTGGAAAAAGTACGGGTAATGATGACGTTGTATCCTTCGGCTACCAGGTCCATCATAGAATACTTCTCCGGATCTGGCGTATAATCTATGTACGCTTCATCAATAAAGAGGGGCTTTTTCTTGGATACTTCCTTACAGAAAGCCCGCATTTCGTCAGGGTCTAAAGAAGTGCCTGTCGGATTGTTCGGATTGCAGATATATACCAGGCTATGTTCATCAGATACGGTATCGGCAATCCGGTTAAGATCATGCGCATACTCTTTGGTGAGCGGCACAGTTTCCCATTCAGCCCCAACATTTTGCGCCGATCGTATGAGCGACATGTACGTAGGGTCGGCCGATAATATTTTACCACCATTCTGGCCATACGCCACAGAAGCTGCCAACAGCAATTCGGTAGATCCGGCACCCAGCATAATGAATGAATCTTTGGAAGGGCCAAATCCCACTTCTTCAATAGTTTTTAGTCCATACCTGGAGGTAATCATTTTGCCAAACTCCATTTTCTTCTCAAACTCATACAAGTAACCCTTGTCTATTTCCCCCATCAGTGCTTCTTTCGCCTTTTTGGATGGCCCAAATGGATTTTCATTGGCCAGTAACCTGGCTTTCAATTCGGGGCGTGCTAATAACACATTTCCTACCTCATGGGCAGGCAAGGCATACAATTGCGCGGCTACCTGATTGGCAGCCTGGGCAAAATTCCAGGGTGAAGATGAAGCCAAAGCAACACCACCGGCCATCATTGCACTGGATTGAAACCATTTTCTTCTATTCATTTTTGTAGGCATATCGCATAAATTTAAGATGATTACAATTTAATATTTTATTTCATACTTCCCGCACCTGTTGCCGGATCCATTTGTGGAGGAATACTATTTGTATTACTGCCAAATAAGTATGGGGCACCGACCGGGCGTCTCCGGAATAAATCCGGGAAAACGTTTTGACCTGATACTTATCAATAGTTTTATTCATTGGATTGATATTGTACGGCTCCTTCTGTTACTCTGGCATGAATTTCAGCCACCGTTCTTCTGGCCGACTCAAAAGCACCTGCCATCCAGGCAGTATGGTAAGAGGTATGCTCTCCCGCCAGATATACATTTCCATTGGGTTTGATCAGATCAGGATAAAAACGCTCGCGCGTAGTGTCCGAATACTCGGCCCATCCTCCCAGGGAATAAGGAAGCTTGTGCCAGGCCAGCGAGAAAGAACTTTCAAATTCTTTCGCATACTGCCGATGTATTTTGCTGCCCTGTTCCAAAGCCATTTTTTCTCTTTCTTTCAAAGACAAATTGCCAGTGGCAATGGCTTTTTCACTGAAATTATACAAGCCTTTGAGCACGCCTTTCCGGCCCAGATAATCATAGTTCGGATACATTATCTGGGTAATATCCTGGGTGGTGCGGGTAAGGCCTCCATAAATACCATCATCTTCTTCCCAAAACCTTCTTTTGAATTGCAGGCCTATTTTGCAGGTCTTTTTGTAGTCCACAAAATCGCAAGCTCTTTGAATATTGCCTGAGAGATTATTTTTCACGTTGGCCAACACGGGTAAAGGCAGTGTACAAATACAAAAGGCTCCTTCCAAAGTCTGGGTATTGCCTGCCGTATCTTTATAGAGTACTTGCGCGCCTGCCTCGGTTTTCCTGATTTCCTGTACTACTGCCTGGTATTGAATTACATCTTTTACTTTTTCAGCCAAGGCGAAGGGAATTTTATCCATGCCACCTACGGGCTGAAACAAGGTCATCTGCAAATCCAAAGTATAAACAGGCAGATTAGACATGGCCGGATCCATGAATCCGGAGTGCAACAAATCTATAAAGCCGTAGGGATCAGAATATTCACCCATTTGATTGCCGGCTCCCGGAGCTACTTTGTAACCTCTTCTGCTTCCGCCTTTGTATACCAAATCCGGATTCAAATCTCCTTCTACCCGTAAATATTCAATCAACTTTTCCTTGTCTTCCTGAGTAAGGGCAAGGTCCAGGGCATTTTGGTTGACGGCCTTTTCCAGAAATTCACATATATAACCCCGGCTATCGTGCGCCACTTCTTTGATCCGTACCGGTCGGTTAGAAAGGGTACCATTACCTTCAGTATATAAATAGGCATTTTCATTAACATTGTTAAATATCTCAAGCGGCACGCCTAATTCTCTGCAGTAATGGAGAGAAATTTCATGATGATGGGGAATGCGTGAAGCGCCTGCATTCAAATAATGCCCCCTGTCAAAAGTACAACTTTGCTTTTCACTTCCTTCTTCAGTTTCCTCTGTGCCGCCCCTTACCGACCACACCCTTCCACCCGGCCGCGCCCTGGCTTCCAGAATGACACAATCGTATTCTAATTTACTAAGCTCATAAGCGGCAGTAAGCCCGGAGAGCCCTCCTCCCAGGATAATTACTTTGGTACCTTTTCCTTTCCCATGAAGTTTAAAAGGTTTGGCAGGAGCTTCTTTGATCATTCCCAAGGCAGCCATGGCCGGATAACTACTGCCAACCAATAAAGAAAACCTTTCTAAAAATGCCCTTCGCGTAAGACTTCCCATAAATGTAGATGCTATTGACAGTTTTTTGTGCTGTCGTAATTGTAATTTTAAAGTCTAGAAAAACAGGAAGATGAGCAAGATGAGTTGAATCACCTCCTTAAAATAAAATTAAGTGCTTATTGAAACTACTTTAATTGTGAATCAGGGATTCTAAAGTTGATTCCTTTGAAGCTTCCTACCCATTGAAGTATAGGCGCCGCGCCGCCAAAATCTGACAATGGCTTTTCAAAAATCACCATCCCATTCGCATCTGTTGTGGCAGTCCCTACCATTGTCTGCGCATCCAGATACACTTCAATCGCCAGGTTGGACACAGGAACGGAATCGATGCCTATGGTATGATCCAGTATGCCGGATTTATCCAGTTCATAAAACACTACCTGCCTTTTCAGCATGCCATTGTCTGTATCGGTACCCAGGTTCACACCCAGCACAGGAGCAACTATTCTATCTACAGCCATATCACTCACATCTTCACAACTGAAGGAAAGGGTTGCCACGATGAGCGGTAGCATTACATTTTTATATATATTTTTCATATTGCTATTATAGAATTTTTAAGTTCAGAAATTAGTTTTCTACCCACCAAAGCTTGGTTTTCATATCATCTTCTCCACCGTTCAGGGTTGCCCCTGCCGCTACGTTGGTACCATTAAGCGAATATTCCGTAGAAGGATACCCAAGACGGGTGGGCAATACGCCATCATTCTTAAACTGAGCCCGTGGATCGGCTGGAGGCATTACCGGATAACCCGTTCTGCGAAGTTCAGTCCATGATTCTATGCCCTGTCCAAACAAAGCAATCCACTTTTGCGTCATGATATTTTCTTTGGATACGGAGCCCAGTTGTGCCATGTATCCTGCCGGAACGGTTAACCCGTACTGATCAAAGGCCGCAGTAATCCCAGCTTCAAAGAGTGCTTGCGCATCTCCGCTAATATTTCCCTCCAAAGCGGCTTCTGCCTGGGCAAATAATAGTTCGGCATAACTCATCAATACGGAAGGAGAAGTAGTCTGCGCAAAAACATTTGTATTGATAATAGCGCTTTGACCCAGATACGTGGTGGCTATTTCTCCGGGTAAACCACTGGGGTGCCCTTTAATTTCCCCATTGGCCAGGCTGCCAGGTAAGGCATATACTTCCAGGCGGGGATCGTTATAGCCTTTCAACATATCTACCAATACGGAGTTGATGTTCCAGTCGGAACGACCTTGCTGGATCAGAATATCATTCCAGGGATTGTTCGTAGGTACGGCTCCATAATTCAGTTGGGCAATGTCATCGTTACTGCCAATCATAGGATAAGTGGCCGGATCGCTCAGCATGGTCCGCATTTCAGCAGCGGAAGAGGCTACTTTGTGTGCCTGGCGGTTGAGTAACTTAAAACGCAGGGAATTAAAAAACTTTTTCCACATCATAGTATCTCCTCCAAACATGATGTCGCCCTTTACGGCAGCGCCGGCCGGATCAAGCTTTTGATTGGCCATTTTTAAATCTTCAATCATGCCCGCATACACGGTTTCCTGTGTATCGTAGGCAGGTGAAAATACAGGTTCTTCCGAAGTGCCTGCCAAAGCTTCGGTGTAAGGAATAGCGCCCCACACATCAGTGAGGAGTGAAAATGACCAGGCCCGCATCCCCAGGCCAATGCCTTCGTAGTTGGGATTGGGGGGTTCAGCCCCTTCCCCGGCAATTTCAATGATCTTCTGATAGTTAATCAGTCCATCGGTATAGAATACCTCCCAGTTTTTAATATTTACCGAGGGCTGCACATTGTAGTTATCTCCTTCGTTCTCGTAAATATTGCGGGTAAGGTAACCGGTCCATGACATGGCATGATCAAAATTCAGCCGTTCATTTCGATTTTTATTGCCCCAATAGTTATCAATAGAAGTCTGCAACGCCTGTGGCAACAAATACTGTGGGCTTACCTCCATAGGTTTGTTTGGATTTGAGTTCAGTTCCTCAAAATCGTTGGTACAGGCCCCTGCTATCAATAGCGTAAACGCGATGAAGAAAGATTTTATATATATTTTCATAAGAGTATGTTTTATTAAAATTTCATATTAACAGAAAACCCAAGGCTGCGGGTACTGGGCAGTTGCCCGTAGTTATACCCCAGATCAGCGCTGCTGATTTCTGTATCAATGTGACGGCTGTTTTTGTGTAAGATCGCCAGATTTCTGCCTACCAATGACAGAGAGGCTGATTCCATAAAGTTATTATCGAACCATTTACCCGGCAGTTTATAGGTAATGGTAGCTTCCCGTAACTTTAAATAACTGCCATCAAATACGGCAGCTTCGTGGAACTGACGGCCACTGTAATAACTCATAAAGTTCCGGGTTGAAACCACCACATCATTGGGTACATACTGGGGTGTTTCCGCGCTCCCGATGTTTTTCACACCTATGCCGATGGTGCCTTCCTCTCTACCGGCTTCGCTTTCCTCTAAAATCCCATTCTGACGGGCCAGACTCGTACCCATGTCATAAATATCACCCCCGTGTTTAATATCAATTAAAACGCCCAGGGTGATTCCTTTGAAGCTTAACGAGTTGTAGACACCGCCTGTCCAGTCGGGAGTGATATTACCGATGATTTGCTGACCCGGTAATGTGGTAGGCAATCCGTCTTCGAAAATCAATTGCCCATCATCAGTTCTGGCAAACTTAATCCCGTATAGGTTGCCATAGGCTTCACCAACTCTGGCTTCTAATGAAGCGCCCCGTTGTGTCCAAAGTGTCAATGAAGTCAATCCGTCGGCTAGTGCTACGACTTCATTTTTGTTTTTAGCGAAATTGACCGTAACATCCCAGGTAAATCCGTTACCAAGTTCAATGATAGACCCACTCAGCATGAGTTCCACACCCTTGTTGGTAATTTCTCCGGCATTGAGGATACGACCTGTATAGCCGGATGCCCTGGAAATATCTACAGCCAGGATCTGGTCTTTCGTAGATTGATTATAATAGGTTACGTCCAACTCAATTCTGCCATTGAGGAAGCGAAAATCGGCCCCTGCTTCAATACCTGTAGTGATTTCAGGTTTCAAACCGGCATTGGCGATGTCGCCACTCTCAGAGAATTTAGGAATACTCCCATCCCACAATCCTTCCGGGTTATAAGCTTGCCGCAACTGGTAAGGATCCGCATCATTGCCTACCTGCGCCCAACTGCCCCGAAGTTTCAGGAAAGAGAGTATGTTGTTGGATAAATCAGGAACCATATCGGTAACCACGGCACTTAAAGAAACTGAGGGATAGAAGAAAGAATTATTCGCGGCAGGCAGGGTACTGGACCAATCATTACGTCCTGTAATATCCAGAAAGAGGAAGTTTTTGTACCCGAAGTTTACCGCACCAAACAAACTGTTCACTTCAGACTCGGCAATGGTGCTTTCTGTAGTATTAGGGCTGGCATTGTTACCCAGATTGTAAACCCGGTCTATATTCAGTTCATTCACTCGCACATAGTTGCTTTTATAGTAATTGGTACGCTGCACCCCTCCTAACTGGGCCATCAATGAGAGATCATTCATGCTTTTATCAAAAGTGAGGATAAAGTCTGAGTTGGTTTCCTGGTTGCGCAACACTTCTTCGCTGTAGCGCCCGGCGCGGGAAGACCCCCGTATGCGCTCATACCGATCAATATTAATCCGTGTGTCCGTCCACAAATCAGTACCCGAACGTGCCATCAGGCTAAGCCAGTCGGCCAATTCATAGGTAACCGCGATGTTTCCCAGAAATCGATCCTTTTCGTTAGGGTTGACCAGTACTTCCTGTTCAAAGTAGGGGTTGGTGAAGTAAGTATGTTGCCAGTTTGGGGGTTCGGTATCACCCGTGGGCTGGATATGCGCATCTTCATATGCCTGGTAATTCTTTAACTGGTCAAAATTAGTATGGCGATGGTGCCAAATGAAGGTGCTGGCACTTTGATAATTCCGGTTATCTGAACCGGATTTTATGTATTCGCCCATGGCCGTTACCTTCAGCTTATCGGTGAAATTATAGGTTGAGTTCAGCCGAAAGTTATTCCTCCAGTAGTTGTTGTTATATACAATGCCATCTTGTTCTAATCTGCCCAAAGAGAGGCGAAATGAGCCATTATCATTACTGCCACTGATAGATACGCTGCCATTCATGGTTTTCCCTGTTTCCCACCACTGCTCCCAGTTATCCGGTTCTGGCACAAGGGGCGCGGTTTCGGTACCTGTCCACCATTGGCGTACCAGCCGGCCATCCATAGGAGAACCCCAACTCTCATCCGTACCGGCAGTACCTTTGAAGCCATCTACCGTACCGCTCCATCCATCGGCATACCAGGTGTATCCGGAACCACCCCCATAGGTATTCTGAAATTTAGGTTTTACCAGGGGCGCTTCAAACGTAGTGCTAAAATTGGCATCTACTCCTATTCCTTTTTTACCAGATCCGTTTTTGGTAGTAACCAAAATTACACCATTGGCAGCACGAGAACCATACAAGGCAGCCGCGTTGGGACCTTTCAATACGCTGATTTCAGCAATATTATTCGGATCAATTTCAGAAATCCCACCTCCAAATTGCTGGTTTTGCTTGCGGTTATAATTCGCGTCATTTCTTGTAGCATCTTCACTATTAATCGCATTTGCCCCATTGTTAGTTTGCGCCATCGGAACGCCATCAATCACCACCAAGGGCTGGTTATTGCCTCCTACAGAGGAAAAACCCCGAATCACAAACTCAGGACTTCCGCCAGGGGTACTGTTGGTAGAAACCTGCATACCCGCGACCCTACCGGAAAGGTTGTTCACCACAGATTGAGAAGGTGCTTTGGCCAGTTCCTCTCCATTCACCTCCTGCACTGTGTAACCCAGGGCTTTCTTTTCTCTTTCCAGCCCGAAAGCAGTAATTACTACTTCCGAAAGTTCTGATAAATCAGGTAACATAGAAATGTCAATTACCGACTGGTTGCCTATGGCTACTTCCTGCGATTTCAGTCCGATGAAGGAAAATACCAGTATATCACTTTCAGAAGGAACCTGGATAATGTATTTGCCATCTATATCCGAAATGGTGCCCTGTGTAGTACCTTTTATCACCACATTTACACCCGGGATGGGAGAACTACTTTCTTCGGCCGTGATAGTGCCGGATATACTGTGTTCCTGGGCCAGGACAGAGAAAGCTATCAGATAAAAAGGTAAAAAAAGCAAAAATGCCCTGCATAAATTTCGTATAAAATGGGGCCAGAAATGTGAAGTAAAATTGTATTTCATAAGCTAGGTGGTTTAATTGTTAATTATAAATTTTACAAACTATTATTATGAATAAAACTATTAGTGTAAAATTTAATATTATATAATAATGTTTAAAAGATATTTTATTCTAATATTTAATAATTTTTCCAAATCAAAACATAATTTATTTATTATCAAAATATTATTTTAATAAAAAATAATATATCAAATTATTATATATGTATTTATCTTGAAACTCAGTATTATAATCTGTAATATTGCGTTTATACTAAATAATAATCTTAAATCAAAAATCTTATGAAATTTTACAATTCAATTTTAAGCAACAGGTATTTTGGAGGTAGCATGCTCCTTTTTATAATAACTTTATTCAACGCAACGGTATGGGCACAGGAAAACGCTCAACCGAGGGGTATGACAGCGGAAGAATATAAAATTGCCCGGGGAGTTACCATAGAAGATTTGGATCATGATACCTACATCAAATTAGCGGATGGCAAATATGTATTAGATCGGTACGACATGAAGCCACCTTATTTTATTACTGGCGATAGCGGGGTAAAAAAGCGGATTGATCTCTACAAACTGGTGGAGCGTGCTTCTATGAGCGAATTGGGAATGATTGTTTTTTTTACCAATGCGGAAGCCGGTGAAACTTTTAATTTGGTTATTCCCAATATGGCCACTGCCGGTGAAGTGTGGAATCTGTATTTTGATGATATGCATCAACATGACCGGGAAGAGAAAGATGTTGCCCTCAAAATGTCCTATATTCTTTCTAAAGAAGTAGCTTACCTGATGCAAAAGAGCAGCGGAACTGACATGAGCGCGATGGATCAGTCTGATTCTGGCTACGATTTTTGTTTCCCTAGTCAGGCAATGGTAACGATGGGCGATGGGAGCCAGAAAAAAATAGCGGACCTTGTACCGGGCGACGTGGTAGCCGCGTACCAGGCAAACAAACTGATTACAACAAAAGTTGAATCCATCAGCGTACATAAAAAAAGTAAGATCAATCTTTCTAAAGTTATCCTGATTCCGGAAGAAACGCTCACCGCCGCGCTCAGTACAGGTGAAAACTATGCATCGCCTATGGTGGAACTGATAGCAACGCCGAATCATCCGATAATGACAGAAGCGGGCAGGAAAACCATGCAGGCATTAACGGCAGAAGATGTGGTTTACCGCCACCATCCAAAGACGAAAGCGCTTGAGAAATACAAAGTAGGCGTTACGACGCAACATTTTGATACTACCTCGATAGTATATAACCTCACTACCGAAGCAGGTAATTATTTGATTGATAACATAGTAGTATTGGGAAAATAAAGCAAGTGTGGTATATACCAAATGGTTGCTATGGGTATTTCAGGTGAGAAACGCGATATAAGTGGTAAGTAAATCAACCTTACTCCCACACTTCCGCACAATAATGCTTGGATTTAGGTTTTGTTACTCCAGGGGCTATCTTCAAATAAAAACCAGCGCCAGACTTCTGTGGATACACAATTTGATTGCTTCACACCTTAAGTTCCTTTATCTTCGGAGAACAGATTATTGAAATTAAGGTCGGCCTGAAAGCGAACCTGATCATTGTAACCGCTTCGGATATACCACTATGAAAAGCACAAAAATTTCCCTCAGCGCCCTGTTCTTATCTTTATTTGTAATTCCTGTCGCGATTGCCCAGGAATCTTCAGCTTCCACTGCTGTGCCCTGTGTGCCCTGTGCGGAATTGAAGAAGCTAGCGCTTCCGGATGTGCGCATTGTGGCAGCCGAAATTGTAAATGAGGAGGTGGCTTATTGTAAGGTTTTGGGCATTATCAGTAAAGAGATTAATTTTGAGCTTTTGCTTCCCGAATCATGGAATGCCCGCTTTATCATGAGTGGGGGTGGCGGGTTTGTAGGCTCTGTGCAAAATGGCGCCCGCCCACGGGTAAAAGACGGCTATGCCACCGCCGGAACGGATACCGGCCATCAGGGTAATGGACTTAAAGCTGATTGGGCATTGAACAACATGGAGCGGCAGCTTAATTTCGGTCGACTGGCCATTCACCGGACTACCGTAGTGAGCAAGGCCATTTTGAATGCGTATTATTGTGCCTCTCCAAAGTATGCTTACTTTATGGGATGCTCCCGGGGCGGCGGGCAGGCGCTGATAGAAGCACAGTTGTATCCCGATGATTTTGATGGTATTGTGGCCGGTGCCCCTATCATTGACTGGCCGGCAACCGGAGCTGAATTTATTCAGAACACCCAGGTGTTGTATCCCGATCCAAACCAACTCGATAAGCCGTTGCTCTCACCTTCGCAGGTGGAACTGCTGCAGGCGGCTGTGCTGGACCAATGTGATGGTCTGGATGGCGTTACCGATCAAATTTTAAACGATCCGAGAGATTGCGCCTTCGATTTTTCCAGCCTACCCGCCTGTGCGGATGAAAAAGGCGGCACTGATTGCTTTACCCCCGCGCAATTGAAAGCCATACAGGTAATTTATGAGGGTACCGCCAATGAGGAGGAAGAAATTTATCCCGGATTTCCTTATGGGGGTGAAAATGAACCAGGCGGCTGGCTGGCCTGGATAGTAGGCCCGAATGAAGGGTCTATGGAAGTAAATTTCCCTTCACTACACTTCGCGTTTGGCACCGAAATGTTTAAATACCTGGTTTTCCAGGATCCGGATTGGGATTATGCTACGTACGACTTCTCAAATTTCTCTGATGATACCCGCTATGCCGCTTCCTACCTCAATGCCACTTCCACCGATTACAGCGCATTTAAAAAACGAGGCGGCAAAATGATTATCTATCATGGTTGGAATGATCCCGCGCTTTCGGCTTTTACCACCATAGACCATTATGAGGCCGCGAAAAAAGCAGATCCGCAGTTAGCCGACTACATCCGGCTTTTTCTGCTGCCAGGTGTATTACACTGCGGCGGCGGAGCAGGCCCCAGCCAGACCGACTGGCTCGGATTGGTTCGCGATTGGGTGGAGAAAGGCCACGCGCCGGAAAGCGTGGTGGTATCCAAAACAGAAAATGAGGAGGTGGTGATGAGCCGACCGATATTCCCTTATCCGAAAGTAGCGGTATACGACAAAAAAGGAGATCCCAATAAAGCAGACAGCTTCATTGAAAAAAAGGAATAGGGCATCGCCCTGAAGGTTTAAACCCGGCACCTATTGTTGATTTTATATTAGCCAATACTGTACATAAACAGTAAAAGGCTGCCCGGCCAGTTCAGCCACCGTGCCATCACTTTCGCTGTTAGTTGTATAAGTGGGGTTATATACATTATTTCTAGGATAACCGTAATTCCAGTATATTGAAAATAACAGCAATTGCTGTTATCCGATTCTTTCCTTTTGAACTCAGCATTATGCACGAAAAAAGACCAGCGTTTACAAAGCCCTCTAAAAAACACCAACCCAAGGGGCTTACTATTCTTTATGAAGATCAGGACATATTGGTTGTAAATAAAACAAATGGCCTGCTAACCATAAGTACCGACCGGGAGAAAGAAAAAACCGCTTATTTTCTTTTGAACGATTATGTGAAGAAAGGCAATGCTCGCTCAAAGAACAGGGTATTTATCGTACATCGGCTGGACAGAGATACGTCGGGTGTGCTGGTGTTTGCCAAAAGTGAAAAAGCCAAACGGTATTTGCAGGATGAATGGGCAGCGTT
Source organism: Cyclobacteriaceae bacterium (assembly GCA_041745535.1). GTDB lineage: Bacteria > Bacteroidota > Bacteroidia > Cytophagales > Cyclobacteriaceae > JBGTIS01. The sequence continues at coordinate 684 of JBGTIS010000049.1, read as the reverse complement.
TCATAAAATATACTTTGCGGTAGTACATGGCACATTACAGGAGAAAGAAGGTGTAATTACCACTTATTTACTGGAAAACAAGGCGCATAGGGTGTACTCCACAAATGTGCCTGATAAAGGAAAGTTTTCTAAAACAGGCTACAAAGTAATTAAAGCGTCCAGTAAATTCAGCTTACTTGAAATCACCCTTTTTACGGGCAGAAAAAACCAGATTCGTGTTCATTTCTCTGAAAAGGGATATCCTGTGGTAGGCGACAAAATTTATGGAAAAAAAGATAAAGGAATAAGACTGGCCCTTCATGCTGCTTCACTCACCATCACACATCCGTTTACAAAGGAAAAAATGACTTTTGAGACAGAACTTCCGCCCTATTTTAACACGCTTGTTTAGAATTCTATGCTTCAACCGAGGCTCTTTTTGCTGATGAAACAACCAGCATTAATACCACACCTGTTCAGATATAAATTACGCCTGTATTTTACAGGTACAATTCCTGCTTCGGCCATTCCTTATTAGTGAAAAAAAAATGATATCCGGCACATGGATATGAAGTTTCGCGAAAAAACAGGGCATACGTGCCCTGGATGTGACTATTATTTAAAAACCAGTGCTGCCAGTGCCGTAACAGTTGCTTTTTGCCAGAAAAACAAGACGCGGCCTTGCCCATATCTTCGCGTTACAGG
>JBGTIS010000048.1:0-17147 GCA_041745535.1 Cyclobacteriaceae bacterium | reverse complement strand
AATTTTTATTACCGAATCGGTAGCCAGACCCCGTGCTTTTTGTGTATCATGCTCATTGCTTACCAGTTCTTCCCTTTCCAGTTCCTTCACAATTGATCTGATTTGCTGCATAATTTCCCGATCTTTGTTGATCATGTCCATTTCCTGCCTGCTCAGATAACTCTTGAACTGCCCTTCTTTTTTCTCAACCTTGGTAATCACTTTTTCAACATTTTTGATAAGTGAATCGCCCTTACTCTGGTCTATTACTACTGGATCTGACTGGGGGGTTATTTCTGTTATTACTTTTGATTTTGGTAGCGGTTGAACCTGGTAAGTTTTCTGTTCTTTGCCAAATACCTTACCTAAAAAAATTTTCTTCTCATCCGCGGGTTTAGAAACTCTGGGAAGTACGGGCAATACCTGCTCTTTTGTTTTTAGTTCCTTTATAATTTTAGGAACAGTTTTAGGAGCGGTATTCGCGTTGGCTTCTGTTTGAATCTCCTTTAACGCGTCGGCATAAAAATTCTGATTCTTTTCCTTGTCTTTCAGGTCAATAAAATTATCGAGTTGCTGAATTTTTCTGGACAACAGATTTTCAACCGCGATCACCCTTTTGCTCTGGGAATCAGAGTCTTCGGTAACCTGTTTCAACTGGCTTACATACCCATTTACTGTAGAAATCCGCTTCAAATAACTTTGCAGATAAACTTCATCGTGCGTAAGCGTATAAGCACGCACATTGCTTTCGGCGTCGGATATGCCGGTAAGCAGTTTGTTAAGCTGAACAAGTTTTTCGTTGGGTTTCCCCAAAACCTCTAAAGATCCTAATAATGTATTGAAACTATCATAAGCAAGAATTCCTGCCAATGCCGCAGCAACAATCGCGGAGCTGAAGCCAATAATAATTTTAAGCTTAATATTGTGATCATCTTGCCTTTCCACAGTCTGGAATTTATGTTAAAAAATGCTTCCTTCAGATTAAAATATAAAAAATTGGATTTTAACATGATTAGCCATAACTTTTCAAAGTATCTGTAAATCAATTAGTTATCCGGGGAAAAACATGCAAATCTTGTGCGGGAATTTCTTTTCCGCATCCATATTCAGGCTTTTTAGCATTATTTTTTTTAGGGTAAGAATAGAAATAATTCCAAATATTTTAAAAAATTCGCGGCCGAATTCTAGTAACTCCGGCGGTTATAAGTATGAAGCTTTAAATTGATTAAAAATTAATAAGAATTTGGCATAATTTTTTTAACGCAACCCTGTTAGTAGTTAACAAATTCTTATTTAAAAATTTAAAAGATAGTATGAAATTTATTGTGGTTAGTGTTTTCTGTGCGATCTTCTTTATTTTCACGTGCTTCCAGAACGAAGCAAAAAACATAAATCCGGATACCCCTTATACTTCTGGATACGCTGTAAAAGCTGGCTCCCGCAAACAGGTAGAAGTATCAAAGCTGCCCAAACGAGTACTGCGGAGTTTTGAATCAAGTATATTTCATAATATGAAAATTGTGAAAGCCTTTGAGCTGAAAGATCAGGATGTGAATAAAAAATTCGCCGCGGAAACCTTATACGAACTGAAAACTGAAAGCATAGGTGGTGAAATGTTGCTAATTTACGACAAAAACGGAAACCTGCGCGATGCCCTTAATGACGCATCAGCCAAATAACAATTTTCATTTTCAACCTTTAAGATACTCAATCAGCGCGAAAGCCTGCTTCATTCAGGAATTGTAACTATATTTTCAGCACAATTCTTGAACAAAACGCGGTACGCGTCTGAACTATAACATATTACCCCATTTTTCTGTTTTGATGCTTAAGCTGAATTAATGTAAATTACCATACATTAATCTTTTTTATTGATTTGGTTGTACAATACTTTTTCGTTACGGTGAAGCAAATTGCTGTTCATTTTACAGGTTATAAGAAATTTTCCCTGGTATATTATCTGATTGTGGTGCTGGCCGTTTCCTGCGTTCCGGGGAAGAAAGCGTTGGTGCTGATCGACCAGCAAAAGTATGATAAAGCAAAGGTATGGTTAAATAAAGCCCTGGCAAAAGATAGCATTAATGCCGATGCCAAATATGCCTACTCACTTTTGTATTCTGATACAGCTTACCAGAATTACCAGTTAGATTCCGCTTATTACTACATCCTTTCGGCGCGTTCCGATTTTAACCAGCCCGATACTACCAAAAAGCAAAAAATGCTGACAGGCAATGTGGTAACCGACAGCACCCTTATTCAGCAACAGAAGGTACGGATAGACAGCATGGCTTTTCGGCAAGCCACTGTTACCAACACGGTAGCGGCCTATCAGCGTTTTCTGAATAACTTCCCTACCGCCTTACAGGTACAAGAAGCGGTGGCACAACGAAATGCCCTGGCTTTTAAGGCAGCAGCACAAACCAATACCTACCAGGCATACGAAAAGTTTATGGCGACCTATCCTGATGCCATCCAGATTGACCAGGCCCGCATCCGGTATAATAACCTGATTTTTAAAGAAAAAACAAAAGAAGGCACCCTGGATAGTTACTTAACTTTTTTAATCAACTTTCCGGATACCCCTTACCGCGATCAGGCAGAAAAGGCTATTTTTGAAATCAGCACCGCGGATAACATGCCGCAAAGTTATTTTACTTTTGTGCAGCGTTTTCCGGAAAGCACCTATACCCGGCGGGCCGTTAATATGCTGTACCACCTGTATAAAACCACACACAAAGCCCAAAATTTTTTAACCGACTACGACGATCTGCCCTTCGCGGACTCTTTAAGAAACATCATGCAGTCGGAAGCGGATATTTTAATTCCTTTTTTTGAAAATGGCCGCTACGGATTTTTTAACAGTTCGGGTACCGTAATCGCGCCCGCCCGGTACGATGGAATGACCCCCAACTATTTCTGCCACGGCATATCCGACGATTTTATGCACGTGGTACAGGGTACCGCGGGCCAGTATCAGAATATGATTCTGACCAAAGACAATCGACCCATTTTTACATACACCCTGAACGATGACGAAGATGAACCCAACCAGATCGCGGAAAAAACTGTGGCAGACCTGGGTTCGGGCATGCTTAAAGTCTGGGAAAAAGAAGGTTACCTGCTGATACACAAATCCGGATACAGCATACTGGAATCAGTAGATGGGATTGAGGAAATTGAGTTATGTGGTGAACCTACCTATAGTACCCGAAAGTCACAGGCGCCTCCTTATCAGTTTATCAAATTTAAGCAAAATGCCAAATGGGGACTATGCGCCTTTTCAGGTAAAATTATACTGGACCCCCTATACGACGACATTGATATTAGCGAAAACTTCGCGCTGGTAGAAAAAAAAGGGAGAATCGCCATTACAAACCGCGAAAAACTGCTGGAAAAGGCTAACAACGCACCACTGCCATTGTCTTTTATTTATGAAGATGTATCGTTAATAAACGAAAACCATGTGATTGCCTATGAAGACGAACTGGAAACGGTGATCGACGACCTGCTGAATATGGTAGTACCCCTGGCCGAACATTCGGTAATCAGGCCAGTAAAAGTCGGGGAACAGAGTAAACCATACTGGCTGCTGCGGAAAAAAGTTGATGAGAAGCAATACTATCTGTATGAAAACGAACCGGTAGCCGAACCGGTGTATTATCAGAAAGCGTATTACGACAACCGGTGGCTGGCCTTAAAAGACAGACAGCAATTTAAACTTATTGATTTTGACGACAAGCAGCTAAAGAATGAGACCTATGATTCGGTAAAAATTCTGAGCGAGAATTTCGTGATTCTTTTTCATAATTTAGAAAATTACCCCGACAGCATTTCGGTGATTTTTCAGAATCATAAAAGAATTGACCTGGGACCCCCAACCGGCAATAAAAAACAACCCCAGCTTTTATTCAGGTTGTTGCAGGCTGCTGGTAGTTCTGTAGGTGTTAAGAAAAAATCCGCGTCGCAGTATTTGCTGATTTCGAATGCAGCCAAAGAAAAGCAGGTATACAACACACAGGGGAACCTGATATTTCAGGGCGATTTTGATAACGTAACCATAGAAGGCACCGGCCTTTTTGTGATTGAAAGTAAAGGAAAAAAAGGATTGCTGGACAGTTTGGGAAATACCTTGCTAGGCAGCAAGTACCAGGGCATTGGCAATTTTGATAATGGAAATTTAGCGGTGCTGGATCGCTCGAAGTTTGGTTTGTACAATGCCGGCCGCCGTATATTTATTAAGCCTGCCTATGATGCCATTCTTAAAAGTTACCAGCTCGATCAGGGTGGCACAAAGCAGGATCTGTTTATCGCCAAAAAAAATAACAAAACCGGTCTTATCAATGCGAGCGATAAGGTAGTAATTCCTTTTGATTATACAGAAATCAAATACTGGACCGATAGTTCAGCCCTTGTTAAAAATGAGGAGTTCTGGCAAATTCTGAAATTTTCCTCCATAACCGGTAGTAAAACACCCGAAAAGTTATACGATATCAGCTATACCGGTATTCTGGACTTTGATTATATTAAAGATACGCCCAATGAAATTATTCTTCGCATTTACAAAAAAGAGGGATATGGCATGCTCAGCAACAAATATGGAGAAATTCTGGGAGCCACTTACGACGACATTGTGCTAATGGCCGACCGGTCTTCGGAAGAAGATATTACCCAGAACCGCGTTTTTCTGGCCGAAAAATATGTAACGGAAGCCGACCTGTACATCATTATTCACCTGGATGGTTCCGGAAAAATTATCAGGCGGCAGGCCCTAAAACCTGAAGAATATGATATGGTTTTCTGTAGCAAAGGTTAAAGAATAAAACAGGCTGGAAACCACCGGTTTTTATTCATACACCGCGATTTTCCCCTTCTTGATGCGGGTACGAAACGAAATCATGTCCTTCTTAACCAAAGGGGCAAGAATATAACAACCTATTAAATTAGGCAGCGACATAGCGAATAACATACCATCGGAGAAGTTAATGACACCCGTTAAGCTGGCCGATGCCCCTATCACGATAAAAACACAGAATATTACTTTGTAAATGGTAATTGTCAGGTTGCTTTCGCCCACGGCATACGTCCAGGCTTTTAAGCCATAGTACGACCATGAAATCATGGTGGAGAAGGCAAACAGAATTACGGCAACGGAAAGCAAATACGGAAACCAGTCAATTACCGTGGCAAATGCGGATGAGGTAAGCGCAATACCATCGGCAATGGTTTTATCTTCATACACGCCTGAAATTACAATAACCAGGGCAGTCATGGTGCACACCACTACGGTATCCACAAACGGTTCCAGCGAAGCCACAAAACCTTCAGTAACCGGCTCGCTGGTTTTTACGGCCGAGTGCGCGATAGATGCTGACCCAACCCCTGCCTCATTGGAAAAGGTAGCCCGCCGCATGCCGGTAATAAGCGTACCAATTAAGCCCCCACCCAGCGCTTCGCCATTCAGGGCGCCGTTTACGATGGTGGCAAAGGCAGCGGGGACATGCTCGATATTCACTACAATTACCACAATGGCCGAAATTACGTACAGGCCGCACATAAACGGAACAATTTTTTCGGTAACCTGCGCAATACTCTTGATACCGCCAATAATTACTACGGCTACCAGCACAGCCATGATCAGGCCAAAAACCCAGGTGTTCTGACCAAAAAAGCTACCGCTACCGCCGGTAATATTCACAAACTGCTGGGCAGCCTGGTTGACCTGAAACATATTACCCCCGCCAAAAGAAGCACCAATGGCCATAATAGAAAAAAACATGGCCAGAAATCCGCCAAATCGCCCCATCCCTTTTTCCGCCAATCCTTTTTTCAAATAATACATGGGGCCACCCGAAACGCTGCCATCGGCATGGACATCACGAAATTTTACGCCCAAGGCGCATTCCACAAATTTGGAAGACATACTGAACAAGCCGAACAAGGCCATCCAGAAAGTAGCTCCTGGGCCGCCGGTAGCCACGGCAACCGCCACCCCGGCAATGTTTCCCAAACCCACTGTACCTGACAATGCCGCCGATAGCGCCTGAAAGTGCGTTACTTCGCCCGGATCGCCTTCGTGGGTATATTTTCCCTTCACAATGTCTAATGCCGTACCGAATCCCCGAATGTTGATAAATTTCAGGTAAATGGTAAATGCTACCGCCGCCGTAATCAGCCAGAGCAGAATAAAAGGTACTTCTACCCCTTTGATAGTAAATATAGGATAGAATATAACAAAAGAAACAGCATTGGCAGCGGGATCAAACAGGGCGCTGATTTTCTGGTCGATGGTTTGTTCGGTTTCCTGGGCAAAACATAGCAGGCTGGACAAGCCCATTAAAATGGCGGTAAGCAATACGGATTTACGCATATAAACTTTGTTAATATTTTACAATAAGGTCAAATTATATAATATTTTGAAACAAACTTAATAAAGGACAAAAGTAAACCCTGCATTTTAAATAAAAAACCTGGGTTTTATTAGTATTACCCTTAAAATTTATGGGTGGTTGTCGGGAGTTAGGGCTTATTTTCTGATAACGCTTTTAATTGCTGGTCCAGCAGGGCAATACCCTCCCGAAAGCTATACGGCTGATAGCCTAACTCACGTTTAGCCTTTTCGATAATAAATCCGGTTTTTGGCGGCCTCTTAGCAGGTTGTGAAAATATAGTGGAATCGGCTTTTTTGATCAGGTTTTTATCAAGCTTAAAGTAATCGGCGGTATACACGGCCATGTCATACGGCGTCAGCATTTCTTCTCCGGAAATATTGAAAATTCCTCTGGCCTTGTTTTTCGCGATCAGGTAGCAGCCCATGGCCAGGTCTTCGGCCAGGGTCGGGGTGCGCCATTGGTCGGTTACCACCTGAATGGATTTACCTTTTTCCAGATTGTCTTTTACCCATAAAATAATATTGGAACGGCTCATACCCGGAGTAATACCGAACACCAATACCGTACGGGCAATGGCATGTTGGGCTTTGCTGGCCAATACCAGTTTTTCGGCCTGTAATTTACTTTCCCCATAAAAATTTACCGGCGCTGGCTTGGCATCTTCTGTCAGCGGACCTGCTTCGCCAGAGAAAATAAAATCGGTGGAAAGGTGCACAAAAAAGCAGTTATTTGCTTCAGCGGCTTTCAGCAAATGGCCCACTGCCTTTACATTCATCGTTACACAACCTTCCTGATCCTGTTCGCATTCATCCACATTGGTCATGGCCGCTGTATGAATAATCGCGTCGGGTTTATAACTGCTTATCACCTCTAAAACCTCCTGTTCCCGGGCAATATCCATGGCATGGTATTGATAACCGTTTTCATTTTCCGGCAAGCGGCTTTCGCCCCGCCCAGTGGCTATTACTTCGATGCCTGGCTCGGATACCAGCAACGCCACCAGTTTCTGACCCAATAGTCCGTTTGCGCCTGTTATCAGAATTTTCATGCGTTTATCAATATTTAATATTGGTACATAAGATTTTTTAAAAGCCTTTACCTAAAAAGTACTCTTATACTTTTATTGGCGTTATACAAACCGTCCTAAATAACTGTCTTGCCGCATTTACAGCCAGGACGCATAATTGGCATCCCGACTGGGCTTCCCAATGCTTAAATAACGGGTTCCCGGAATAAATCCGGGAACAGCTTTATTATTTTGTATCAGGATAAGTATATCCGTATAGTTCAGTGATTTTCTTTTTGGGCACTTCTTCCACCGTAACGGTCATATAAATGTTTTCTATGGGCTTGTCAGCAGCACCGACGGGCTGATTGGCCACAGAATCGATAACCGGCAATCCTTCTACCACTTCGCCAAATACGGTATAGGTATCGTCCAGATGCGGTACACCGCCTACAGTGGTATAGGCTTCCAGTTTTTTAGGAGAAATTTCTTTATCCAGATTCATATTCAATTCCTTTTCAATCAGGGGCCTGCAATCTATTATTTTTTGCGTATATGCCTCGAAATCGTTGGCGTTGTACAAGGCAATCAATTCCTGCCGCAAGCTGTCGTATGCTTCCATCTGTAGCAGTTGCCGGATGCCATCATTCAGTTTTGCCTGGTCGGTGGTAAGTTCTTCTTCTGACAATTTTTTACCCTGCACAATATAAAACTGAGAACCACTCGAAGCTTTTTCCGGATTCACCTGATCGCCCTGCCGGGCCGCTGCCAGTGCGCCTTTTTTGTGAAAGAGGGTGTCGACAAACTCCGCGGGAATGGTGTTTTCGGCAATGGCCTTTAGGTTTGGATCGTTTCGGTCGGCGCCTTTTTTGGTGAGCACATCGCCACCCTGTATCATAAAATCTTTGATTACCCGATGGAAAATGGTGCTGTCATACATGCCTTCCCGGGTTAGTTTTAAAAAGTTTTCCTTATGTTGGGGAGTCGCGTCATACAGTACCGCTTTCATATCTCCGTATTGGGTATGAATGGTAAATAAAAAGTCTTTTTCAGAACATGCTGTGCTCATCATTACAATAAAAATTAGAAGGTTTATTTTTTTTAACATTGCCAAAAAAATTGAATTAATTGTGTTCCATTTCTTTCCTGATATTTTCCAGGATTCGCTTACCTCCTTTTTCGGAAATAAGCGTCGCTAATTTTGCGCCCAGGTCAGCCGCCTCCCCTATTTCACCCTGCAGGTGTTCGCGTATAATTTCCTGCCCATCTAAGCTTACGATACCGCCGGTAATGTGTAAAGTGTTATTTTTTAACCGGGCCCAGGCAAAAGCAGGAATGCTGCAACCACCGCGCATGGTGCGCAGAAAGGCACGTTCTGCCAATAAACAATGCTCCGTTCGTTCGTTATTTACATACTTACGGATCTGTTCTTTTTTATTCTGCGGCAGGTGCTTTAGTGCCTCTACGGCAATACTTCCCTGCCCTACAGCCGGTGTAAACTGTGCAACCGGAAACTGGTGAATAATCAGGTCGTCGTAACCCATGCGATGTACACCGGCATAGGCCAGTAAAGTGGCATCGCAGAGACCGGCCTCCATTTTGGCAATACGGGTTTGCAGATTCCCCCGTATTTCCACTGTTTTAATATGCGGATAGTAATGCTTCAGTAAAGCCTTGCGCCGGGCCGATGAAGTGCCTAATACAAGGGACCTTTCCGGATTTTCGAGGTCGATAGCTTTATCATGACCAATCAGCACATCATTCACTTGCTCCCTTTCGGTAAAGGCCAGCAGCTCGAAAATTTCGGGCAACTCCGATTGCAGGTCTTTTGCACTATGTACGGCGATATCGATGGTTCCTTCGGCAAGTTGGGTTTCAATTTCTTCGGTAAATACGCCCCGTGTGCCGATATCGGCAATGGCTACATTCAGCTTTTTATCGCCCCTGGTTTCAATTTTAATAATTTCTGTCTCAGTATTACCTTTGGCCAGCAAATCGGCCACATATTCGGCCTGCCATAGTGCCAGTTTACTCCCTCTTGTGCCTATTCTGATTTTCATAATTTACTCCGCTAAATAAGGCAAGTTCTGTTTTAAAGTTCAGAACGCAAAAAAAACTATTGTTATTTTGTCTTTAATTTTGTGTAAAAATATCCGATAATTTCAATGAAAGGTCCATAAACAAAATTTTCGCGCTGGCATTTCTTTCCAGATGATAATAGGCTTCGTTCAGCAGGTGGGTAATCCGTTCCACCTTATCAAAGTTCATCACTTTGCTGAAATTGGTTACAAATTTAAGGTCATCGCCATACAACCGCTGTAAGCCCATAGTTGCCTGTTCGGGCTCGCCGGCCACCTCGCTCACCACATACACCATCAGGGTTTCCCGCATCATGCTTAGGCCATACCGCAAAAAGCTTTTCTGCGATTCTTTGCCCATTTTCCCGAAGTATTCCATCCAGCTAACTTTTTTATTGTCCAGGCCATGCTGCTGGAAAAAAGTACTTTCGCCCGCCAGGTGCATGATGTCGTTTTTGTAACACAATCGCATCCACTCGTGAAACATGCGGTGGCTGGGCGCCTTGGCATCGTTCAGCAACCGCAAGGCTTCTGTTAAATTGCCTTCGGCCATGTGCGCTACCTGCCCAATTTGTTCTTCGCTGATGTGTTCCGGCAAATAGTTTTTTTCCACCAGGGTTCGCGCGATTTCCTCATCGGTAAAAGCACTGATATTTACCAGTTGGGTACGCGAAAGAATGGTGGGCAACAGCCGGTCCACATCATGCGCTACCAGCAGAAAAATAGTTTGTTCGGGTGGTTCTTCCAGTATTTTCAGAATGCCATTTGCCGCGGCCGGATGTAAAAATTCGGGCATCCAGATGATCACCGCTTTATAATTACCTTCAAAAGCCTTTAAACTCAGCTTTCTGATAATATTCCGGCTTTCTTCTTTAGAAATATTGAGTTGTTTGTTTTCACCCCCAAAACTATAACTCCAATCCGACAAACTACCATATACATGCTGACTAAGAAACTGGCGCCAGTCTTTCAAAAAGCTGTCGCTTACCACATCTTTGCCGGTAATGGTTTTGGTAGCACTTACGGGAAAAACATAGTGTACATCAGGATGAATAAACTTCTCCATCTTCTGGCACGCAGCACAAACCCCACAGGCATCGTTGTCGCGGTTTTCACAATTCAGGTAAGTAACATAAGCAATGGCCATGGCCAGGTTAGCACTTCCTTCAGGACCAAGAAATAACTGTGCGTGGGCTATATGATTTTTTCTCAGCGAACCCAGTAAAAAGCGCTTCGTTTCCGCTAACCCTTTAATTGCCGAAAATCGCATAGAATAGAATCAGGTTGAGGTTCAAAGGTAGAATCAAATTAAGTGGGATGAAATATTTGCTATAATTTTTTATAACTGGCATTTTCATGAAACAAAAAAAGCCCTTAGTTTAATAACTGAGAGCTTATCTTAATAATAAGAAAATAATTCCGCTACTGTTTGTCTTTCTGCTTATACCTGCGGTTGAATTTCTCTACACGTCCCGCGGTATCCACATACAGTTTCTTACCTGTATAGAATGGATGCGACGCTGAGCTAACCTCTATTTTGATAACAGGATACGTTTTGCCATCTTCCCATTGAATGGTTTCGCTGGAACTCATGGTAGAGCGGGTAAGAAAAGAATATTCGCTGGATGTATCCAGAAAAACAACGTCTTTATATTGCGGATGAATGTCTTTTTTCATGTTATTACCTCTATGTTATATCAAGCATTTTTCTAAAGGACTGCAAATATAGAAATTTTGTTTCGAATATCCGAAAGTTATTATCAGGGAATATTCATAAACTTGTGCGCCTGCAACGATATTTCCCATTGCGGATGCTCTTTTACGTATGCGATCACCAGGGGCAACATGGCAGGCGAAGCTTCCCATTCGGGTTGTAAATAAAGTTTACAATCAGGATGTACCCGTTGCGCATTGGTTTCGGCCCATTTGAGGTCGCCGCGATGGGCAATTACCACTTTAAGCTCGTTGGCTTGTTCGTAAATGCTATCAACCGGTTTTTTGTTGTTAAATTTTTTGGGCGAAAGACAAACCCAGTCGATGCTGCCGGAAAGCGGATAGGCGCCTGAAGTTTCGATATTGATGGTAAAACCCTGCTCATGCAAAGCACTGCACAAACTTTCCAGATTGTGCATCAGCGGTTCGCCACCGGTAATTACGGCGAGCCGCCCCGGATAAGTAGCAGCCTGTGCGGCAATTTCTTCCACCGGTACCCGCGGATGTTTGGACTGATCCCACGATTCTTTCACATCGCACCACACACAGCCCACATCGCAGCCGCCTAATCGAATAAAGTAAGCTGCCCTGCCCTGGTGATACCCTTCGCCCTGAATGGTGTAAAAAGCCTCCATGAGCGGCAGCGTGTTTTCTTTGATTGACTGATTGGCGTGTAACATGTATTTCTAAAAGTAAACTTTCTCTCTGTAAGTGAACCAACCAATACGGTTAGTTAAGTTGCCTGTTTGCCAGCAACCTCAACGTACCATACATGGGATAGTTCCTTCACTAATTAAATTTTTAGCAAATATCCCATATAAATGCCGTGATGAAAAGCTAAAGTACTGTAAAATAATCTTAAAATTGCAGCTTCATAAAATCCTGATTTAAGCATGAATAAACGCTCGCAGGCGCACCTGGCTTTGTTTTCTACCAGCATCATTTATGCGGCTACTTTTACCATTGCCAAGTCCATTATGCCCAGCCTGATTGCTCCTTACGGGTTTATTTTCGTAAGGGTGGTGATAGCCGGGTTATTATTTTGGTTGCTGGCCTGCCTGCCTGCATACCGGCAGCCCATCGCTAAAAAAGACTGGCCCCGGTTTCTGCTTTGTGGCGTGTTTGGGGTGGCCATTAATCAGTTGTCTTTTTTTAAAGGTTTATCTTATACCACCCCCATTCATGCATCACTCATGATGCTGACCACGCCGATATGTGTTACCATTATCGCTGCTTTTCTGATTCGGGAAAAAATTACCCAACTGAAGGTAATCGGACTTTTGTGTGGCGTGAGCGGTGCCTTACTGCTTATTATGATGGCGGAGCAAAAAGGAGGCATTGCTACCAACATTATGCTTGGAGACGCATTGGTATTTCTCAATGCCGTTTCTTATGCCTATTACCTTGTAATTGTGAAGCCTTTGATGGTTACCTATAAACCTGCTGTGGTAAACCGGTATGTGTTCACCATCGGGTTTTTTCTTATTCTACCTTTTGGTTTTAATGAGTTTACCCAAATTCCCTGGGAGACCTTTCAGACTTCCGACTGGTTGGCCGTAGGTTATGTGGTACTCATCGCCACCTTTTTAACCTATCAGCTCAGTGTGTTCGCGCTGAATATTTTATCGGCCTCTACGGTGGGTGCTTATATCTATTTGCAGCCGATATTTGCAGCGCTGATTGCCATCGTGTTTTTTGGCGAAACGTTAACCGTGACCAAAGTGGTATCGGCCATCCTGATATTCAGTGGAGTATATATGGTGAGTTACAAACCTAAGGCAAAACTCAAGCACTCCTGATTTTGGGATTCACTATTTTTTAAATCAAGTACCCAGGCTTATTGAAAAAATAATTACTTTAAAACTAACAGAATAATGAGAAATGCTTGCATATGATGGCTTTGACTTACTACATATACGTTCTGTTTATTTTCTGTCAGGTGCTTTGCTGGATGAAAAATATGGTGTGTAAATATGGATACCTTTTTGTTAAAACCAGATGTACAGAGAATCCGAAGGTTCTAATCTTTATAGAAAATACGGTCAGAAAATAATACGACCCCAACGGGGTCGCACATACCACCGCTTTTATGTTCTATAAACATATAATCCCTTCGGGATAAGTGGCTGACCCAAACGAATATAATTTTATTGACACTGCGCTATTCGCAGCAGGATAAATGCTTGCGCTGGTTTTGAAAAAACGTGCTTACCCGTTTATTTCGTTGCTGCATGCTTAGTTATTGGTGCATTTTATTTTTCTTCTTCCGGTAATAGCGCTTAGATTTTTCGATGCTGCCGCAGGTAGAAGGATTGCACCAGCGCCGTTTATTGTTCTTGGTGTGGTCCAGAAAAAGCCAGCCACAATCCGGCGCATGACAAAGCTTGATTCGCTCGTAATCTTTCCCGATTAATAAATCATAGGCAGACTTTACAATAACCCATACCGGTTCACAAAGGTTAATACTTTCTTTTGTAAAGGTTTGTATCAGATGATTTTCTTCCTGTTTAAACCGCAGGTGCGATAAACTTTCAGCCAGGTTCGTATTAAAATGATGTAAAACATGCTGGTCCAACTTGCCGACCTGCCCTGAAGCAATGGTCGCGAATAACAGATAAAGATTTTCTCTGATACTAATTATTTTTGTTAAAGCTTGGGATGCTTCTTTTTTATGAGTTTTGGCATAGCCTGCCAGTTGGTCGAGCCTAGTATCCGCTGTAATTTCTACTTTATTGCACCACAGCATAAACTGCTGATAATCGGATAAATATTCATGCGCCCCGTGTTTGGTTCGGCTGTCAACTGTATTCACGAAGTTGAGGCAAAGGACCCCACCATCTATGGGAAGCGTATCAATATTCTTTTCCTTATTCATATTCGCGCAAAGTTAATAATATTATTAACACCAGCTAAATAAGTTTTGATGGTAATTATTCACCAACTATATTTACACTATCTAAAACGATTTTGTTAGTGTAAATAGTAAGCGTAATGACGACAAAATTTCCCCGGCAATGGCTGATTATCCTGGCTTTTGCGGCTATCTATATCATTTGGGGCACTACCTATCTGGTGATATTAATCGGGTTGGAAGATATTCCGCCTTTTCTGATGGCTTCTATTCGATTTACGATTGCCGGGGTACTGTTGGTAAGCTGGTGTTTGTTTAAAAGAGAACCACTTCCTACCGCACGCTCTATAGGAAAAAACAGTTTGCTGGGTATCGTTATTTTAGTAGGTGGACAGGGCGTACTGATTTGGGCAGAACAGTTTATCGCGTCGGGCTATACGGCCATATTGGGAGCTACCTTGCCCATTTGGTTTGTAATTCTTGATAAGAACCAATGGAAAAGCTGCTTTTCGAATAAGTACATTGTGGGAGGATTACTGCTGGGTTTTGCTGGAATTTTGTTGCTGTTCCGGGAACATCTGGATGCTCCTTTCCCTACCGAGCAAACCCGTATGGGCATGATTGCCACGCTGGCCGTGCTGATGGGATGCGTTTGCTGGGTAAGCGGATCGCTGTATTACCGGTACCGGCCGGCTCCCGGTTCTATCATGCTGAACCTGGGATGGCAACTGTTGAGCGGAGCTGTTTTTTGCCTGGGGATCAGCTTTATTGCCGGAGAACTGGATAATTTTTCACTTTCCAGTATTGGTTTACACGCATGGCTCGCCGTTACTTATCTGGCGGTAGCTGGGTCTATTATCGCGTTTATTGCCTATAACTGGCTGCTTACCCAAAAACCCTCCGCCGTAGTAGGCACCTATGCCTATATCAATCCGGTAATCGCTGTACTGTTAGGCTGGCTGATTGCCGACGAAATAATATCAACATACCAGCTAACCGGCATGATGATCGTTTTGGTAAGCGCCATGTTGATCAACTTCTCCAAATACAAGGTAATGAGGCTGCAAAAATATTAATGCTCCTGGAATATTGAATCGGAAGTATACAGGATTTTTTCTGCTCTGAAAAGCCCGTCGGCAGCCTGCAGAATTTTAGCTTTTAACCTGGGATTGTAATCCGGATCAGCTTCCAGAAAGGTACGAACTATGGCCGCTGCTTCCGGATTTTGGTAAGCACCGAAAGTGGCCTGTAACCAGTTTTGCGGAAAGAAAATATCGCCAGTCTGCTGAATTTCCTGAAGCAAGAACAGGCTTTCTTTCAAATATTTTTCTGAAGTGGCTGCCCGCAAAGGGTGATGCAGGTAACCCAAAGCGGCTACTACCCAGGCTTCTTTTTCTCGGTTTTGTGCCTGCTGTAACGAAGCAAAAAACGCATCCCGTTGTGTGACATCCGCAGAAAGCGCCGGCAACAGAAATTGTAATCGCTTTTTTCGGTCAGGATTCTGAATCCGGTTAATTTGTTGTTCGAGTATGGTTTCATCACCGGCATAATCCCGTACCGCCAAAGCCAAGGCCAGTCCGGTGTAATCATCCTCTGATAAGATTACGCCTTGTGGTGGTTTTTCATTTTTCCAGATGTCATAAAGTTCGTCCTGCGCTTCGCTGCTGGTAGCTACACTCTGATAAGCCTTGAGCAGTAATTTTTTCTGATTGGTTTCCTGATTTTCCTCCATTGCCTGCCAGATTTCCTTTTCAAGTGTAGTAGCCAGCACCTTCCGCTGGTCGGGCAGGGTAAACTGCCAGAAAATAGTAGTGAGGTAGTCGGTCATCAATTTCAAATTCAGCTCTTCCTTTTCCTTCCACAAACCTTCCCTAAAAATATTAATCAGTTGTTGGGGCGTAGCCAGCTGACCGCTCAGCATATTTTCGAACAAACTAATGTAAGCAGCAGCTCTTGTTACCGGACTTTTAATAGTATAAACCTGCGAGGCCATCTGTTGATCTACCGGAAAAAGGCCATATCCCTGTCCGGAGGAATTGAATACTACAAAAGATGGTTTTTCCTTCCCTTTAGCTTCTGCTACCGCTACCTGCTGCCGGTTCATGTCAACGGTCAGTTCTTCTGTGTGATCAGGATACACCAGCGCTACTTCAAAAAGTTGCGGCCATATCCGGTCTGATACATTTTCGCCTTTTTGTGCAATAGTAAATGATTCAATCCTGTTATGGTTGGTGTCAAGCTGATAGGTAAAGGCCGGGCGGCCCGTTTCATTTACCCATACCTCATTCCACAAGTGCAGGTCTGCCGGCGTAAGCGGGTCCAGAATTCCGATAAGCTCAGGCCAGGAAGCATTTTCATAAGCATAGGTTTTAAGATAAGTTTGAAGTCCCTGCCGGAAAGACCCCTCTCCCATCAATCGTTCCAGCTGCCGCATCACAATGGGGGCTTTGTGGTAAATAATACCGCCATACAAGGTACCAGCTTCCTGCAGGTTGTCCAGCGGTTGCCGCACGGGATTAGCTCCGGCTGTCCGGTCTACCCGATAAGCCGCCGGAAAGTGGTCTATTAAAAACTTCAGGTCAAAGTTAGCATCGGGCAGGGCGATCCGGGTAATTTTATCGGCCATAAAATTGGCGAATACTTCTTTCATCCACACATCGTTGAACCAGCGCATGGTAACCAGATCGCCAAACCACATATGGGCAGTTTCGTGCGCAATCAGGCTGGAACGGCTTATTTTTTGATCCTGCGTAGCGCCATTGTCTAAAAACAGGGCAGAGGCCTTATAGGTAACAGCGCCCACATGCTCCATACCACCATACTGAAAATCAGGTATGGCAACAAAATCAAATTTCTGAAAAGGATAAGGGATTTGCGTGTATGCCTGCATAAAAGTGAGCGCGTCGTGGTGGATCTGAAAGATGGGCTCCATGCTTTCTTCTATTTTGGTAGAATCGGTTTCACGGTGGTAAAAAGTGAGCCGCCGGTTGTGGGCATCTTCGGTAACTTTTTTGAATTCGCCAGCGGCAAAAGCAAACAGATAGGTGCTGAGTGTATCAGAATTATCGAAGTAAAAAGTCTTCTTTTTCCCGGTTTTCACCGAATCTTTCAAAGGCGCATTGGTCAAAGCC
>JBGTIS010000047.1:0-16482 GCA_041745535.1 Cyclobacteriaceae bacterium | reverse complement strand
CTGCAATTTCCTGTGGATGAACAGGGACGTACCCTCCTGTTACAGGATGTAACGTTTTACTCAAAAGAAGCTTTATACCAGTCTTTTAAAGCATGGCGGGATGGAGAGTCGGCATGTGGGGGCAGTTTTAACAAAAATGGTTTCCATAAGCCTACCCTGGATACGAGAATGCCTGTGTTTAAGCAGGATGATGAACCGCTGGATAACATGGATAACTTATTTGCCACCGAGATATTCCCTGATAATGTATTTGGTATCCAATGGAAAAACAATTCCCCGGGATCGGCAGGAAAGTTTCCTCAGTATTTCCTGAAAACCGGTGACAATAATCGTGTGCCTGTGCCTGTTACCGAAGTTCCCTCCGAACTGGTATCAGCGGAATTTGAACTGGCCGGGAGGGGGGAGCCCTATACTTCTCCCAAAACCGGTGCCTGGGGCATTCCCGGACCGGCATCCGAACCTATTGACGTAACCCTTGCCGACGGATCAACGGTTACCTATTGCTGGTACCGCTTTATCGACCAGCCTTCACTGCAGCAATTTAACTGGAGCAACGAAGAAAAAGAGAAGCTACAATCGCTGATTGAAAAGATACATGCCAACTGGACTATTGACCATGAATACATGGAGCCACAGACCGAGGGGGAGTTAGTTTCATTTGACCCTGCGCTGATGGTAATGCCTCCCAAAGGGTACGAGGTGGGCTATGTGCCTATCGTTACCGGTCAGTATATCAGGTAAAACAATACAATGAGAATAATGCTAAAACTGCCTAGCTCTGTGGTACCACTGGTGGTCTTTTTTATCCTGGCAGCTTGCGACTCAAATAAAGCCGGAGATAATAATCAGCAGCCAAATATTATTGTTTTTCTGGCCGATGACCTGGGATACGGAGACCTGGGTTGTTATGGAAATCCTATTATTAAAACTCCTGCCATTGATCAATTTGCAGCTGAAGGAGTAAGACTCGCCGATTGTCATTCGGCTGGTACGGTTTGCTCCCCTTCCCGCGCGGGACTGCTTACGGGGAGGAACCCTTACAGAAGTGGCTTCTACTATATCCAGGGTGCTTGGGATGCTCATCTTCTGGGCAGTGAGGTTACCGTAGCTGAACTTTTAAAATCCGGAGGCTATGAAACCGCTTTTATGGGTAAATGGCATTTATCCCGACTGGAAAAGACAAAATATAATGAACCAGGCCCGGGTGACCAGGGATTTGATTACTGGTTTGCCACCACCCATAATGCTTTCGATGGCCCGGCGAATCCTAAAAAGTTTATCAGAAATGGCGAACGGGTGGAAGAAACTGAGGGATGGTATTGCGATGTGCTTGTGAAAGAAGCAGCCCATTGGCTTACTGAAGAAAGAGACAAAGACAAGCCTTTTTTTCTGATAGTTTCTACCCATGAGCCACATACACCCCTGGCGCCTCCTGATGCATACAGCAGCCTGTACGATAATCAGGCGGTAAACAACCTGGAGCAATCAATCCAGTATGGCGGGGTGGCCCGCCCGGATAAAGATATCAGTAAAAACAAAAAGGAATATTACGGCACTGTTACGCAACTGGATCATGCTTTTGCCGACCTGCTGACCATAGTGGAAAAGGAAAATATAAAGGAGAATACCCTGATTATTTTCACCAGTGATAATGGCCCGGAACATCCGGTTAACCTGGAAGAATCAAGGGGTGAATGGGAAGACCCCATCAGAGATTTTTGTTTTGGTACGCCAGGCCAGTTGAGAGGCATGAAAAGATATCCCTATGAGGGAGGACACCGGGTTCCCGGAATAGTGAGATGGCCTTCAAAAATTCCTGCCGGATCAGTGAGCGATCAACTGGTAAATGCTACTGATTTTGCTCCCACCTTGTGCAAACTGGCAGGCGTGGATATGCCTGCCGACAGGCCCATAGACGGCACCGATGCCTTTCAGGCTTTTCTCGGTAATAAGGTGGAGCGGAAGAAACCCTGTATATGGATATTTCCCACGCATGGAGATACGTACCTGAGAATGCCCCAAATGGCCATGCGCCACGATGATTACACGCTTGTGGGATGGTTTCCGGAAAAAGAGAAGGATACCCACCTTATTGATTGGATGAAAGCGTCTGTGCCTGAAAAATTTTCGCTTTACAACGTTCGTACTGATCCGGAACAAAAAAATGATCTTTCTGATGCGGAGCCCGAAAAACTGGATGCCCTGATCCCTGAAATGTTAGAATTATGGACAGAGATCAGAAACGAAGGCCCGGATTGGAGAAGAAACCGGTAAAATAATTTGCAGCCATGATGAAAAAGTGTTTCCTGATAGGGGCGTCATCCTTTTTCTCACTAATATGATAAAATGAAAATTCTATGTTTATGGGTAATCAGTATTTGTCTGCTTCCTTCTTTCTGCTGGGGCGATACGTATCCGAAAAATCCCGACATTGATGTCCTCCATTATGCCTTTGACCTCACCCTTTCAGACGAAACCGATCTGATCAGGGCAACAGCCGCCATTCGGGTACAGTTCAAAACGGAAGGTATCGATCGGCTGCGGCTTGACTTTATCAGGAAATCTGAAGAGATGGAAGGGAAAGGAATGGTGGTGACAGGCATAACATCAGAGAGTCAACCCTTAGAATACACACATGACGCTCAAGTGCTGTGGATTAGCTTACCCCGGCCATCGGTAGCCCGGGAAGACCGCACCATCGTGATTCAGTATGAGGGTATTCCTGCTACAGGACTGATCATCGGTCCTAACAAATATGGAGATCGAACCTTTTTCAGCGATAACTGGCCCAACAAAGCTCGAAACTGGCTGCCTACTGTAGACCATCCTTATGACAAAGCCACCTGCGAATTCAGGGTGACTGCCCCTTTACATTACCAGGTAGTATCCAATGGTTTGAAAGCAGAAGAAAGCATAATGGGAGAAGGCATGCGCCTGACCCACTGGAAGCAGTCAGTACCTATTTCCTGCTGGCTGTATATGCTGGGAGTAGCGGAGTTTGCTGTACAGTATGTGGATACCTTCGAAGGTAAATCCATTCAAACATGGGTGTACAAACAGGATCGTGTCAAAGGGTTTTACGATTTTGCGGTGCCAACCAAACACATGCTGGAGTTTTTATCTGATTACGTGGGGCCTTTTGTATATGAAAAGCTGGCCAATATTCAATCCAACAGTGTAGGGGGAGGTATGGAAGCCGCTTCTGCCATTCTCTATTATGACCGCCTTACGGGCGAGCGGGATGAACAATTGAGGAATATCATTATCCATGAAGTGGCCCATCAATGGTTTGGCAATGCGGTTACGGAATATGATTGGGACGATGTGTGGCTGAGCGAGGGACTTACCACTTATTTTACCCTGCGTTTTATTGAACATGCCTATGGAAGAGATGCTTTTGTAGAAGGGCTTATTAAAGCCAGAAATCAGGCATTTCAACTGTCAGAGAACAATGAAGATTACCGCATCGTACACGACAACCTTTCCGATATGAGCAAGGTAACTTCCGGACTAACCTACCAGAAGGGCGCCTGGGTTGCCCACATGCTTTGTAATTATATTGGAGAAGAAGCCTTTCATCAGGGCATCAGAAACTATTACCACCGGTTTATCAACAGCCATGCTACTACGGCAGACCTCAAAAGCGCCATGGAGGAAACTTCGGGTAAAAATCTGGATGAATTCTTTACCCAGTGGCTGTATCAGGGTGGGAATATCAGGCTGGAAGGAACCTGGAAATATAATGCTGAAAACAAAATGATTGAGGTGGAACTTACCCAGGTGCAACCTCAGCCATACACCTTCAACATGCCGCTGGAAATTGGTGTCTCCATAGAAGAGGCTTCTGCTGAAAAAATAGAAGTAATCAATCTGAATAAAAGAAAAGTTAATGTGTCAATTCCTTCGGCCACCATCCCCACACGGGTAAGGCTGGATCCAAGGATTGTACTGCTGGCAGAATGGGATTTTATTCAAAAAAAATAACAAAAAAATTAATCCTCATACTTTCAGTTTGAAATGGGTTTATGCCATTCTACTCGCCCGATCGTCCAATAAAATAGTATTCAAAATTGATAAAATAGGGGAGAAATATCCTTATGAATGCTTTTAACTTTACCGGTTCAGGATGCCAGACAGGAAGTTAAAAGCGAACTATCCTTCAAACAATCAATAAATGCAGCAGATGTACAAAAAATACGTGTTACTGGGAACGGTCCTTTTGATAGGAATTACTTTAAAAGGGCAAAACGGACCGGAATCCGAATTTGCCAGTAACATTGAGGAGCAGGCCTTCAATCCTTCCACCCTGCTCTGGTACGAAAAACCTGCATCAAAATGGGAAGAGGCATTGCCGGTGGGCAACGGCCGATTGGGTGCCATGGTTTTTGGGCAATCCGGTGAAGAACGGATTCAGCTTAACGAAGAAACCTACTGGTCGGGAGGTCCTTATTCTACCGTAGTAAAGGGAGGATATAAAGTGCTCCCTGAGGTTCAAAAGCTGGTGTTTGACGGCAAAATGTGGGCGGCACACAAACTCTTTGGCCGCCACCTGATGGGATACCCCGTAGAGCAGCAAAAATATCAGCCGCTGGCCAATCTCCACCTGTTTATGAATGATGAAGAAGCGGTAAGCAATTATAAGCGATGGCTCAACCTTGAAACGGGCATTACCAGCGTAACCTATACCGCAAAGGGTGTTACATATCGCCGCGATGTGTTGGCATCGGTGCCTGATCAGGTAATTGTGGTAAGAATCACGGCCGACCAGCCGGGCAGCATATCCCTGAAAGCCCATCTCCGCGGTGTGCGGAACCAGACGCACTCCAATTACGCTACAGACTACTTTATGATGGATCGCCTGGGCGACGATGAATTACGGGTAATCGGAAAATCGGCTGATTACATGGGCGTGGAAGGAAAAATACGATATGAAGCCACATT
This sequence comes from Cyclobacteriaceae bacterium, assembly GCA_041745535.1. Lineage (GTDB taxonomy): Bacteria > Bacteroidota > Bacteroidia > Cytophagales > Cyclobacteriaceae > JBGTIS01. The sequence goes on along the minus strand of JBGTIS010000047.1, from coordinate 11,541 downwards.
AAAAGCCCTTATTGAAGGGGGTTCCTTCCAACCGGAAAATGAGATGGTAGTGATAGAAAATGCCAATGCGGTGACGCTTTACTTTGCCGCGGCTACCAATTTCGTAGACTACAAAGATGTTTCTGCTGATGCACACCAAAGGGTTACCACTTATCTGGACGGTATACAAGGCAAATCGTATGATGATATCAGAAACGCGGCGGTTAAAGATTATAAAAGTCTTTTCGACAGGGTATCTCTGAGTTTGCCTGTTACCAAAAATAGCTACCTGCCTACCGATGAACGCATGTCAGCAATCGCGTCCTCGCCTGACCCTCAGATGGCTGCTTTATCGTATCAGTTTGGCAGATATGTACTCATTTCCTCCTCTCGTCCCGGTACCGAAGCCGCCAACCTGCAGGGTATCTGGAACCAGGACATGAACCCCGACTGGGATTCCAAATATACCACCAATATCAACCTGGAAATGAACTACTGGGCTGTGGAATCGGCCAACCTTTCGGAGTGTGCCGGGCCGCTGATTACCCTGGTGAAGGAACTTATCGACCAGGGATCGCAGGTAGCCAGGGAACACTATGGTGCCGGGGGATGGGTTTTTCATCAGAATACCGATATCTGGCGGGTGGCCGCCCCTATGGACGGCCCGGCCTGGGGCACCTTTACCGTGGGAGGTGCCTGGCTCACCACACATCTGTGGGAACATTACCTATATACCCAGGACGAAGCCTACCTGAAGGAAGTGTATCCGGTTATCAAAGGAGCTGTTCAGTTTTTTATGGATTTTCTGGTAGATCATCCCAATGGAAAATGGCTGGTGACCAATCCTTCTACTTCACCGGAAAATTTCCCCCAAAGTCCGGGCAATCAACGGTTTTTTGAAGAAATTACGGCAAGTTTCCGTCCTGGTACCACTATTTGTGCCAGCGCCACCATTGATATGCAAATTCTCACCGACTTGTTCGGGTATTATACAGCAGCTACTAAGGTTCTTAAAACCGACCAGCCGTTTGCTGATTCTGTGCAGAAAGCCCGGGAGCGGCTGGTGCCCCCGCTGGTGGGCAAAGATGGCGCATTGCAGGAATGGACGGAAGATTGGGGTCAAATGGAAGAAAATCACAGGCATTTTTCGCACATGTATGGGCTGTATCCCGGAAATGCCATTTCAATCAACCGGAATCCGGAGCTAAAAAGTGCCTGCACTAAGGTGCTGGAGCAGCGGGGGGATGGAAGCACAGGGTTTTCAAGGGGCTGGAAGATGGCCCTGTGGGCAAGGTTGTACGATGGCAACCGGGCCAATAAAATTTATAAAGGATATCTCCGGGAGCAGTGTTATCCCCAACTTTTTTCCATGAATGGTTCCGCCCTTCAGATAGACGGAACGATAGGAGTAACGGCTGGTATCACCGAAATGCTGGTGCAGTCACACGAGTCAGCCATAGCATTGCTGCCGGCGCTTCCGGATGAGTGGCATACAGGAACCTATCAGGGAGTTTGCGTGCGGGGAGGTTTTGAACTGAACTTTGGCTGGAAAGAGGGAAAATTAGGTGATGTGGAAATTCTTTCTAAAATGGGAAAAAAATGCAGGATTAAGGCAGGGAGCAATGCACAGGTTACTTCTCGGGGAAAAAAGGTTAAATTAAAGAAATTTGAAGATGGTTCCATAGAATTTGAAACCATAGCGGGAAGCGTATATACCTTGGTAACCACCAATTAAAGATAACATTCACTAAAATAAAAGTTTGAGCAAAAATAAGAATCAATAAAATTATTTATACTGGTTATTGAAAATCAATAATAAACCAATGAAAAGAGTTGTATTTTATATGATAGCCACATGGATAAGCTTTTCCGTGTTAGGGCAGGGGACCGACCAGCAGCTGACACTGGAAGACATTTATCAAAACGGCACTTACCAGCAGGCAGGATTTGGGCCGGTGCGATGGATGATGGATAATGAAGGCTATTCTACCCTGGAGTCCAGTCCCACTTTGGAGGGAAAAGATATCGTTCGGTATGAGGTTAAATCCGGCAAAAGGTCTGTGCTGGTAGCTGCCGGGCAGTTAATACCTGCCAGAGAAAGTTCGCCCTTGTCTATCCAGGATTACGAATGGTCGGCCGATAATAACAAATTGTTGATTTTTACCAATACCCGAAGGGTCTGGCGATACCACACCCGCGGAGATTACTGGGTACTGGATTTGCCCACTGGTCAGTTACAGCAGTTGGGCAAAAAAGTACCCCGCACCACCATGATGTTCGCCAAGTTTTCACCGGATGCTTCCAGGGTGGCGTATGTGAGCCAACTGAATATGTATGTTGAGGATCTTGCCAGTGGGCAGGTAAAGCAAATCACAGAGGATGGGGGGGACCATATCATCAATGGTACTTTTGACTGGGTGTATGAAGAGGAGTTTGGCAGCCGCGATGGCTTCCGGTGGAGCCCCGATGGCACCCATATCGCTTACTGGCAATCCAATACCCAGGGCATCGGAACTTTTTACATGATCAATAATATCGACTCGGTATATTCACAACCCATACCCTTGCCCTATCCAAAAGTAGGCACGGATAATTCGGCCGTAAAGGTAGGCGTGGTGCCTGCAGCCGGTGGAAATACCCGATGGTTTGATATTCCCGGAGATCCGAAAAATAATTATCTGGCCAGAATGGATTTTATTCCTAATTCCAATGAAGTAATGATTCAGCAATTGAACCGACTGCAGAATACCAACAAAGTGTGGGTGGGCGATATCACCACTATGAATTTGGATAATATCCTGACCGATCAGGATGATGCCTTTCTGGATGTGCATGACAATATACAATGGCTCGACAACGAAAAATACTTTACCTGGACCAGCGAGCAGGATGGGTGGTTGCATTTGTATAAAGTATCCAGGGATGGCAAAGAAATGAACCTGATTACCAAAGGTGACTTTGATGTAATCAATATCAATCGCATAGACCCGAATGGAGGTTATGTATATTATATCGCTTCTCCTGATAATTATACCCAACGATATCTTTACAGAAGTAGATTAGATGAAAAAGTAGAAGCGGAAAGGGTTACTCCTGCCAATGCGCCTGGTCAGCATGATTATCAGATTTCCTCCAATGCAAAATGGGCCATTCATACCTTTCAGAGCGCCAGCACGCCCCGCACTATCTCATTGGTGAATCTTAACAATCATAAAAAAGTAAGGACCTTACAGGACAACCAGGGACTTAAAGAAAAAATAGCCGCGCTGAATCTTAATTACCCTGAGTTCCTGAAAATAGACATTGGTGAAGTAGCATTGGATGCCTGGATGATCAAACCTCCGAATTTTGATCCTGCAAAAAAATATCCCCTTATCTTTTATGTATATGGAGAACCGGCAGGTTCCACCGTACAGGATAACTGGGGGGCCAATGATCTCTGGCACCAGTACCTGGCCCGGCAGGGGTATATCGTTATGAGCGTGGATAACAGAGGCACTAAAGTACCCAGGGGGCGCGCATGGCGGAAATCTATTTACCGGCAGATAGGCATCCTTGCTGCCCACGATCAGGCAAAGGCAGCCCGCGAAATATTCCGGATGTTCAGCTTTATCGATACGGAAAGAGTGGGCATGTGGGGATGGAGCGGAGGTGGTCAGATGACCCTGAACTGCATGTTCAGATATCCTGAAATTTATAAAACAGGCATTGCAGTTTCCTTTGTGTCCGACCAGAAGTTGTATGACAACGTGTACCAGGAAAGGTACATGGGGTTACTGGATGACAATAAAGAAGGGTATAAAAATGGTTCCCCCATTACTCATGCCCATAATCTGCAGGGTAATCTGATGATTATTCATGGCACTGCCGATGACAACGTGCATTACCAGAGCTTTGAAATGCTGGCTAATGAATTGATCAAACAAAATAAACTATTCAGTATGATGTCGTATCCTATGCGTGCGCATGGGATCTATGAGCGGGAAAACACTTCTTCGCATTTGCGAAGAACCATGGAAAAATTCTGGATAGAAAACCTTTAGCTGTAAAGCCCGATAATACCATTTGGTTACATAAATTTCAGTATTTATTTCATAAATGGCTTCCAAACCGCTTCGGGTGGTTTCGGCGTCGCCAGGCTCACCAGCACCAGGGTGGTAACTGAAATAACAAATGCGGGAATAGCAATGTAATCTGGCGCAATGGGAAACGTGATACCCAGAAAGCCTGCACTACTGCCATGGCTTTCAAGAAGCTTGTTAACCAGTGAAATAAGTAGTACGGTTGCCATGGAAGCGGCTATAGAAGCTACGCCTCCCTGTTTGGTTACGCGCTTCCAGAAGAAAGGAACGATAAGGGCCGGTGCCAGCGAGGCCCCTATCATGGTATAAGCAATCAGGGCCATTTCTAAAATGGTTTCAAATTGGCTGACCAGCAGAAAGGCGAGTACCCCGATCACTGCGATAATGACCCGCTGCAAGGTGACGAGCTGCTGATAAGTGGCGCTCTTCCAGAAAAAAGTTTGAAAAAAGTCACGCGTAACATTCGTGGAGGTAACCATCAGAAAAGTATTGCCAGTGGAAATAATAATGGCGGTGCCAGCCGCGAACAGTAAAGCGCCCAAAGCTGGGGGAAGTTGCTCATAACCAATCCGAAGGATAATTTCTTCTGCCATACCCTGATTGATACTTCCATCGGCATAGAAAAATCTTGGGTCTTCCGCGTAAATGGCATAACCTACAATGGCGATGGCGCACATCAGGAATTCGATAATCACTACAGCGGTAAACATTCCAATCACGGCCTGCTTCGCTGATTTTTCATCTTTGGCCGAAGAGAATTTTTGGTAAATGCTGCTTTCACTCAGCAACAGTAAAAAAGTAGGTAAGATGATGCCAATTACCCACCAAACATCATTGCCCTTAAACATGGATAAATAATCCGGATTTTTTGCGGCGATGGTTTGTACCACGCTGTCCCACCCACCATAACCGCTTACAATTACCGGAAAGGTAATCAGCATGGCCGCCAGCATAATAACGCCGTTGATAATATCAATAGAAACAATGGATACCATGCCCGCCAGCATCGTCAGAGCTACAATTACCGCGCACGAAATCAGCACGCCTACATCAATGCTGATGGCCCCTTCCGTAAGTATGTTAATCAAACGGCCCCCGCCTTTAAACTGGTAGCCGGCAATTACCAGGTAGGCGATCACAATAGTAATGGTTCCCAGAATGCGGGCGGTTCGGTTGTATCGTTTTTCGAGCAGATCGGTAAGGGTGTATTGCGCCAGTTTTCTTACCCTGGAAGCGATCAGATAAATAATCAGAATACCCACCCATGCCCCTACCGAGAACCACAATTCGGAGAATCCCATTCTAAATGTTAAGCCGGCTGTGCCGAATAAGCTCCCCGAACCGATCCAGGTACAGGCCAGTGTGGCGACCAGCGTGGATACGGGTACGCTTCGGCCGGCAACCATAAAATCGTCCTGGGTGGTAATTCCACGACTTTTGAAGAGACAAACCAGGATCAGGGATAGGGTATAAACTGAAACAATTACTATGTATATCATAATACAATTTGTACAAATAAAAAGATGGGAGTCTGCGTATACGTTATTTTAAAATCTACTATTGGAGCAATTCATTTGTACGAATCCGAATCACAAATCCTGATTAAAATATGCCGCTGCTTCAATTCAAAATGAAAGTAAAGGTTTATTTAACTGTGTGCAAATCGTGGTTAACATAGTATCGCAAATTGATAATATATAGCAAATACCCTGAATGAATTAATCTTACTTTTGTTATAACAGGGTTTTAAATTCACTTTTAATTTTAACTTTATGAAGGTCAATTGGCAAGGAATTTATCCGGCACTAACTACGAAATTTACCAAAGATGATCAACTGGACCTGAAGGTTTTTGAGAGGAATGTATGTGCCCAACTTGAGGCCGGGATCGATGGGGTTATACTGGGCGGAACCCTGGGAGAAGCAAGCTCTCTTTCTAAAGAAGAAAAGGATGTATTGGTGAAACATACCATTCAGGTAGTTGAGGGAAAAGTGCCTGTTATATTGAATATCGCGGAGCAAACCACTAAAAGTGCCGTAAAGCTGGCAGAAAATGCCGAGGTATGTGGCGCCAGTGGTATTATGATGCTTCCCCCGATGCGATACAAAGCCACTGATGAGGAAACCGTAACGTATTTTAAAACGGTAGCGGCTGCCACCGATTTGCCGATTATTATTTATAACAATCCGATAGATTACGGTATTAATATAACGCTGGATATGTTTGAGGAATTGGCGAGCCATGATAATATCCAGGCCATCAAGGAATCGTCCAGAGATGTAACCAACATCACCAAACTGATCAACCGTTTTGGAAACCGATATAAGATATTAAGTGGCGTGGATACCCTGGCCCTGGAAAACCTGGTGATGGGTGCCGATGGATGGGTGGCAGGTCTGGGGTGCGCGTTTCCTGAAGAAACGGTAGCCATATACCGACTGGTAGTTGCCAACCAGATTCAGGAAGCTGTTAAAATATTCAGGTGGTTTTTCCCTTTGCTTGAGCTGGATGTTTCACCCCAGTTGGTTCAGAATATCAAACTGGCAGAAGTAATAACCGGGTTGGGAACGGAATACGTTAGAAAACCCCGCCGCCCCCTCTCAGGAAAAGAAAGGGAGCGGGTTTTGAAAATCATCAATAGCGGCATCGCCAGCAGGCCCAACCTGCCCCAATACCTGATACTGGATAATCATCGTGTTTACAATGGTCAGTAACAGCATGTTTGACCGTCAGATTTATATAAACCGAAGGCAGGTATTACAGAAACAACTGGGTACAGGGCTGGTTTTGTTTCCGGGAAATACCAACAGCAGTATCAATTACGCGGATAACCACTATCCCTTTCGTCAGGATAGTAACTTTTTGTATTATTTCGGCCTGGACCAACCCGATTTAATTGGTATTATAGATGTGGACAATGATACCGAGGCATTATTTGGTAATGACATTGAATTAGAGAACATTATATGGGAGGGTCAGCAACCTTCGATGCGCGAACTGGCAGCCAATGCGGGAATCTCAACCTGCCATCCGCTTACGCACCTCACCAGTGTTATTCAAAAAGCACTTTCAACGCATCAGAAGATTCACTTTATAGCTCCTTACCGGCCTGAAAATGAAAATCAGTTAAGCGATTGGCTGGGGCTTTCCCGTACCGCGCTGTCGCAGCACGCCTCTGTAGAATTAACGAGGGCTATTATTAATCAGCGTTCTTATAAGCATGATGAGGAGATCGTTGAAATTGAAAAGGCGATTGATGTGGCCGTTGACATGCAAATGGAAGTGATGCGTTCCGCGAAAGCAGGCATGAAAGAAGCCGAACTGCTGGGCCGGATATACAATATCGCCTTAGCTGCGGGCGGTACTATTTCTTTCCCCCCCATCCTTACTGTAAATGGCCAGATTCTTCACAATCACAGTTACCATAACTCCCTTGCAAAAGGGCAGATGTTGTTGTGCGATTGCGGCGCTGAAACCCCTATGCATTATGCCAGTGATCTTACCCGCACCTTCCCGGTAAGCCCGAAGTTTGATGCCAGGCAAAAAGCAGTGTACGAAATTATTCTTAAAGCGCACCAAACGGCCATAGCGGCATTACAACCGGGAGTGCTGTTCAAAGATATTCATCTGCTCGCCTGTACAGCGCTGGTGGACGGGCTGAAAGCAATCGGATTAATGAAGGGTGATAGCCATGAAGCGGTGCAGGCAGGAGCCCATACCCTGTTCTTCCAATGTGGGCTCGGGCATATGATGGGGCTGGATGTACATGATATGGAAAATATGGGTGAGCAGTATGTGGGATATACCCCGGCACTCACACAAAGTAAAGCGTTTGGACTGAAATCTCTGCGCCTGGGTAAAGCTTTGGAGGCAGGTTTTGTGCTCACGGTAGAGCCAGGCATTTATATGATTCCCGAACTCATCGATTTATGGCAAAGCACCCATAAAAATGCCGACTTCATCAATTATGATAAAGTGGAGGCATTCAAAGACTTTGGCGGCATCCGTATGGAGGATGATTTTTTGATTACCCCTGCCGGGAGCCGACAGTTAGGAAAACCCTTGCCCCGCAGTGTGGCTGATATAGAGGAAGTGAGAAGCAGTTTCTGACGCGCTTTAACAGCTCTTAAACATGCGTTGATTCAGCCTTTCCTCAATTTCTTTAGAAGTTTTGGTAATGGACAAACCTCCCAGCGAGGTGCATCTGAGTGTATTAGGAATGCTTTGACCAACCTGATTCATGGTATCGATCACCTCATCCAGCGGAATCAGATGGTCGTATCCCGCGAGCGCCATATTGGCACAGGAGAGAGCATTGGTGGCAGCCATTACATTTTTCCCCAGACAAGGGGCTTCCACCCGATTGGCGACCGGATCGCAGATCATACCCAGGCAGTTTTGCAATGCGATGGAAGCAGCACCCAGCGATTGGTGTAAAGAACCGTTGGCCATACCCACAAGGGCAGCCGCAGCCATTCCGGAGCCCGATCCGCATTCGGCCTGGCACCCACCTACTTCCGCCGCAAAGGTGGCATGAGCGGCTATGAATACTCCAATGATGCCTGCGGCAAGCAGTGCCCTGATCACCGCGTCTTCGTCAAGACCCAGTGAGGAAGCAGTGCCAATCAGGGCTCCGGGCACTACGCCACAGGAGCCGGCTGTGGGTGCTGCCACAATTACGCCCATCGAACTTTTCACTTCCATCATGGCCGTAACAAACAGGATAATCCGATTGGAAAGGTCTCCGCCCATCAGGTGATTGTCATCCATCTTTTGTTTAAAGTTCACAGACTGACAGCCTAAAATCCGATCAGCGTATTCGGTGCCTTTGAGGCCGGCACTGATGGAGGATTTCATAATATTCGCGATCTCTTTCATTCTGTTCCAAACCTCATCTGGTGAGATATTTCCCCGCATACTTTCATATTTAACGGCAAGTTCCCATAACGCCAGATCTTCATCTTCATTAAAGCGCAACATTTCTTCGCAGGTAATAAAGGGTACCTGCAGATTTTTTCTGGATAGAATCGGAAGTACCGGAGAAAGCTGCCTGATAAAGAGTACATCGTTAAGATCAAGAAGTTTCTGATACAATATATCATCCAGCGGCTGTTGTGATTTTATTTCAATAAAACGAACACTGCCTTCCCGTAAATGGAATTCATCATATTCCATTTCCGCGTTTATAATATTTTTCAGGCCATTTCCCGTTTTGCAATAAATCAGAATTTCATGATAATCTCCTGCCATAAATACACTGGCACCATCAATCTCAATAACTTCAATCATACCTCCGCCGGTGGAAAGAGCCGTAAGCTGTCGGGTTTCCCTTGTATTGGTAAGGGTGATTTTATAGGTGTTTGGATGGGTGGCGCCAATATCTACAATATCGATATGTACCTGGATGCCCGCACCCTTGATGGCATCTTCAGCAAATTTCAACTGTTCATCAAAAGCCTCCCAGCCCAGAAACCCACCAAATAATCCCATGTCTGATCCCTGGCTTTTATGGGTGGTAGCCAATGAACCATCCGGATCAAACTCTATGAGAATATCCGTGATTTCATTATCCATCAATGATCTGCACAAACGACCTATTCTTAGTGATGCCGCACAGTGGGAACTGGAAGGTCCCCGCATGATGGGGCCCATTACATCGTTAAAAATACTGGGATAGTGTTCCATATGATATATCAATAAAGGTGGAATTCTTCACTGATAAATATATACAATAATATAGCTTTTATATTTACTTATTTTAGTCAATATTGATACTATCTTGTAAAAAATGTCATTTTATGCTTGCATTTGGTATCTTAATATTTAACATATTTGTTATATAAGCCACAAATTCAATACATAAATGGAACCCCTTTACTTTAAAATACCAAGATCAAATGAAGAGTCGTTACGATTGGAATACTGGGACTTAAACTTTTTTTTTGATCCGATTCACTTTCATGAAGATTGTCAGTTGACATATATTATAGAAGGAGATGGTCAGATTTTTATTGGAGAAACTATTTCTGAATTCACAAAAGGTGACGTCTTTCTGGTGGGGAAAAATATTCCGCATGTGTTAAGGAATACCGATAATTACTATAACAATCCAAACCTCCATGCCCGCGCCATATCGGTATTTTTTAGCCAGGATACCCTCATGACAATTTTTAAACTGCTGCCTGAGGCAGGTTCCCTGCAAAAACTTCTGAATTATTCAGCCTATGGGATAAAATTAAATGGTGAAGTAGCCGGTGAGGTTTATAAAGGTTTGAACAGAATGATGAACCTTGAAAAATTTGATTGTTTTCTGGAATTCATAGGTATCTTAAATACCATTTCAAAGGCACATAACCTTCGCTTAATTTCTACAACCAGTATTCCCTTACACTCTGTTTCAGAAGATAATAAAAAGATCACTGCCGTATTTGAGTACGTAATGGTCAACTTTCATGAGAAAATCACTTTGAATGAAATATCTTCCAAAGTGAATATGTCACCGACCGCTTTTTGCCGGTTCTTCAAACAGCGAACTTTAAAAACATTCTCCAATTTTCTGATTGATGTACGCATAGGCAACGCCTGTAAAATGTTGATTGAAGGAGAATATAATACTACCCAATGCTGTTTTTATAATGGTTACAACAACATTTCTAATTTCCACCGGCATTTTCGTAAAGTTACAGGCATGACACCCAGTGAATACAAACAAAAAATAAAGCGATAAGGGTATACCAGGCATTAATTCGCGTATTTCAGCCTGGTATTTCTTTGAATACCTGGGGTACCTGCTAATCACCGGTCACTGCTGGTAGTTATTTCCTTTAACAGATTGAAAAAGCCTTTTTTCCGGGTGGAATTAATTCCCCAATCCACGGGTACACTCTGGTACCCTTCTTCAAATCCTTCGCCGTCCATTCTATAGTCGAAGTAGCCCCAGGAGGCATGGGCTTTTACGGCACTTACAAAGTTGTTTTCTGCTTTATCGAAGTCGAAATGATCGTCTTCGTTGAATACAATGGGCATGGTTTTATATCCTTTTACCTTTCTGGTTTGCCGCACCATCCGGGTGATCTGCTCAGGGTCTTTTACACCATTGCCATGCAGCAGGATAAAATCGGAGGTCCCCACCACATTGGGTAAAGGAATTTCACCGCCTCCGTAACTGGTACTAACCAGCAACCGATGCCCGTCCTTTTGTTTACCTTTTACCAGATTTATAAGTTCATGCACACGTTCGGGTTGCAGAATGGCGTGGTCGTACCGTACATTACATTCGTTATTCACCTCTACCATTACGTTTCTGTAGCCCTGGTCCAATAGCCAGTCGGTGGCCTGATGCGTCGCGTTGATTACCGCCTTTTCATCGGTAAGGTATTGGTCCTGACCAAAATAAAAATAACCCAAAATCACTACCATGCCTAATTCATCGGCTCTTTTCAGTATCCTGTTCAGGCGGAGCAGGTAATCATCCCGCAGG